>JAUNHZ010000053.1 GCA_030523705.1 Bacteroidales bacterium
GTGATCCAGCCCTTACCCATGTTAGACTCCATGTGATCCTCAGAGTCAACGTGTGCAGGATTGATACCAGCCTTCTTCAATGCAACCTCAACAGCCTTGTTGATCTGGTTCTGCTTAGCCTTCTCGATATCGGTAGCCAACTCCTTATCCTTAACTTCCTGAGAAACTGACTCCTCATTCAAAGCTACTGGATTCATAGCAGCAACCTGCATAGCGATATTCTTAGCAACCTGCTCGTCACAAGCCTTGTTCATTGCAACCAAAGTGCAAAGGAAGTTACCATTCATGTGGTTGTAAGCAACAACCTGCTCACCAGTCAGAGTCATGTAGCCATCCAGCTCCATCTTCTCACCAGTTACACCTGAACGCTCAACAACTGCGTCAGCTACGGTAGCACCACCCATAGGCAAAGCCTTAACCTCGTCCAGAGTCTGGCACTTGTTAGCAACAGCAGCATCGATGATAGCGTTAGCCAAAGCTACGAAGTCAGCGTTCTTAGCAACGAAGTCGGTCTCACACTTCAAAGCAATCATTGCAGCGAAGTTACCGTCAACCTTTGCCAATACACAACCTTCAGCAGCCTCACGGTCAGAACGCTTAGCAGCGATAGCCTGACCCTTCTTGCGAAGGATAGCGATTGCAGCTTCCATGTCACCGTTTGCCTCGTTCAAAGCCTTCTTACAGTCCATCAGACCAGCCTGGGTCATCTGACGGAGTTTATTAATTTCAGCTAATGTTACAGCCATTTTTATAAATCTTTTAAAGATGAATAGATGTATTATTCAGCAACCTCAGCCTCCTCTGCGCGAGCCTTACCGCCCTTGCGTGGAGCCTTCTTAGCAGGAGCAGCCTCACCAGCTGCCTCTACGTCAACCTTCTCAGCCTTACGCTCCTCGATACCCTCAGCCATAGCGCCGATACAAGCATCCAGGATAACCTCGATTGACTTAGTTGCGTCATCGTTTGCTGGAATTACGAAATCTACATCGTTAGGGTTAGAGTTAGTATCAACGATACCAAATACTGGAATACCCAAACGGTTAGCCTCAGCTACAGCAATGTGCTCCTTCAATACGTCAACAACGAACAAAGCAGATGGAAGACGAGTCAGGTCAGCAATTGAACCCAAGTTCTTCTCCAGCTTAGCACGCTGACGAGAAATCTGAAGAATCTCACGCTTTGACAAGTTAGAATAAGTACCATCCTGAGTCAACTTGTCGATAGTAGCCATTTTCTTTACAGCCTTACGGATAGTTGGGAAGTTGGTCAACATACCACCTGGCCAACGCTCAATAACGTAAGGCATATTGATAGATGCAGCTTTCTCAGCTACAACATCCTTAGCCTGTTTTTTAGTAGCAACAAAAAGAACGCGCTTGCCAGACTTAGCGATCTGCTTCAAAGCCTCAGCAGCCTCGTCAATCTTAGCAACAGTCTTATGGAGATCCAGAATATGAATTCCGTTACGCTCCATGAAAATATAAGGAGCCATTGCTGGGTTCCACTTTCTCTTCAAGTGACCGAAGTGGCAGCCTGCCTCCAATAAAGTATCAAAATTAGTTCTTGACATAATTTTTCTTTTTTAAAATTGTTTACTTTCTTTTTTGATTTTTTGAATCCAGCTTCCAGGTAGCCCGCTATCATCAGCGAAGTCCTAGAAGTTTAGATACTAAACATTTTCCGAAGATTCCTAAGCGCAAAATAAAAATTAACGCTTGCTGAACTGGAATCTGCGGCGTGCCTTTGGCTGACCTGGCTTCTTACGCTCAACCTCACGAGAATCGCGAGTCATGAAACCTTCAGCACGAAGAGCCTTCTTGTCGTCAGCATTGATCTTTACCAATGCACGAGCGATAGCAAGACGCAAAGCCTGAGACTGGCCAGTGAAACCACCACCCATCAGGTTCACCTTGATATCATACTTCTCAGCCACGTTCAGCAAAGTCAATGGCTGCTTTACTACATACTGCAGAATAGTTGATGGAAAGTATTCTGTCAGGTCACGCTTGTTAATGGTAATCTTACCAGTACCTTCAGTGACGAAAACGCGAGCTACAGCGCTCTTACGTCTACCCAATGCATTAATTACTTCCATTGCTATTACTTATAAAGGTTAATATCGATTGACTTAGGACACTGTGCCTCCTGCTTGTGCTCAGCACCTGCGTATACATACAGGTTGTTCAGCTGACGTGCACCCAGCTTGTTCTTTGGCAACATACCCTTTACTACTCTTTTCAACAGTTTCTCTGCACCGTTTGGCTTAGCTAAGATGCTAGCAGGAGTCAACTCCTTCTGGCCACCAGGATAACCTGAGAAAGTCAGATAAATACGGTCAGACATTTTCTTACCAGTCAGCTGAATCTTATCAGCGTTGATGATGATGACATTGTCACCACAGTCTGCGTTAGGGGTAAAGTTTGGCTTATACTTACCACGCAGCAATTTCGCAACCTTAGTACCGAGACGGCCCAAAACCTGATCGGTAGCATCAACTACAACCCATTCCTTAGTTGCAGTTTCCTTGTTGACAGAAATGGTCTTGTAACTTAAAGTATCCACTCTTTTAAATGTTTAAATAATTGTTACTAAAAAACTTTTTGCTCAGAAACACATGCTAACTTACCTCGGCCAAAGGCATTTAATGTGCTAAAACTGAGCCTATTATCTCATATTTGATAATAATCGGCTTGCAAAGATACGGCTTTTTCCTAATGTGACAAAAGATTTTTAGAATATTTTTTCTTTTACCCTTTGTATCAAATAATTGATTATCTTTGCATCCAGAATAATAAAAAACAGGATTGATGAACAAGAAAACACTTATGGGAATAGGTGCTGCAGCTATCCTTTTATTAGTTGGAACTGTGGCTTACCTGGGCATGAATTTGAAACAGGCTAAAGATGAGAAAATGGAAATGCAGGAGCTCATGGAACTGGACCGTATGGAAATGGAAAATGAGTATCGTGGATTCACCCAGCAATACGATGAGCTGAAGAATACGATTCAAAACGACACATTAGCACAGCAGCTCACGGCTGAGCGCCAGCGTGCACAGCAGCTGTTAGAGGAGTTGCAGCGTGTCAAGGCTGATGATGTCCGTGAGATTACCCGTCTGCGTAAAGAGTTGGCCGAGGTCCGTGCGGTCATGCGTCATTATATCCAGCAGATTGACTCTCTCCAGCGCATCAACCAGGAGCTGATGGCAGAGAATGTAGAGGTTAAGGAGAAATATAATGCTGCAACCTCTCAGATCTCAAACCTGAGCACAGAGCGAGAGCAGCTGAAGGAGACGGTCAGCATTGCGTCCCAGCTCAATGCTACAAGCATCTCCGTTACCCCACGTAACAAGCGCAACAAGACTGCCAAGAAAGTAAAGGATGTAAAGTCGCTGATTGTGAACTTCAACATTGCCCGCAATCCTACGGCTAAGACCGGAGGCCGCAATGCATACATCCGTATCCTCAAGCCTGACAACACCCCACTTACCAATGGTGAGACCTGCAAGTTTGAGAACAAGAACATTGAGGTGAGCATCAAGAAATACATTGAGTACGATGGCGAGGAACTGGCAGTAAGCGGTATCTGGCAGGTAGAGGAATATCTGCAGGCTGGAACATACAGAGTTGCCATCTTTGTCGATGAACACATGATAGGCTCAAGCAGCTTTACATTAGAATAACATGAAAGAATTTCTGAAAGTCCTTAGGAGGTTCGTCCCTCCTTACAAGAAGTACCTTTGCCTGACGGTGTTCTTTAACTTGCTGTCGGCACTGCTGAATATCTTCTCTTTCACGCTCATTATCCCGATCTTGCAGATTCTCTTCAAGATAGACGATGGTACGCAATATGTGCATGTGCCATGGACGGGAATTGAGCATGTAAAGGACTATTTCATCAATAACTTCTATTACTACGTCAACCAGCTCATTGAGACTGCGGGTGCCAGCACAACCTTATTAATATTAGGTCTTTTCCTGGCATTCATGACAGCCCTCAAGACAGGCGCCTATTTCCTGTCTTCGGCTACCATCATCCCTATCCGTACAGGTGTGGTGAGAGATATCCGCAACCAGCTTTACCAAAAGATCACCTCTCTCCCACTGGGTTTCTTCAGCGACGAGCGCAAGGGAGACATCATCACCCGAATGAGTGGCGATGTGCAGGAGGTAGAGAGTTCCATCATGAGCAGTCTGGATATGCTCATCAAGAATCCTATCTTGATTATTGCGTATTTCACCACCATGCTTATCTGGAGCTGGCAGCTTACCCTCTTTACCTTAATCTCTGTGCCTGTCATGGGTTGGATTATGGGTGCGGTAGGCAAGCAGCTGAAGCGTAAGTCTCTTGCAGCACAGAGTCTCTGGAGCAACACCATGTCCATTCTGGAGGAGACACTGGGAGGCTTGCGAATCATCAAGGCCTTTAATGCCGAGGAAAAGATGAACAATCGTTTCCAGAACACAAATGAGGATTACCGTAACACCATAACCCGTGTAAACACTCGTCAGCAGATGGCACACCCTATGAGTGAGTTCCTGGGCACACTGCTCATTGTGATTGTGCTCTGGTATGGCGGAACGCTCATTCTGAGTGGCACAAGCAGTCTGGAAGCTGCCGATTTCATCTACTATCTGATTATTCTGTATAGCATCATCAACCCACTCAAGGAGTTCTCAAAAGCGGGATACAACATTCCTAAGGGTATGGCCAGCATGGAGCGTATAGACAAAATCCTGCATGCAGAGAATACCATTCCATTCCCTACAAACCCTCAGCACATTGATCTCAAGAACGGGAAGCCGCTGATTGAGTTCCGGAATGTTTCTTTCAAATACGACCAGAAATGGGTACTGAGAGACATTAACCTGACCATAGAAGCTGGCAAGACGGTGGCACTGGTAGGTCAGAGTGGTTCTGGAAAATCTACCATGGTGGATTTGATTCCAAGATTCTACGATGCCGTGGAAGGCCAGATTCTCATTGCGGGAACCGATGTCCGTGACGTGGAATTCCATGAGCTTCGCGAGTTGATGGGAAATGTAAACCAAGAGGCTATTCTCTTTAATGACACCTTCTTTAACAACATTGCCTTTGGTGTGAAGAATGCCACCTTGGAGCAAGTGCAGGAGGCTGCCAAGATAGCCAATGCGCACAACTTTATCATGGAAACCGAGGAAGGCTATAACACCACCGTAGGAGACCGTGGAAGCAAGCTGTCCGGTGGCCAGCGCCAGCGTCTGAGCATTGCGCGTGCTATTCTCAAGAACCCTTCCATCCTTATTCTGGACGAGGCTACATCGGCATTGGATACTGAATCAGAGCGCATGGTACAGGAGGCATTGGAGCGACTCATGAAGAGCCGTACCACCATTGCCATTGCCCACCGCTTGAGCACCATCCGTAATGCCGATGAGATCTGCGTACTCCATGAAGGCCGGATTGTAGAGCGAGGCAAACACGAAGAGCTGTTAGCGCTAGATGGTTACTACAAGAAACTCTGCGACATGCAGAATGTAAACTAGTTTATATTCTTGTCGGTCACCCAGCCCCCCTTGCCACGTACACGACACCCCACCCTCCCCGCACTCTATTGTCACCCCACCCTCCTGTCATTCTGAGCGACAGCGAAGAATCTCGTCCAATCATACTCAGTGGATTGGACGAGATTCTTCACTCCGTTCAGGATGACATTTTTAATTCATAAATGACAATAAAAAATAAGTCCCATTCAACCCACCAGAAACGGCGGTTGAATGGGACTTATTTGGGAGTTACTTGGGACCAGCTTGGGAGTTACTTTTTCACTTCCACAATATGCGTTGGAGCCAGATTCTGATTTCTCTTCTCAGTTTCCTCTACAACTCGCTGAGCCAATTTCAAGAATGCTTTTCCGGTGATGCTGGTTTCATCCAGTGCTGCAGGTGTACCATTATCACCATTCTCACAGATACTCTGCACCATAGGAATCTGTCCCAAGAGTGGAACATCCAGCTCCTGACCAAGCTGCTTGCATCCATCCTTGCCAAAGATATAATACTTGTTCTCAGGCAATTCTGCCGGAGTGAACCAAGCCATATTCTCAATCAAGCCCAAGATAGGCACATTCACCTTATCGTTCATGTACATGTTGATACCCTTGCGTGCATCGGCCAATGCCACCTGCTGAGGGGTGCTCACAATAACTGCACCGGTAATAGCCAGCGTCTGCAACAATGTGAGATGAATATCACTGGTACCAGGAGGTGTGTCCAGAATGAAATAATCCAGGTCGCCCCAGTTGGCATCACCCACCAGCTGCTTCAAAGCATTGCTTGCCATTCCACCACGCCACAGGGTTGCAGTGTCCGGATTCACAAAGAAACCGATAGAGAGCAACTTTACGCCATATTTCTCCACAGGGATAATCAAGTCACGGCCACCAATGGTATCCATATAAGGACGGGCATCCTCTTCCTGGAACATCTTAGGCATAGATGGACCGAAGATATCTGCATCCAGCAGACCTACCTTATAACCCAGCTTAGCCAATGCCACTGCCAGGTTAGCAGCTACGGTGGACTTACCCACGCCGCCCTTGCCACTGGAAACGGCAATCACGTTCTTTACTTCTGGCAACATCTTTCCAGGTTCAGGCCTTGCCTCCTTCAGGCTCTCGGTGGTGATAGTCACCTCCACCTCTGGAGAAATGTAAGTATGAATGGCAGCCTCGGCCGCTTTCACTACAGATTTCATGAAAGGATCCGTAGGTTTCTCAAAGATAATGGAGAAACTCACTTTCATGCCATCGATACGAATATTGTCTGCCACCATCTCTGAGCTTACGATATCCTTTCCTGTTCCAGGATAACGGACAGTAGACAACGTATCTGTTATAAGTTTTGGATATAATGTAATCATATGCTTAGTTTTTTATTTTCCTGTCTCAGAACCGCTTCGCTTGCTGCGGTTATAGCTTCTGTAGCTGTCCAGCTCTATCTCCACGTCGGGTTCTTCCAGCACGGTTTGCTGATCCAGCTCAAACTGTAGGTACTTGATGGAAAGTCCGCGGTCTATCCACATCTGCTCGTAATAGGTCTGGATGCGCAGTACATAAGCCTCTTCGGTCTCCGGATGCTCCACCAGGTGACTGCCGTACAAGTTGTCCGTACAGACTTTCACATTCAGGTTATTCTTCTCCACCATATAGCGGGTATACGTGAACAAGAAGTTGGAATCTGTCTTGAGATGGATAAGGCCATTCTCCACCAGGAACTTGCGATAGCGATTCATGAAGTAGGTTGATGTCAGTCGCTTGGTAGCCTTCTTCATCTGAGGGTCACTGAAGGTAAGCCAGATCTCACTGACCTCACCCGGTGCAAAGAAACGGTCGATGATTTCAATGTTCGTACGCAGGAAAGCCACATTCTTGAGCCCCTCGTTCAGAGTCTCCGTAGCACCGCTCCACATGCGAGCCCCCTTGATATCCACACCAATGAAATTCTTCTCAGGGAACATCCTGGCTAATCCCACGGTATATTCGCCCCTTCCACATCCCAGTTCCAGCACTATGGGATTATCATTCTTGAAGAAATCCCGGTTCCAGTTTCCCTTCATCTCAAAAGGAACATCCTGCATGGCATTGAATGGATATTCAAAAACATGCGGATAGCTGGCCATATCGGCAAACTTAGAAAGTTTATTTTTACTCATCGTTCTACAATTTGGGTGCAAAGATAGTTATTTTCTCTTTTTATTACTATCTTTGTGGCAAAAGAATATTGTCATGAAATCAATAAGAGAATTATACCGAATAGGTACAGGCCCATCCAGTAGTCACACCATGGGACCAAGAAATGCAGCAGAACAGTTCAGAAATCGCCATCCAGAGGCAAAATCCTTTCAAGTAACGCTTTACGGAAGCTTGGCAGCTACGGGAAAAGGTCACCTTACAGACACGGCCATCCTGGACACGCTGGAACCGGTAGCTCCTACAGAAATCATCTGGGAGCCACGCACATTCTTGCCTTTCCACCCTAACGGCATGCTGTTCAAGGCGTTTGACGCAGAAGGGAATATGTTGGATAAATGGACCGTATTCAGTGTGGGTGGAGGCGCTTTGGCCGAAGATGGAGGATGCTCTAACCCATCGCCAGACATCTACCCTATGACCACCATGACGGAGATTCTCAGATGGTGCAAGAAAACCGGACGCAGCTACTGGGAATATGTAGAGCAATGCGAAGGCCCAGAAATCTGGTCTTACCTCTCAGAGGTTTGGAAGACCATGAAAGAAGCGGTGGAGCGCGGCATAGACAGCGAGGGCATTCTCCCTGGTCCGCTGAACCTGCAGCGAAAGGCATACAAATACTACATCCGTTCTACGGGTTACAAGGATAACCTGCGTTCCCGCGGCTTGGTATTTGCCTATGCCCTGGCCGTGAGTGAGGAGAATGCGGCAGGTGGAAAGATAGTCACAGCTCCTACTTGTGGTTCCTGTGGTGTTGTCCCTGGTGTTCTTTACCATTTAGCCAAGAGCCGTGAATTCAGTGAGACTCGCATGCTTCATGCCTTGGCCACTGCTGGTTTGTTTGGAAACATTGTAAAGGAGAACGCATCTATTGCAGGAGCAGAGGTAGGCTGTCAGGGCGAGGTAGGTGTAGCTTGCGCCATGGCATCTGCAGCAGCTTGCCAGTTGTTTGGCGGCAGTGCTTCGCAGATTGAGTATGCGGCAGAGATGGGCTTGGAGCATCACTTGGGCATGACTTGCGACCCTATCTGTGGCTTGGTGCAGATTCCTTGCATTGAGCGTAACGCCTATGCGGCTGCCCGTGCCCTGGATTCTAATATCTTCTCTACCTTCTCTGATGGTAACCACCGTGTCTCTTTCGATAAGGTAGTGCAGGTCATGAAGCAGACGGGTCACGACCTTCCTTCCCTCTATAAGGAAACGGCCGAGGGTGGTTTGGCAAAAGACTTTACCCAGATGGAATAAGGATCCCTATCTAGAGGGCGTCTCTTATGGCATTCCCTAGTCCTCTCTTATGACACTTTTTGGGCGTCTATTATAACCGGCTGTGGTTTTAAGAGAAGACCCTCGTCCAATTATACTCTGCAATATTGGACGAGATTCTTCGCTTTTCGCTCAGAATGACAAAAATGTGGGCTATAATTGCGGACAATAAGTAAAGAAGAGCGCCCGGAGGACCTCCGGGCGCTCTTTTTATACCAAATTTAAGAATCAATCCAAGGTAAATGACTCCCAAACTCCCCAGTCGAATGCACCTGCACCCACATAATATGCCAGGTTAAATGTGTAAACTCCGTCCTCAAAGTAGCTGACACCATACTTGGTTTCACCTGTATAAGAGGCAGTTTCCATGACATAAACAGCTCCATAACTGCTGTATTCGTCACCGGTTTCACTCTCCAGCACCTCAATGTTACCATCATTGTCCATGGTGAATATCAGTTCAGAGCCAATACCCCAAGAGCCAATCTTATACTTGTTAGGGTTCTGATCACAGCGGTACAATGGCAGACCCTTGTCATACTCATCTTCCCACCAGTAGAGATAATGATAGGTTCCTGTACCAATCTGTGTCCAAGTCTCCAAAATAGAGAGTGTCAGCGTGGTAGATTTCACAGAACCTTCTGAAACCTCGTTCTCATCCAGGCTCAGGACAACAGTTGCTTTCTTTCCAGAAGGAATGGTGCTCAAGTTGATAGGCAACTCTGCCTTAGCAGAACCATCCTGGAATGTTACGGTAGATGGGACATTCACTGTGATGCCATCAGTCTTGATGGTAGCAGTGATATTGACAGTAGCCTGTCCCTTGGTAGTTCCGCGGACAACTGGTACCACTACCACAGGATCCGCTTCTGGAGCCTGCAACTTATATGCATTGAAAAGGAAGCTTACGCCCTGATTCTTCAGGTTGTATTCCGTTCCTATATTCTCCTGGTCACATGATACCAATGACATGCTCAGAAGAGCAACCAGAAATAAGGCAATATTCTTTAATTTCATGATTTTTCCTTTTAACTATGAAACAATATTATTTGTCATCGGTAGGGTTCTGATCCTTAGATGAATCCATATTCACGTTACCATCGAACTCAGTCTGAGGGATGGTCATGACCCACATGTAAGACTCTGGATCATCGGTAGGACGGCCCTGCAGCAGCAGTGATGATGGCCAGCCCTGCTCAGAGGTACGGACAAAGCCCTGCTTGCAGCGGCGGATATCCATGATACGGCCCATGCCTTCGCCCCAAAGCTCCAGACGACGCTGAATCAAGATTTCCTCCAACAGAGAACCGGTATAGTCTGAAGTCAATGCACCCAGTGCAGTACCAGTCTTGTCGCAAGTCCAATCAGCATCACGCTTAGACATGAGGTCACTCAACCACTTGAGAGCTTCTTTGTCATGACCCATACGGCACTCAGCCTCGGCTACAGTCAGGTACATTTCCTCAATACGCATCCAGATGTAGTCACCCAGCCAGTTCTGGAGGTCAGAGAACTTGAACTTCTCCTGCTGATAGCCACCATCCTCATTATTAGGATCGTTTGGATTCCACCAAGCCAGACGGTCGTCAGTCTCACTCATCATGTCATAGAGCTCAATGTTAATCTGCTTGCGGCATGTAGCACCGTACTTGCCAGCATCGGCATCCATGTGAGCGAATAAGCTGGCATACATACCAGCCTGGTCAGAGATAATCTCTGCACCCCACATGACATTCTCCTTAGAAGAATCATTCACACCTTTGAAGTCTTTTACTCGTAAGATAGATTTACCAGACTTTCTGATAGCCTCCTTAGCTGCAGAACTTGCCAGTTCCCAGTTCTCCATAACCAGAGCGATACGTGCCTGGATACCACATGCTGTAGCATAGTCAATATGAGAGATATGCTGGCGAGCAGTGTTACACTTACCCAGGTATTCTACAGCCTTAGCAATATCTGCTGCAGCCTGGTCATAAACCTCCTTCACAGTAGAGCGAGGCTTACCCTGGGTCTCAGGGGTTGTAGGCTCAGTGTAGATAGGTGCACAAGGCTCACTCTCATGACCCTTATAGGTTCTGGCATACCACTGTGCAATGGTGAAGTAGCCATATGCACGGATGGCATAAGCCTGACCTAAGGCATAAGCAGCAGTTACGCTGGCACCATCGGTCATGGTCTTCTCTGCAGCCAGGATATAGTTGGCATTAGAGATGATGGTATAGTGTCCGTTCCATACATCGTATGGGCGCCAGTCGTCTGAATTATAGTGTGACTTCACGTTGTATGCGCCATCATACCAGAACCATCCGGAGCCTGCATCGTTCATAATCAGGTCATCACCCATGGTCTCTGCTGCCAGAGTCCATGCAGAGATACCAAAGTTCTCGTGGTTACTCCATGAGCTGAACAAGGTTCTGTAGATACCGTTCAATGGTACCAGAGCAGCATTACCATTATCCATCAGTGAAGTACCAGACATGGATGTAGTAGGCTGAGTGTTCAAATCCTCTGTGCTACAAGCGCTCAGGACAGAGCCTGCAACCACACCCATAAACATATATTTAATCAATGATTTCATATCTTTTGTCTGTTAATGGTTTAGAAATTAACCTCAATACCTACAGAATAGGTCTTGTTTGGAGTATAAGAATAGTTTGTACCACCAGTGAAGTTGTACTGTGGATCCATACCCTGCAAGTGTGAGAACAGTGCCAGGTTATCAATAGAACCGAATACGCGTACGGCATTCAGGCCTGCATGGCGCAATACGCTCTTAGGCAGGTTGTAACCCAGTGTGATGTTCTTGATGGCAAAGTGAGATGCATAAACCAGGAAGCGGTCTGTACCAATGATGTTACCATTCACCTCTACACGAGGAACATCGGTAACATCGCCTGGCTTAGTCCAGCGACGGAGTGCATGGGTGTTCCAGTTGTTGTTCTGGTACTGTACGTTCAGAGAACCACCATACAGGCTATCGTATACCTTACCACCAATAGAATAGGTAGTCAGGATTGAGAGTGAAAGACCCTTCCAGGTCAAGTCGGTGCCTAATGAACCATACAGGTCTGGGATACGGTCACCCAGGAAGTACTTGCTGTCGTTAGCCAACTTATAGTTGCTGGTGATGTACTCATCTACCTCATTACCTCTAGAGTCCTTGTAAGCATAGTACAGCTGTGCACCAGTTGCAGGATCTACACCGGCAGACTTAGGCATATAGAAGGTATTGATAGGATAGCCTTCCTTAATGATACGGTAGCCGCTGATGATTTCTGGAGACTCTGCAGTCAGGTGCAATACCTTGTTCTTAGTGGTAGAACCCATCCAAGATACGTTCCACTCAAAGTCGTTTGTACGAACTGGAGTCAGGCGCAACTCTACTTCGAAACCAGAGTTCACCATGTCACCCACGTTAGCATCATAACCGTTGAAACCGGTAGAAGTTGCCATTGGGTAGTTCAGCAGCATATCCTTGGTTTTCTTGTTGTAGTACTCTGCATTCAGCTTGATGCGGTTATCCAGGAATGCACCCTCGATACCTACGTTGAAGTTACCATTCTTCTCCCAAGAGATAGCCTTGTTCTCCAGTGATGATGGCACACCACCAATCTGGTTTGCATTAGCATAGCTCAAGCTATAGAGTGACTGCCATGCATAGTAAGTACCCAGGTTATCGTTACCCTGCTCACCGTAGCTGGCCTTTACAGACAAGTTGTCCACCCAAGAAACATTCTCCATGAATGCCTCCTTAGAGACGCGCCAGTTTGCACCTACTGACCAGAAGGTACCCCAGCGGTTGTCCTGATGGAAACGTGAAGAACCATCGGTACGCAGAGAGGCTGACAGATAGTACTTCTCGTCATAGTTATAGTTTACACGGCCCAGCCAAGATTCTACACGATAGTCAACAGAATAAGAGTCTGCATCGTTCAGGGTAGTACCAGGACGGAGTTCCAGGATGCCATCTACCAGATTGGTCTTACCTGCAGACATGTACTGGTAGTTGTAGTTGTACCACTCGTGACCTGCCAGGACATCGATGTTGTGCTTGCCAAAGTCTCGTGTCCAGGTAAGCAACTGGTTCAGGGTATAGCTCAAGGTACGACCGCTGCTCTTGCTCAGCAAACCGCCAGAAGAAGCTTGGTTACCATGATACATATTCATATAAGAGGTCTCTTTAGCGTTACGGTAGTCGGCACCAAAGTTGATAGCCAGCTTCAAGCCCTTGGCAAAACCAAACTTATCAGTATCACCGCCAAATACCACACCTGTACGGATAGAAGCCACATCACTTACGGTGAATGCCTTATCGTCGAGCAGACCACCCAGTGGGTTATAGTCTGTCTGAGAACCAGGACGCGCATTGGCAAAAGAGCCACGCTCACCATAGTCCAGCTGAGGGTTACCGTTTGCATCCAGCAAGTTCTTACCATCCATATCCTTTACATAGAGTGGGAACAATGGAGAGATGAACTGTGCAGTGTACCAAGGGTTAGAGGTAGAAGAACCAGAATAATCACTGAAGTTTGAGGTAGAGTTGCTCAAAGAGATGTTCGCATTAGTCTTGAACCAATCGGTTACCTCTGAATCCAAGCTCACACGTCCATTGAAACGCTCAAAGTCTGTATTCTTCAGCAAACCAGACTCATTCAGGTAACCCAGAGAGAACATGTAGCGGTTCTTATTGGTACCACCGTTCAGAGACAACTGATGCTCCTGACGGAAACCAGTCTTCAGCAGCTGATCCATCCACTTCTCATCCCATGCAGCCTTAGCATCGGTACGCACCATGCCAGTTGCAGGGTCAATGATGTTATCCCAAGTATAGTTCTTGAATGGGTTGTAACGCTCACCACCTAAGGTCTTACCCAACTCTGCACGAGCCTGAGCCTCTGCAGCTTCCCACTCATAGCCATTGGTAAATACATAACGGTTACGGATAGCCTCATAGTTCAGCTGTACATAGTCCAAACCATCTACCATATCGTATGGCTTCAAGGCACGCTCACTCCATCCTACTGTAGAACGCAAGTTGACATTAGTCTTACCTTCCTTACCCTTCTTGGTATTGATCATAACCACACCGTTTGCACCACGAGCACCATACAATGCACCTGCAGATGCATCCTTCAAGATGGTCATAGACTCAATATCAGCAGGGTTGATGGAACTGATGGAACCATCGAATGGAATACCATCGACCACATAGAGAGGGTTACTGTTTGCATTGATAGAACCAAAACCACGGATGATGACAGATGAGCCAGAACCAGGCTGACCAGAACCAGAGGTGGTCAGGATACCTGTTACCTGTCCTTCCAATCCCTTAGAAACGTTGGTAATAGGACGAAGCTCCAGCTTCTTGTTGTCCACATTCGCAGCAGAACCGGTAAATGAAGACTTCTTTGAAGTACCGTAAGCTACCACGATGACGTCCTCAAGTACCTCGGCATCAGGAGCCAGCGTAACTTTCACGTTTGATTTAATGGCTACCTCCTGTGTCTTCATACCTACGTATGAGATTACCAGGGTCTTAGCCGAACTTGGCACACCAGTAATGGTAAAGTTACCATCAATGTCGGTAATGCTACCCACAGAGGTTCCTTTCACCAGGACAGATGCACCTACTACAGGCTCATTGTCTTCGGCAGAAATGACTGTACCTCTGACAGTTGACTGAGCCATTGCCATACTTACTACACCAAAGAAGCAAGTCAGCAAAAGTGCTAATTTTCTAATCATCCTCAAATCCGCAAGTAAACTTCAAAAGGACTCTTTGAAGCCGAAGAGTC
>JAUNHZ010000238.1 GCA_030523705.1 Bacteroidales bacterium
CAACGACCAGCTTAAAAAAGGTAAGGTTGAAGCCCGCTGGACAAAGACAACTGACGGGAAAGATATGTTGTCATGGGTAATCTATCCAGTAGACTTTGATCCTGCAAAGAAATATCCTACCCTGCTGTTCTGTGAGGGTGGTCCTCAAAGTCCTGTTAGCCAGTTCTGGAGCTATCGTTGGAATTTCCAGATAATGGCAGCTAATGATTATATTATTATTGCACCAAACCGTCGTGGTCTTCCTGGCTTTGGCATGGATTGGCTAGAAGAGATTTCCGGAGACTATGGAGGCCAATGTATGAGAGACTATCTTTCTGCTATTGACGACCTATGCCAGGAAAGCTATGTGGATAAAGATCGTTTGGGCTGTGTTGGTGCAAGTTTTGGCGGATTTTCTGTATATTGGCTCGCCGGCAACCATGATAAACGCTTCAAGGCATTTATTGCACATGATGGAATCTATAATATTGAGCAACAATATGTTGAGACCGAAGAGATGTGGTTTGCTCAATGGGATATGAAAGGTGCGCCATGGGAACGAAGTAATGCTGACGCTATGAAGACCTTTGCTTCATCTCCACATAAGTTTGTAGATAAATGGGACACTCCTATTCTCTGCATTCAGGGTGAGAAAGATTATCGCATTATGACAAATCAGGGTGAAAGCGCATTCAATGCTGCTGTCATTCGTGGTATACCAGCAGAGTTACTTCTTTTCCCTGATGAGAATCATTGGGTGCTGAAACCACAGAACGGCGTGTTATGGCAACGGACATTCTTCCGTTGGTTAGATAAATGGCTGAAAAAGTAAATACAGATATGACAGAGTTTATTCAAAAAAAATTAAGTGAATCACCTGCTGCTCGTTGGTCAGCATTGGTGATAGTGTCAACGACTATGATGTTCGGTTATTTCTTTACCGATGTCATGTCACCTTTGGAACCATTATTGACAGCTTCGGTTGATACCCCTAATGGTATGGGCTGGAGTTCTTCAGAATATGGTTTCTTTTCTGGAGCATATGGATTAATGAACGTCTATCTGCTTCTCCTCTTCTTTGGTGGTATCATCCTGGATAAATTTGGAATCCGCTTCACTGGTTTAATGAGTACATCACTCATGTTCATTGGAGCCATGATCAAATGGTGGGCTTTAAGCCACACTTTCGAAGGAACAATGTGGGTGCCTTTTGGCGGCGATGTACAAGTACAGGTTGCACTAGCGGCTTTAGGTTTCTCCATCTTTGGCGTGGGTTGTGAAATTGCCGGTATCACTGTATCAAAGGTAATTGTAAAGTGGTTCACTGGTCATGAACTGGCATTAGCAATGGGACTTCAGGTTGCTCTTGCACGTCTAGGAACTGCAATGGCATTGGGATTTGCATTGCCAGTAGCTAATGCCATGGGCGGTGTTTCTGCTCCTGTTGGTATTGGTGGTGCATGTTTGTGCATTGGCTTGATTTCTTTCTTGGTCTATAACGTGATGGATAAGAAAGAAGATGCAGCATCATCTGCAGCTGTAGACGGTTCAGAAGAAGATGGATTCAAGTTTGCAGATTTATCTTTATTGTTCACTAATAAAGGATTCTGGTATCTGACCCTTCTCTGTTTGATGTTCTATGGAGGAGTTTTCCCATTCTTGAAGTTTGCGACAAAATTAATGATATTCAAATATGAGGTTGATGCAGAAGTTGCCGGACTGATTCCAGCCATGCTACCATTTGGTACGATTATTCTGACTCCTTTATTTGGTAATTTATATGACCGTATAGGTAAGGGCGCTACTCTGATGATTATCGGTTCATGCTTGTTGACTGCAGTTCATGTGTTTTTTGCTTTACCACTGAACAATTGGGTTCTTGCTATTGCATTGATGATTATATTAGGTATTGCTTTTGGCTTGGTTCCATCAGCTATGTGGCCTAGTGTTCCAAAAATCATTCCAATGAAGTTGTTGGGTACTGCTTATGCATTGATTTTCTATATCCAGAATATCGGTTTATCTATGATTCCAATGTGGATTGGTTCAGTTAATGAAAAGAACACCGATGCTACAGGCTATATAGATTATACAGAGACTATGACTATCTTTGCAAGTTTTGGTGTAGTGGCAATTGCTATTGCATTCATGCTATTATTAGAAGATAAAAAGAAAGGCTATGGACTTCAGCAGCCTAATGTGAAGAAATAATCATTAAATCTATAAATGTAATATGGAAATTTTGTCAATCGGGTGGATTGCCGCCCTCTTTATTGTATGGGGTTGTTTCCTGTACTACTCTTACAAAGGTCAGCCTCTTGGCCTTTGGGTGTTAGCTTTGGCTAATACTGGTGAGCGTTTCGGTTACTATACCATGTTGGCTGTTTTTGCGCTGT
>JAUNHZ010000239.1 GCA_030523705.1 Bacteroidales bacterium
ATGAGCTAAATCCATTATTCTTTTCATAATTTACCTTCCCCACCGGTATAACCGCCACCCGACAGTGAGTAGCCAGTCCTGGCAAAAAAGTTGATTTAGCTGTTATTGCTCGCTTACGCTTGCAAAGATAATGCAACCGCCCGTGGGCGTCAAGGGCATTATGAAACCCCTAAGTGGTTCTAAGAAATGGAGTAAGAGAAGAATCAACGAAAAACGATAACAGATGATTAATGGCATAGGGGCTTAGTGGGTTAATAGCTTAATACCTATTTTAAATATGGCAGAAGATATTATACAAAGCGAAGAGAGTTTGGATGTCGAGAGCATTGGCTCGCGTATCTCCGATGGAATTGGACAGATAATTGAACAGTCCAAGTACACCATTGCCGTATATCTTAATACGGAAGTAACCTTGACGTATTGGAGAATAGGATGCTGCATCGCAAATGAGCTGGACGCTATCTCCGAAGAGAAATATGGTTCAAAGATAGTCTCAACAGTGTCGAGACAATTGACTGAACGCTATGGAAAAGGCTATCAACGGGCAAATCTGTTTAGGATGCTGAAAGTGGCAAGAGTGTTTCCTGATGAAGAAACAGTCTCAACACTGTCGAGACAATTGACTGAATGACAGTATTGAAGTGAACCCCAAAGTTTGGACAGATTAAACACTATTGCTCATTAGTAATTGAGTCCGGTATTGTACTGGGCTCATTCCATTTAATCTAAGCTTTATTCTCTCGTTATTATAATATTCAATGTATTCTACCAGGTCTTTCTTGAAGATCTCTGCCGATGTGTACTTGCCTGGATACAGCAGCTCTGACTTCATCAGACCAAAGAAATTCTCCATCATAGCATTGTCCAGACAGTTCCCCTTGCGAGACATGCTTTGGATAATGCCATGTTTCTTTAGACTATTCTGGTAGGCTATGTGCTGGTAGTGCCATCCTTGATCAGAGTGCAATACGACGCCCTCAGGCAGCTTTATACGCCTGTACATCTGGTTGAGCATACCAAGTACCATTTCCATGTTTGGCTTCTCTGTGATTGAATATGCAAGGATCTCACCATCGCACATGTCAAGTATAGGTGACAGGTAAATCTTGCGTCCGCCTATCGTCATCTGGGTCACGTCTGTTGCCAGCTTCTGATAAGGTCTTTCTGCTGTAAAATCCCTGTCTATGATATTAGGCGCAGTCTTGCCAACTTCTCCTTTATAGGAGTGAAACTTCACCTTCCTCACCTCGCTCTTCAGTTCCATTTCGTCCATAAGCTTCTTGACTGTCTTGTGATTGATAAGACAGCCATCTTTACGGAGTTCCAGCGTTATACGCCTGTAGCCGTAACGACCTTTGTGCTTATGAAATACGGTGTATATCATATCTTTTACTTCCTTGTACCTGTCTTTCTTCTTGCCGTGCTTGAGGTGATAGTAGAACGTGCTACGCGCCATCTTCTTGAGCTCTAGCAGGACATCTAAGTCCGCATGCTCATTACGCCTTAGTTCTTCGATGGCTTGCGCCCAATCGCTCTGTTTTGGGCTTCTCTTTCCTCGACTAAGGCTCTCACTTTTTTTAGCAGGAGATTCTCCAGCCTTAAGCGTTCGTTCTCCTTGCGAAGGCGCTCATTCTCCTTCTCGCATTCTTCCTTTGGGAGTCGTTTCGTTCTTACCATACCAGCCTTTGGATGTCCTGACTTTTTGGGAAGCAGTGCTTCGAATCCATTCCTCTCAGCTAACCGAACCCAATTGCCTAATTGTGAACTCGATACGTTATGTTTTACCGAAAGCTGGTACAAAGTTAATTCATTTTCTTGATATTCACGAACAATTTTACATTTTTCTTCGTATGAAAGTCTTCTTTCCCTTTTTCCTTTAGGTTTAAGCCCCTCAATTCCTTGATCCCTATAAGCAGATAACCATTCATACAAGATATGATGGCCCAAATGGAGCTTATCAGACACAGAACGGGCAGACTGCCCTTGTTCTACTAATCTAATAGCTGCGAGTTTTTCTTCTAAACTACAATTCTTTTTCATTATGAACCTTTCAGTTGTGTCCAACTTTCTGGGTTCACTTCAAGAACCGTCCCTTGATCTTTTAATCATGAACCGTGAATCATGAACCACGAACCATAGGTTGCCATTAACCCAGACCTTTAACTCTGAACCATCCCAAGCACCATCTCTGGCGTAAAACCCACTTTAATCACCGTACACAAGCTTCTACCCATGTCCTTTACCGAAGTACCTAGCAACCAAACATCATCATCAATAATCAAGTAACGGTCATGAACTGCATGAGGCAATTGCACATAATCTATAGGCTCATACTGTTGGTTGTGCTTAACAAAATCC
>JAUNHZ010000240.1 GCA_030523705.1 Bacteroidales bacterium
TAGGAAGTACCCAAGAAAAGATTATGGATGCCATCCGTAAAGACCCAAAGATCACAGGAGTACGACTGGCACGTTTGGTAGGAATTACTCCAGATGGTATTAAGAAACAACTCTTGAAGTTGAAAAATGCAGGTCGCATAAGGCATATAGGACCTACTAAGGGTGGGCATTGGGAAATTATAGAGTAATCATTAACTTTTAAAATTTGAATATCAACAGAAAAGAACTCATGTAAATGGGTTCTTTTTTTTTGTGTCTTTTCCATTACGTTTATTTATAGATTTTAACAAATGCTTTTATCAGCAAATGATACGTTTTTGCATTATCTTTGCAGGTTGATTTTATTGTTAAGATAACAATGAGTGAGATAAGAACAAGTATTTTTGAACACTACATTTTTCTGACTGATAGTCAGAACGTTGCCGCTGTACAAGATGCATGTCATGGACATCTAATGTGCAGCGATGAATCAACGGAGTAGTGGGTTCAACATCGTAGAGAATCGGCTGGTTACCAAAAAGGGGCTGGCTTTTGATTTGGTTCAGGTGCAAATCGTCAGATTTATGCATCTGGCTTCGTCGTATCCATACGCAAGGGATTCCGTGCGGGGAGTCTTCCGTACATTTTTTTGTGATAAATATTTGATACTATAAACTTTACCAATTCTTCGTAAGGAGATTTAGACATCGGTTATAGGTGTGATTGTCGATTGCGAAGAAAAGGTTTATAGGTTTTCTATACACGGGGCTTTATGCCCTTTCTGGGCTTTTTGCATGCGCACACCTGCGGTTTCTCTCCTGCGGAGCGTGGTGCAAAGAACTGAAAAATGAAAAATGAATTTGGAGAGACGGTTTGCACATTCCGTTTTGCTATAGAGAGAGCACGTGTAGTCCCTGGATTGATATTCCAGCTATCTTCCCTTTTTAATATTAGTGAACTGACGACAGAGGAGCAGGAGCTCTATTGGAGTCTCTATAAACTGCAGTTTGACTGTACTGACAAGTCTGTGGATGAACTGACAGAGGAGGAGATGAAACTGATGGTTGAGCTGCTGCCGATATTCAGCAATGACAGGTTGGAGTCACTTTCTTTCATTCGTGCCATAGAGGGGGCCGATGAGACAGAGATTACGGAGCATGTGAAGTGTCTGATTAAAGACCACAAGGTTGTTGAGCGAAGTTGCCACAAGAAACTTTGGTCTGTCTTGTATAATGCCGGGCGTTATACGTATTCTTCATCGAACTGGAACTACCATTTGAAAACGCTGTAAGGATACCATTTTGGAGAGGATTTAGTGTAAACTGAGTCCTCTCTTTTTGTTCGCTGATGGCTTGTCTTTTGTTTCTTTTTGTTTGTTTTTGTCGGCTTGAAATCTCTTGCAAATTTATGATTATCAGTCGGATATTTCGCTATACCTTTGCTCCTGTCAAACGACAAAGAGGCGCAGAAAGCTGGCCAGCAAACTTCTCCTCAAGAACAGAAAAACAAATTTAAAAAGAGAAAAAATGAGTGAAATTAGAATTTTTGAAAACCCTGAGTTCGGTAAGATCCGCACGATGGAACTGCCTGATGGACAGGTAGGGTTTGTGGGGAAAGATGTGGCCGAGGTGCTGGGGTACAAAGACACAAGAAAGGCTATCCAGTCACATGTTGATGATGAGGATAAAACCACCGGGGTGATTTGCCCCTCCGGTTCTAACTACAAGACTCAGGCAGTCTTCATCAACGAGTCTGGTGTCTATTCACTAATCTTATCCTCTAAGCTTCCTAAAGCACGTGCTTTCAAGCGCTGGGTTACCAATGAGGTGCTTCCACAGATCCGCAAGACCGGCGGTTACATTCCGGTGCTGGAGAATGATAGTGACGAGGCCGTCTTGAAAAGGGCTGTGGAGATTTTAATGAACACAGTGAAGCAGAAGGAGAATATCATCGATGAACAGGCTGAATTGCTGAAAGAGCAGCACCTTTTGATTGGGGAGCAGAACATCATCTTGGAAGAGCAACAGCCGCTGGTAGAGTTTGCGCAGACAGTGGGATCAAGCCAGGACACTTGCACTGTGGCAGAATTAGCCAAGCTCATGTGCAACATGGGTATTGAGATGGGGCAGAACCGACTGTTCAGCATGCTGAGAGACCTCAAGTACTTGGGAGCATCGGAACAGCATTGGAACGTACCACAGCAGCAATGGATAGAGGCTGGTTACTTTGTGGTCAAGACATCAAACGCCTGGTACGATAGAAAGGGTAACGCGCATTATAACATTACCCCATTGGTCACCGGGAAAGGACAACTGTATTTCATTAACCTTAATTTCGCAGCACTATAACATTAAACATATTTTAAGGTCCTGAGCA
>JAUNHZ010000054.1:0-2071 GCA_030523705.1 Bacteroidales bacterium
AGAGTCTCTATAATCTTACTAAGTAAATCTTTTGCTTCCAATATATTTCTTTTTTATTTATTGCTTACGGGGCGCAAAGATAAAAACATTATTAGAAAAACAAGCCTATATTACAAGAAATTTTTGTTCTCAAATGTTAAATCTTTAACGCTTACCAAATGGATAACCAGTGAGAACGTCCACAACCTCTTGAATATCATCTGTGATAGTGAGCATAAGGTTCTTGTATTTACCTTTTTCGGTAAGATAGCTCAGAAGGTTGTAAACCGGCATTTCTTTTGTCCAATAGTCTTTCCCCAGGAAAATCATAGGGCTAGCGTAGCCAAAACTCAGGTAATGGTTCTGTACGGCATCTTGGAAGATCTCCTGCATGGTACCTGCACTTCCTGGGGTATAAATGATGCCACCATTGGCTATGGTCAGAATCTCATCTTCTCGGATGGAATTCGTGAAATACTTGGCAATGTGGGTTGCAAAAGGGGTAGATGGCTCATGACCATACAGCCAGGTTGGAATGCCTAAACTGTGATAGTGTTTCTGTGGATAATCTCTGATGACCTGCAAGGCGGTGTGTAGCCAACCTTCATCGTGGAACGTTGGGGAAGAGGATAGCACAGCCACAGCTTCGTCTACTTCATGAGCGGTTCTACCAGCCATCCATGCACCTACATGTGTAGCTTCCATGGCACCTGGACCACCACCACTGACCAATAAGAAACCACGTTCCGTAAGGTCCTTTGCTACTTCTATGATGTCACGGTATATGGGTTCTGTGCGCATAAGTCCATGTCCTCCCATGATTCCCACTACCATCTTTTCATCATACTGTTCCAGGAAATCGTACATGGCATCGGTAATGGACAAGTCATGCAGTGAACGTGCCAAATGTTCCCCAATATCACTGGTGCGCTTGCCTAATCGGAGATAGTGCTGATACACACGGGTATCAAAACAGCGTTCAAAAGAATCATCGTCCTCTATATTATAACCTTTATATAAGTCCCAAGCATTATATAAGGTAGAGCGGAAACAGTTATATGGTACTTTTAAGTTGGGGAATACCATACATGAAGAGGTGAGTTTGCATCGCATCCCGTCGGGAAGCTTGCAGCCTAAGAAAAGACAGTTAGTAATTTCTCTTTCTTTTATGCTTGGTGAAACCTTGCAAAAATCAATGTTCTGGAATGCCAACTGATTCAGGGGCTTACCCGATGCCAAGTATGAATTACACTGTTCTATTGATTCTATCTCAAAATATGCCATAGTACTTGTGAAAATAGGTTTGGACAAAGATAGGATTTTTCTCGGAATTTTCCTAAATTTGCATTGTTTTTAGTTCATACAAAGTGAAATGTGATGAAAAAGGGTTTGATTTTGGAAGGAGGTGGCTTGCGCTGCTTATTTACTTCGGGTATTCTGGATATTTTCATGGACCACGACATTCAGTTCGATGGTGTAGTGGGTGTGAGTGCTGGTGCAACGTTTGGCTGTAATTACAAGAGTCGCCAACGAGGGAGAGCCTTACGCTACAATAAGCAATTTGCCAATCATCCGATGTACACTAGTATCCGTTCCTGGATTCTGACAGGTGATTTAGTGAATAAACAAGTAGCTTACCATGATGTCCCTCTTTATCACGATATCTTTGATTTTGACACTTTTATTAAGAATCCTATGGAGTTCCACTGTGTCTGCACCGATGTTTTTACCGGTGAGCCAATCTATAAGATTCTGGAAGATGGTACGGTGCTTGATTTTCTGGATTGGGTACGTGCATCGGCTAGTATGCCATTGGTTTCTCATCCTGTGGAGAAAGACGGTCATGTCATGCTTGATGGTGGAATCTGTAATTCCATACCATTGCAGTATTTCCAGGAACAGGGTTACGAGCGTAATGTGGTAATCCTTACCCAGCCTGCAGGCTTTTATAAGAAACGTACAAGCTTAGTGCCCATATTCAAGCTTTTTATGCGAAAATACCCTAAGATTGTAGATGCTATGGCGCATCGCCACGAGATGTACAATAAACAGTTGGACTACATTCAGGCACAGGAGAAAGTCGGAAATACCA
>JAUNHZ010000054.1:2081-14601 GCA_030523705.1 Bacteroidales bacterium
TTACCCAGACGATACACTAAAGATTGGTCGTGTTGAGATGAATCCAGACAAGATGGATATCATCTACAACCAGGGTGTGGAAACCGGTGAGAAAGTCTGGGAAAAGGTACAGGACTTCTTGAACCATTAATCCTGAGGCTCTTCGTCTAAGATAGGCTTTACACGCAGGATCTTAAAGCCAAGTATAGCTACAATTACACTCATGAAAGGGCTGATGAGATTGAATATGCAGTATGGGAGATAGGTGAAAGTGCTGATATTCAATATTGTGGCTTGCGTCATACCGCATGTACTCCATGGTACCAGTGGTGATGTAGCTGTAGCGGAATCTTCAATGGCACGACTTAACAAACGGTGTTCATAGCCTTCTTTCTCGTACACTTTCTTGAAGATATTAGCACAGAGAATAATAGACAGATACTGGTCTGAAACCGTCATATCAAAGAATACACCTGAAGCCACTGTAGAACCCACCAATGAAGTTCTGGTCTTGGTAAAACGGGTAAAGATCTTAGCAAAGTCCTGTAACATACCACTGCTGGTCATACAAGAGCCAAAACACATGGCGCAGAGAATCAACCATACGGTATTCAGCATGCCTTCCATTCCTCGTGTAGCAATCAACTGGTCTATATCCGCATTTCCACTTGAGATATGGGTTGCGCCGTACAAACCTTTCAGTACGCCATCTACCATAGCCTGGTTGGTAACTGTTTCACTACCTGCAATTGTAGCAATGATTGTAGGCTGGAAAATAATGGCAAACACAGCACCAAGCATAGAGGATATGAAAAGTACGGCAACAGCAGGCATGCGCTTAGCAATCATGATACCGGTTAAGATTGGGACAATCAGCAACCAAGGAGAAAGGTTGAATGTATGCTCAAGCGTCTCTGAATAGGTGGAAATCAGTGATGCATCGGTAATCTGATGGCTGAAACCTACTACAGTAAACACAATCACTGATACAATCAATGATGGTACTGTAGTGAACATCAAGTATTTAATGTGGGTGAACAAAGGAGTTCCCGACATACTCGAAGCTAATACGGTAGTATCAGAAAGAGGGGATACCTTATCACCAAAATAGGCACCAGAAATAATAGCACCAGCAATCCATCCTTCGGAGAATCCCTGCGCCATACCAATACCTAGCAGTGCCACACCTACAGTGGCGATAGTAGTCCAAGAAGAACCTGTCATGACACTTACCACGCAGCAAATCAAGCATGTACTAACCAGGAAGAGGTGTGGATGAATAATCTGCAATCCATAATAAATTAAGGTTGGCACTACACCACTCACCGTCCAGATACCAGACAGACATCCAATCAACAGCAATATAATGATAGATTGTGCAATGGTATTGAAACTATTGAAAGTAGCTTTCTCCAGTTCAGACCATTTCATCTTGTAGCAGAATACGGCGATAAGACCGCATATACCCGTAGAGGTTAGAAGGGCAATCTGACTACCGCCAGCCAATGCATCTGATCCGTAAAGACGGATGACCAAGGCCAGAGAACATATCAAGAATATAACTGGAATATACGAAAGCCAGCGTTTTTGGGTAAAATCTGTCATGTGTTTGGAACTTCTCGTTTAACGGGATGCAAAGTTATAAAAAAAAACGTAACTTTGTGTCGTTTTTTCAAAAAGGTTATGAAATCATCGCATATTGATATGCTTCATGGGCCTATTGCCCGAAAATTGATAGCATTTGCTCTACCTGTAGCGGCCAGTGCTTTTTTGCAGCAACTGCTGAACGCAGCAGACATTGCCGTAGTAGGTCGTTTTGCTAGTAGCGATGCATTGGCTGCTGTTGGTGCTAATACCTTTGTCATCAATTTGATGCTAAATCTGTTTGTAGGTCTCAGTGTTGGTGCAAATGTAGTCATTGCAAGATACATAGGTCAGGAGCGACATAAGGAAATTCAGCAAGCTGTACATACTAGTATCTTACTTTCCGTAATTTGTGGTCTGTTCCTGAGTGTCTTTGGTTGGAATATTGCACGTCCAGTACTAACTTGGCTCTCCACCCCAGAGGAGATCCTGGATTTGGCTGTGCTTTATTTCCGCATCTACTTCTTAGGAATGCCGTTCTTGATGGTGTTCAATTTCTCTTCTGCTATTCTGCGTAGTAAGGGCGATACACGCCGTCCACTTTACATCATGGCGGGTAGTGGTGTCATCAATGTCCTTCTGAACTTGTTCTTGGTTTCCAAGTGTGGCATGAGTGTAGAAGGTGTGGCTATAGCCACGTTGGTGGCTACGTTCATCAGTTCCATGTGTCTGTTGTACCTCTTGCGTAAGGAAGAAGGTGATTTGCATCTGGATTTTCGTAAGTTACATATCCATAAGCATGTGTTGATGAAGATTGCGGCTATAGGTGTTCCTGCAGGAATTCAGGGTATGATTTTCAATATCTCCAACGTACTCATACAGAGTGGTGTGAATAGCTTGGGTACAGCTGCAGTAGGCGGAAATACCACAAGCTTGAGCTTTGATTATTTCTGCTTCTTCATTGGAAATGCCTTCGGTCAGGCAGGAACTTCGTTCATGAGTCAGAATTACGGAGCTAAACAGATTGAGCGATGCCGTAAGATTGTGCGTGATTGTATCATTTTAGGTCCTGGTATTACGTTCTGCTTCAGCATGCTCATTGTATATTTTGCTACGGAATTGTCATCGCTTTTCACTTCCGATCCTGATGTAGTTATGTATTCCGCCCTACGTATTCAGGTAGTGATTACCTTCTATGGCATTCATTCGTTTAATGAGATACTGTCGGGCATGATGCGAGCCTTGGGGCATAGTGTAGTGCCTGCAGTCATTAATGTCATGTTCATCTGTGGTATCCGTTTGTGCTGGTTGTTCTTTTTCTTTCCAAGTCACCAGGAATATGGGTTCTTGCAGTATTGTTATCCTATCAGCTGGATTGTGAATATCGCTGTCATGCTTCCTGCATTCTTCTACATTTCGAATAAAATGTTTGCGAAACACTCAAAAATGACTAATTAGTGTTAATTTCGCAGGTGTTATATAAGGTATATGTGGAATTTCTGCTATGTTTGCACATGAAACTAATATGGAATTAACTCTTTAAAACTTACAAAAATGAGAAAAATTTATTTTATACTGCCTATCTTGGCAGTAAGTCTCCTCACCAGCTGTGTAACAAAGAAGCAGTTTGAGGATTTGGAATATACCAATGCGCAGCTTCAGCTTTCTAAAGATGACTTGCAGAAAAAATACGATGAATTGCAGAAGAACTATCAAGATGCTTTGGTGCGTCAGACTGAGTCTGCTACTCGTGTAAAGTCTTTGGAGGAGCGTATTGAAGAGGCTCAGAAACGTAATGCTGAGCAGCGTGCTGCTTATGCAGAGTTGCAGAAAACCTTGGATAGCAGTATCCACCAGAATACTCAAGGCAATATAAACATCTCCAAGTTGGTGGATGAAATCAATGCTTCTAACCGTTATATCAAGCAGTTGGTAGAGGCTAAGACTAAGTCTGACTCTTTGAACTTGGTGCTGACTAATAACTTGACTCGTTCTTTGAGTCGTGAAGAATTGAGTGAGGTTGATGTAAAGGTACTGAAGGGTGTGGTTTATATCTCTTTGGCTGATAATATGCTGTACAAGTCTGGTAGCTATGAGATTAACGATCGTGCTGGTCAGACTTTGAGCAAGATTGCTAAGATTATCTCCGACTATAAGGATTACGAGGTGCTGATTGAGGGTAATACAGATACTGTACCTATCTCTCGTCCTAACATCCGTAACAACTGGGACTTGAGCTGTCTGCGTGCATCTTCTGTAGTTATGGCATTGCAGAATCAGTATGGTGTAGATCCTAAGCGCCTTACTGCTGCTGGCCGTGGCGAGTATAACCCATTGGCAAGTAATGATACCGATTTGGGTAAGCAGCGTAACCGCCGTACTCAGATTATTATCACTCCTAAGCTTGATGAGTTCCTGGAGTTAATTGACGAGGCTCCTGAAACAAAATAAGAATGAAAGCCCTCTGCAAGAATGCAGAGGGCTTTTTCTTTATAAGATAATGGTCTCTAAATCATTAGGGACATATACATTCCCTTGATAGTAGGCTTTCGCCTCTGCTGTATAGAGTTCCTTTCTTCGCTCTATATTCTTGTCTTCTGTATGATAGAGCAGTAGGTTGCTTACGTCTAGCGACTGTGCTTGTTCTGCTGCATCTTTCACCGTAACGTGGTTTTTCTCGTATGGCTTAAAGGTTTCACGCTGCTCATATAGGCAGAAGGCTTCTGCTAGGAGCCAGTCGGCATGCTCCACATATTTCTGGTTGATAGGATTGTAGGGCTCATCACCTAAACAGCAGAGTCTCTTTCCGTTAGGCAACTGCGCTGTAAATCCAAATTGCTTTTCTTTTGTAGATAGGATATCAAAACATGTAATGTTCAGGTCACCCACTTGAATGGAATCCTCTGCTTTCAACTCATGTAAGAGTACAATTTTGCCAATCTGTTTCTGCAGTTTCCCAGGAAGCATGAGCTCCACCATGGTTTTCAGCACCAGGATAGCCTTGTCATGACCATAGATATGTAGCTGTCCTTCTATACTGCCTCTCATATTATACTGAATAAAGAGCCTGAGCACCCATAGCACGCCTATGATATGATCTGTATGTGCATGGGTCACAAATAGGTGGTGAATATCTCCTAATTTAATCTGGGCTTTCTCTAACTGTGTCAGAATCCCGTTTCCACCTCCGGCATCAACTAAGAGTAAGGTCTCAGGGGTGCGTAGGGTAAAGCAGGTATTGTAGCATTTGGTTACCAGCGCATTACCTGTTCCTAGGAGGGTAATGGTACATGTATTATCAGTCTGCATTTTCTTTTTTTATTCTATTTTCTTCTTGCAAAAATAAGCTTTTTAGGAGAAATGCGCTAAATTTGCATCGTTTTTTTAATCATGAACATTCAAACCCAAGATAAACATGCGCGATGCATTTCTTAAACTTCATCTGTCTGTGCTTTTAGCTGGTGCTACCG
Organism: Bacteroidales bacterium; assembly: GCA_030523705.1. Taxonomy (GTDB): domain Bacteria; phylum Bacteroidota; class Bacteroidia; order Bacteroidales; family Bacteroidaceae; genus Minthousia. The sequence continues at coordinate 7,115 of JAUNHZ010000054.1, forward strand.
GACTCTTTGGCAGACTTATCAGCTTGCAGGAAATTCCATTGGTGTGGTACCGACTGCTCATAGCTACTTTGTTCTTTATACCTATTTTATATATGCAGAAGCAACTCAAAAAAGTGGTGTGGAAAGATGCATTAAAGATGGCGGGTGTAGGTATGCTCTTGGGTGTGCATTGGATTTTCTTCTATGCCAGTATCCGATATTCCAATGTCTCTATTGGTGTAGTTTGCTATGCGTTGGTGGGTTTCTATACGGCTATCTTTGATCCGATAGTGAATCACCATAAGTTTGATATCAAGGAGTTTCTCTATAGTTTCCTGACATTATTGGGCTTATCGTTAATCTTTCATTTCGATACGCGCTATCGTCTGGGTATCTTTCTGGGCGTGATATCCACAGGAATAGCCGCCATGTTCACCATCTCCAACAAGCGTGTGACTACCAGTGTTTCTCAATATCCTACTCAGACGTTTTTGCTATGGGAAATGGTGGGTGGATTGTTCATCTTGTCCTTGATACTTCCCGTATATATGTATTTATTCTCTGAGAATCAGGTTATTCCGGTAGGCTTGGATTTCCTCTATCTGTTTATCTTAGCCAGTGTCTGCACCATAGGACAATATATGCTGCAAATCGGAGCCTTGCGAAAGATTCCGGCATTTACCGTGAATCTGACGTATAATCTGGAACCGATTTACAGCATCATTTTAGCCATGATTATCTTTGGCGAAGCCAAGGAACTGAATCTGGCATTTTATGTAGGCTTGAGTCTGATAATTCTTTCCGTCATCCTCCAGAACTGGAAGACGTTTGGAAAGCATCATTGATTGACCTTATAGACAATGCGGAATGAACCTTCGTTCCAACTGGTGCTGGTAATCTTGAAGGCTCCAATCTCTTTGGTTGATTCCACATGCTTGCCTATGCAGGCACAGAGGTCGTAATCGCCTATGCGTACAATGCGCAGGGTTTCACTGGCATCTTCTGGGAGTTTATCTAACACTACACCAGCAGGGATATTGTCACGGGTCACGAACTCATAGGTCACGGGAAGGTCTTGCGCAACAAGTTCATTCATCCGTTTCTCAATCTCTGCCACTTGCTCTGGGGTAGGGCAAGTGGTGAGGTTATAGTTGATCTTGGATTTCTTGCGCTCAATATGGGCATTCTTACTGCGTTCACAACCAAACATCCGAATCATGGTCTGGTTCAGCAGATGCTCTGCTGTGTGAGCAGGTGCATGCTCATCTTTGTTGTGCTCATTCAATATAGGTTCTTCCATTACAGCCAAGATTTAAGAAGGTTAATGATCTCATTCTTGGTTGGCTCATCGAATGAACTGATACGGGTAGAATGACTTCCGCGGTCCTTGGTGTAAATGTGCAGGTTCTTTTTCTTGTTGGTTTTCAGCCAGGTACCTACACCAGAACAGCCCCATGGGTCAATTCCACCGTAGATGTAAATCATCTTTGGGTCGTTCTTCTTCAGCCATTTGGTCACGTACTTGTAAAGGCTCTTATTGAACTTTACATTGCTCTCAGACTCTTTCAGCATGATTTTGTGCATGTAGTCCTCTGCATCCTTCAGGAATGTGTATTTCTTGAAAGGTTTCAGGTCGTAGCCATAATAGCCTAACTCTCTGGCTGCCTGCACGTTGAAGGAATACAAGTCGGTCTCATAAGAGAAATAGTCTGGTGATGAGATTCGCATCAGATGCTTGAAGAGGGTCTGGTCATCGCTGTCTGGTGATGGGATGCTGCTCACTGGTGTTCCCCATTGCCACATGGCGAAAGAGTACTCCATGACGCTCAGGTCAAAGATTTCATCCATGCTGCCACGGAACCTCCATTTCTTCTCTTGACAGAGTTTCTCCATCATTGGTACCAGGGTTGCTCTGCGCTTCAAGACTTCGGTCTGGAAGGTCTTGATGGCTTTGCGCTCTTCTGGGGTTCCTACCTTCTTAGCTAAGAATTTCTCATGGCGACCATCCTCTGTAGCCTTGTTTAAAGGAGCTACATATGGAATGCTAATATCCACGTCATCAGGATAATACGAGCGGTAGAACATACATGTCATTCCACCCTTACTGATACCGGTGGAAATCCATTTGCCCGTATAGATTTGTTTGAAGGTAGTCACCACATTATGTAAATCTACCAGAGAATTGGCTACAGTCAGGTAGTCGTAGTTGCATGGATTTGGGGTGGACTCTGCAAAATAACGGTACTCCACTACAATCAGGTTTGCATCCAGAAGGCGTGAAAGTTCCTCCTCATAACGTGATGAACCGGCGTAATCCGCATTATAACCCTCCGTAACAATCACTGTAGGCTTGTTGAATCCTCTGTGGCTCACAAACACACGCTGGGTAAAGGTGCCTACAGCTGGGTTCGATGGGTCAATCATTTGCTCAAACTTCAGGACATATTTCTCCTTGAAGTTGTTCTCTCTGACCTTACTTTCCAGTGGGGTAATTCCTTTTACCTTACTGATGGTCTGTATTTTATTTAACAGTTCTTGAGCTTGTGCTGGTAATCCTGCTACACAGAGCAGGATTACCAATATGCTTAGTATTCTTTTCATTTGGTTTACTTTTTACCGTTCAGCTGATTCATGATTTCCTTAATAGCTGCATCAAGCTGTGGGTCTTTGTTCTCTACACGGTCCTTGAAGGTGTTCTTGACATAGATGTCTGGTTTTACACCTACATGCTCCAGGTCTTCGCCCTTCACGTTGTAACATCCCCATGCTGGCATACGGCAGGTAGAGCCATCGAGCAGACGTACTGATGAAGTGAAGATAATCCAGCGGTAAGTCTCTGTACCTATCAGCTTGGCAATACCTAACGTCTTGATTCCGTTAGAGGTAACCTCTGCGTCTGATAAGCTGTGCTCATTTACCAGTACCACGATAGGCTTTCCGGCAGGTGCCACGTTAGGGTGACTGTTCTTAGGGAAGTCGCGGTGTGCCCAGGTAAAGTAGTTCTCACCACGCAGGAAATCAATGACTTCCTTATGTACGTTACCGCCATTGTTGTAGCGCAGGTCTAGAATCAATGCATCCTTATGTACAGCATCGGTGTGCATAGCAAGCAGGAAGTCGTTCAGGTCTGTTGCGCCCATAGCCTGCATGTGGTGGTAAGCTACCCTGCCATTGGTTTTCTCCTCCACGGCATTCTTGCGCTGCTCTTCCCACTCCTTGTATTCCAGTGCTTTAACCTCTGAATATGGCTGCAGGTGCAGTTTTACGGTAAATTCTTTTCCGGCACGCTTGAAGGTACATTTTGCCTCGTCCATCGCTACAGCGCTTGAGAATAGTTTTTCGCGGTTCATGCTTGGAGTTACCTTCACGCCGTTTACGGCTACCAGCTCATCGCCCTTCTGCAGTTTGATTTCAATCTTATCGGCAGCCGAGTTCTCCAGAATGTAATCCACGGTGAATGGAGCCTGGTTCTGGAACATGATACCTGTAGCGTATGAACGGATGCGAGTTTCAGTCTTCTCCTCTGCACCGTTTGATGTGAAGCCTAAGTGTGATGAGTTCAACTCACCCAGCAGGTCAGTAAGCAGGGTGCGCAGGTTAGCGCGGGTACGTACGTAAGGAAGGAATGATGCGTAGTAGTCGCGTACGGCTGGCCAGTTGGCACCGTGGAACTTAGGGTCGTAGTAGTTCTGATCCATCACTGCCCATGTCTCATAAAACATCTGGGTGAACTCGTCGTTCAGGACTTTCTCTACATCTTTCTTAATCTCAATCTTGGTTGCCGATGCGCCCTCTGGGTTCAGCTTCAGGATACCGTTGGTGGTTCCCAGGTAGATACCGTCGGTACTTACGCTATAGGTTCCGTATCCTCCATCCTTGATTTTCTTTGGCTTAGCGTCAGGATCACTGATTTCCAGCACGTACTGATCTTGGTAGCCGCTGTTGTAGAACAGGTAGTCTTTTCCTTTTGATGAGTAGGTAAAGAGGTTGCTCTGTGCATTATCGCCACGCTCCATGCGGGTCATGCGCTTATAGATGTCCTTATAGTCAATCTTGATTTCTGGAGTTGTCTTTTCTGCCTTCTCGTCTTTCTTGACATCTTTCTTGTCGTCCTTCTTATCCTCTTTCTTGGTCTCTGTGAAGAGCTTGTCGTATACATCGCTCTTGAAAGGGGTCTCGTACTTCTGGAGTGGCAATTTGTACAAGTATGCTCTTGAACTCTTAGGGAATGATGCGCTGGTTGGGTTAGAGGTCAGGTACAGGTTCTTTCCGTCTGGAGAGAAGACGGCGTTGTTATCAACACCGGCAGAATTGGTCAGGTTGTGGAGCTTCTGTGCCTTGATGTCGTAGATGTAGATATCGCTCTCAAACAGGTTCATAGCGTTGAAAGCTATGTAGTTATCGTCGTGTGAGAAGCTGAAGTCATAGCCCTGGAACGACCAGAACTCTGCGCTGCAGATCTTCTGGGTCTTGTCGTTGGTGAGGTCTACCATGTACACATCGCGACTGCCGTCTACATATACGGCCTTGTCGTTCTTGTGGTTTACGGTCAGGTTCTTCACGTTGTTCTTAGAGGTAAAGACGGCCTTTTCTGCGCTAGACTGGTCTGCTGCGATTTTAAAGATGTTGGTCCAACCCTTATTGGTACGGGTATAATAGATGGTCTTGCTGTCTTTTGCCCAGACTACCTCGTCAACACGCTCATTGGCAGGGGTTTCCAACTTCTGCAAGAACTTAGCCTTGGTGTCTGATACGTAAAGCTCACCACGGATAACCAGGGCAAATTTCTTTCCATCAGGAGATACGGCTCCACCCTGCACACGCTGTCCGGTGAATGAGCGACGAACCTCTACGGCTCCCGATGCCACCTGAATCTCTGGAACGCTTACCTTCTTGGTCTTAGGATCCAGTATGGTAATCTGGTAGTCCTTCAGGAATACAATAGCAGAACCATCAAAGGCAATTGCTGGATACTGAACAGACTTGTCGAACTTGGTCAGCACCTCTGGCTTTCCGCTCTTGTAGCGTACTACCTGAGACTCGCCGTTAGACTCATCGGAAACATAGTAGATATTTCCGTTCTTATCTGCCATAGGCCACTGGTCCTTACCATTATAGGTAGTCAGTTCCTTATAGGTACTGGTCTTGGCATTCCAGCTCTTGATGTTAGGGTTATGATCGCCTACATAGTGCTTACGGGTAGGGAAGCTGATGCTCTCCATAGACTCGTTGAACAGGAACTCGCCGGTCTTAGGGTTCTCCACCAGGTTCACAATGGTATTGAAATAGCCAGGGAACATTTTCTGTGGGGTTCCACCGTTCACACCCACGCGGAATGTAGTCTTGCGTGAACTGGTGCGGGTAGTCTCAAAATAGATGTACTTTGAATCTGCCGACCATCCTACTGGTGTATCAGCAGCCTCGTGGAAAGTAAGCTGAATAGCGTTACCACCATTTACAGGTACTACATATACGTCGCTATTTCCCTGAATGTCAGAAGAAAAAGCCAACCATTTGCCATCTGGAGAAACTACTGGGTAGTTTTCTTCACCTGCCATGGTAATCACAGCAGTAGCTTGTCCACCGGTTACAGGAACGCGGTAGATGTCTCCGTCGTAGGAGAAGTAAATCTGCTTACCGTCTGGTGAAAGACTTGGCTGATAAGCAAATCGGATGTTCTCTGCCTGCACACTGATGCTAGTGAGCGCCAGAGCAGCAATCATAAATCGTTTCATATCTTATACTATTTGTTTGTTGTTGCGAATTTAGTGGTTATCAGCGTTAAAGCGCCATCACCGGTCACGTTACATGCGGTGCCGAAACTATCTTGCAGTGCAAAGATAGCCAACAGCAGTGCTGTTCCTGCGTCATCAAACTGCAGTACGGAGATCACAATGCCTAACGATGCCAGTACGGTTCCTCCTGGAACACCTGGTGCACCAATGGCAAACATACCCAGCAGCACGATGAAGAACGACAGGGTTCCAAAGTCTGGCATGTGACCGTAGATCAATTGTGAAACTACTGTAATGAAGAACACCTCAGTGAGGATGGAGCCACACAAATGGATGTTGCTGAAGAGCGGGATGGCAAACTCGCGTACCTTCTTGTCTAATATTGGGCTTTTCGCTGCACATTCCAGTGCCACACCCAGGGTAGCTGCCGATGACATGGTGCCTAAGGCAGTCATGTAAGCAGGACCATAATAGCGCAAAACCTGCCATCCGTTCTTTCCGCTGTTTGCCGATGCCAGTCCGTAAAGCAGCGCCAGCCAGATGTAATGACAGAGAATTACGCACACCAGTATTGGCAAGAACACGGTAAATGCAGACACGGAACCTTGATAGGAGAGCGCTGCAAAATTACATGCTATGTAAAAAGGTAGCATAGGAATCAGCAGATTCTTTACCAATAGCAGGACAATATGCTGGAACTGATTCAGTAAAGGCTTGATATAGTTCTTCTTGCCTAATCGTTCTGCTGCTTCATTCTTTTCTATGGCCTTATCTACCCAGATGGAACCTAAACCAATGAATACGGCAATCACTAAGGCTGTCATGACCGACATGAGTGGTGGAATTTCCAGTTGGAAAGGCAGCTCTGGTAAGGCACGGCCTTGTTCTAACTGAGGGATATCCAGCATGGGAACCACCACGTAACTCACTCCTGCACCAAAGAATGCTGCACCTATCGATGACAGGTACGCAATGCAGAACACAAACAGTAGCAGCTTGGATACGTTTCCCGACAGCTGTGCAATGGATGGTGCCACAAATCCAAAGATAATCAGTGGTACCAGGAAGAAAATGAGCTGACCGGTTACTTGCTTGATAATCAGCACCACATTCATGAGTGATTCAGGCAGTATCATGCCTAGAATGATTCCTAGAATGACTGCCAGAACGAGCAGTACGGTGGTATTCTTCAGAATTTTCATATGTTATTTGTTGTTTGAGATGTATAATTCCATTAATTCATTGTCGTTCACTATCTTGCTGATTTGCTGATAAAGCGGTTCCGATGCCTTGAGCATTGACTCTCGGAACGCTTCCGATACGGGAACCAGCTCAGCTCCTCCGTTTTCTATCTCCTTGACTTTGTCCGATGTACGTAGCACTGCCTGCTTGCGGGCTTCATCACGTGCTATGATAGCCGCTTGATTGATGATCTTCTGTGACTCTTTCGGCATCTTCTGGTAAAACTCCTGATTGGTGACAAGTGCCAGTAAATGAGGCAGATGGTTGGTCTCAATCACATACTTCTGCACCTCATAGAAACCATTGGAGCAGATGACCTCGTAAGGATTCTCTTGCGCATCTACGGTATGTTGCTCCAGTCCTACATACAGCTCCGAGAAGGCCATAGGAGTAGGGTTTGCACCCAGTGCCTTCCAGAAGGTAATGTGGTGGGAATTCTCCATGGTACGGATTTTAATGCCTTTTAAGTCAGACAGTTCCTGCACTTTCTTGTTGCTGGTCATCACACGGAAGTGCTGATCGGCTAAAGCT
>JAUNHZ010000055.1 GCA_030523705.1 Bacteroidales bacterium
GTTGCTCAGGACCTTAAAATATGTTTAATGTTATAGTGCTGCGAAATTAAGGATAGTTAGCCATATTCCCCCATGTCACTTGTCAGAAAAATTAGATGTTATAGGCCGTGTTGAGCATGGTAAGGATTAAAGATGTATATCCAATCGCTTTTCCTAAACCAATTTGCTCCATCTAATGTTAGATTCGGAGTGAAAGTGCATTTTGCATTTTCGTTGATATAGTTTTCCCATCTCTCAATAAAGGTAATAGGCAGTTCTGGAAAATCGCCCTTGTCATAGCCAATATAAGCCATCTCTACACTGTGGTCAAGATTGAAAGAATATGACACTATGAGATGCGCTTTAGGATTAGTGGCAAACTTTTTCATTTCATCGGCTATTTCCTGCGAATAGAAATTTCTGATAATAACTCTTGGTAAGCTCATACTTACATTTTCGTTGTAGTTATTATCTATTTGGTTATATGGGAAATTCACATTTTGGAAATAAACGTAATTATTCCCATCCGTATATTTAAAGTAGGTCTTTTCCTCTCCCTTTTCTATTGTGTAATTTCCTTTTCTCCAAGTGACTGCATGTCCTAAATGTTCCTTTGACGCTTCTGTTAATTGTATAGAGGAAGAATGATTGTTGATTTGTGGATAATCGTTGGAATAACCATTTTGAGATGAAGTATCTGGAGTATTTGAGCCACTTCCACCTCCACTTTCATCTCCTGCATTGGGTAGATTATCTCCGTTTTCATTTTCAAACCCAGAATCGCTACTTTCATCAGCATCATATACGGTCCAACAATATGTACCTGTAGGAACCGTAATTATGTTGTTTTGATATTCTATTTCCACGAATGTTTCCACACATTCTACAGATGCCATACGCGTGTTGGTCTTGAAGTGTACTTTACTCTTAGGCTTCTTGGATAGAACAAAGGTTGTAAAATAGTCAAACATCCATGTGTGGCCAGGATAATATGACATCCAATCTCTTTCTAAGATTTTGTTTTTGAACTTGTTGTTCTCCAGCTCAAAAATCCAAATAGTAGAAACCTCTTCTTTTTTGTCATTAATGACTGGTATGAAGATATTGGTTTTTCTTCCTTCCTCTACCAACACTAATTCATTCCAATATGGTACTCCAAACCGGTGCTTGAATTTGTGGATTTTTTCAGCAAGATTTGTCTGTCTTTTTAGTCTATGGATTAAAGAGGATATCGTGGCTTTGTCTTGCTCTAAGCTTCTGGAAGTGTGTTCGTTGAAATAGAAAAAGCTGTCTACTTCTAAAATAAACTGAGATTTGTTTGCCTCATAGAAAGACTCAGAACATCCTACTATGGTAAAATAGGATACCAATCCAATTAGAATTTCTACTATGAGTTTTTTCATCTGTCAGGTGGGAATTCTTTCTCATTTGGGATATGGAATCACCAAATGAGAAAGAAGGATAATTATCTTTTCTTGATAGGGTCACAAGTAAGACCGATGCCTAGTTTCTTGAAAATCTTCTGATCCACCTCACTGAGCATGACGGTAGTGTGTACCTGACAGCCGCGAAGTTTAGGAAGCTGCTCTAGAGCACGCTGGCAGTTGTCGTCTATCTGGCTAAGCACAGACAGGGTCACCAACACCTCATCGGTGTGCAAGCGTGGGTTCTTTCCACCCAGGTAATCCACCTTAGTCTTCTGGATAGGGGTAATCAAGTTCTGAGAAATGAGCTTGATGCTGTGGTCAATACCAGCCAGATACTTGGTGGCATTCAGCAAGAGTGCAGCGCTTGGGCCCAGCAAATCACTGGTCTCTGCAGTAAGTATGGTACCATCTTCTAATTCAATGGCAGCACATGGCTTTCCACCGCTCTTCTCCTTGCGCTCCTTGGCTGCTATAGTCACCTTGCGGTAGTCGGTATTAATCTTAGCTTGCTGGAAGAGCATCTTGATCTTGTTCACCTCAGCCTCATTATCAGCACCATCGGCCATCTTGTTCAGGGCGCTGTAGTAACGACGGATGATTTCCTGCTTAGATGCCTCTGCACATACCTCATCGTCGGAGATGCAGAAACCAATCATGTTCACACCCATATCGGTAGGTGACTTATAGCGGCTCTCACCGTAGATACCCTCGAAGAGGGCGTTCAGTACAGGGAAGATCTCCACGTCACGGTTATAGTTGATGGCAATCTTCTGGTAAGCCTCCAGGTGGAATGGGTCAATCATGTTCACATCGTTCAAGTCGGCAGTTGCAGCCTCATATGCAATGTTCACAGGGTGCTTCAGCGGCAGGCTCCATACAGGGAAGGTCTCAAACTTGGCATAACCAGCAGTGATGCCACGCTTGTGCTCATTATACAACTGGCTCAGGCAAACGGCCATCTTACCGCTACCAGGACCAGGAGCAGTGACAATAACCAGTGGGCGGGTAGTCTCTACATAGTCGTTCTTTCCAAAACCCTCATCGCTGGCAATCAGTTCCACGTTATGTGGGTAGCCATCAATAAGATAATGGTAGTAAGCCTTGATGCCCATGCGCTCCAGGCGCTGACGGAAGGCATCGGCAGCATGCTGGCCGTTATAGTGGGTGATGACTACTGAGCCTACAAAGAATCCACGCTCCATGAATTCACCACGCAGGCGGAGTACGTCCTCATCGTAGGTGATGCCTAAATCTGCACGTACCTTATTCTTTTCAATATCTTCTGCGCTGATTACAATGACAATTTCCAGGCTGTCGCTGAGTTGTGAGAACATGCGGAGCTTGCTATCTGGCTGGAAACCAGGTAGTACACGACTGGCATGATGGTCGTCAAAAAGTTTTCCTCCAAGTTCTAGATATAGTTTGTTACCGAATTGAGCGATGCGCTCCTTGATATGTTCAGACTGAATTCTGACATACTTGTCGTTATCAAAGCCGATTTTCATTGGTTCCGTAAGTTTAAATGTTTACGGACCACAAAAGTAAGGTTTTTTTCCGATTTTTCAAAACGATGTGCCTAACTTTTTTAGTGTAAGCGTTCTTTTTGCTATCTTTGCACCAGTTTTTTGACAAAAGGATATGAACAAAGAAGTGAATGCATCATTCATGGTAGAGAAGGCAGTGGGCTATTTCAAGCAAGGATACAACTGCAGCCAGTCGGTGGCTTTAGCTTTCAGCGACTATTACGGCATCCCCGAGGCACTCATGGCCCGTTTTTCCGCCTCTTTTGGTGGAGGCATAGGTCGTATGCGTGAGACCTGTGGCGCTGCCTGTGGCATGTTCATGCTGGCAGGTTTGGAGGTGCAGAATACAGAGGATCAGCCCGAAGCGCTGAACCTGGAGCAGAACCCATACCCATCGCAGGAACTCAAGAAGAAAGACTATGAGGTGGTGCAGCAGCTGGCCGCCTCCTTCCGTGAGGCCACCGGAAGCCTGATTTGTAAAGATTTATTGGGTCTGAACAAACAGAGAGCCGATGGCATCATGCCAGAGATTCAGATGGTAGCCACCCCCGATGCACGCACGGACGAGTACTACAAGAAACGCCCTTGCATCCGCATGGTGGAGACAGCCGTCCTTATCTATTGTCAATACCTGAACCAGAAATATAAGACATTATGATACAAGATCAATATCTAGATACCTATGAGCAGGGCCTTACAGAACACCTGCTCCGCATGCTCTCAGACATGAAGCTGTTGAACCGCCAGCTCCTGACTTCACAGGACTTGAGCGAGAAATGGAACCAGATGGCACCTGCCTATGTAGCCGATGGTGTGAAAGAGATAGCCAAATACCCTACCGTTTCCTTAGGGTGGGCCATGTATTTAGGCATGGCAGTAGCCAATTACTGGGATAAGGACTGGGAAACCTATGGCAGCATGCCCCAGCTTTATGAGTATATCCGCGATAAGCGTGGCTTTGACTACATGGATGAGTACATCCGTGAGACCGTCCTGGAACTGAAGGGAGAGGAATTCGACCGTATGGAGCAGGTGGTGCAGGACTGTGCGCAGCAGGTGCTCTCCAAGATTCGCCACGAGCAGATAGAGCCTCAGTCTCCTATGGCTTTCTACGTCTATGCCCGCAGCATCAAGGTCCTTTTCCACATGGGTGCAGCCGTGGAGCTCAAGCGCATGGGATATAAAATGGAGAAGATGTAATCCATGGAAAAGATTCTGTTTGTCTGTCACGGAAACATCTGCCGCAGCCCTATGGCAGAGATGATTTTCAAGAAGATGGTGGCGGATGCCGGTCGGGAACACGAGTATGAGATTGCATCGGCAGCCACCTCCACCGAGGAGATTGGGAATGACATCTATCCACCGGCAAAGGAATGCCTGCGCCGTCATGGTATCCCTTTCACCCGCAGGGGAGCCCGCCAGATGACCAGGGGCGACTATGCCTATTACGACCGTATCTTCGTCATGGATCAGAATAACCTGCGCTACTTGCACTGGCAGATGCCAGAGATTGTGCAGCAGCTCTCCGGACGCCAATACGGAGACCCACAGGGAAAGATTCAGTTGCTCATGGAACTGGTAGGAAATCCCCGCGATGTGGCAGACCCTTGGTACACAGGTAATTTCGAAGCCACCTATAATGATGTGGTAGCCGGCTGTAAAGCCCTCTTAGCCGAATAAGTTACGGGAATAGAATGATGCATAGCACCACACTCCAGTGGGCTATGGCCCCCAGGAGCACAAACACATGCCAGATGGCATGGAAATGCTCACGCTTGTCGTGCATAAAGAAATAGGTGCCCGCGGTATAGAACAGGCCCTCGGCAAAAAGCAGCACGATGGCCAGGGTAGAAAGACGGTCCACTACCGGCTTGATGACCAGCAGCACACTCCATCCCATAATCAGATATAAAGCTAAGGAAAGCCGTGGGTATTTCCCCATGGCAAAAATCTTATAGAACGTACCCCCCAGCACTACTGCCCATTGCAAGCCAAACAGCGTCCATCCTAACCATCCACCTATCACACCAATCAGGATAGGGGTGTAGGAGCAGGCTATCATGACATAGATACTGATATGGTCACATTTCCGCAAGACCTGCTTGGCCATTCCCGGATGCACCCAATGGTACAGCGTACTGGACAGAAACATCAGGAACATGCCCACAATGAAGAAGATGACACCCATGGTCATCTGCCATCCCAGATGAGTAGCTGGCCATATCATCCAGATGGAAGACAGGGCAAAGACAGCTCCTAATAGATGCGTCCACGTGTTCCCGTACTCCCCCGTGATGGGGAGGATTGTTTTTTTCATGCTTCTTTCTTCTGGGCAGTGCCAATAGCCTGGCGCACCTTATCGCTCAGCTCATCGTAGCTCTGGCCCTCGCTTGGATAGATATTTGGAAGGTATTCCACTTCAATCTTGTGGGTAGTCATGAACTTGCGGGTTCTTGGGAATGCCTGGAAAGCACCCTTGATGCAAACCGGAACAATAGGAACCTGCAGCTCGCTGCTCAGAATGGCAAACATTTTCTTGAAGGCCGACATCTCACCGGTGTGGGTACGGGTGCCCTCTGGGAAAATCACAATGCTCTTTCCCTGCTTCAGCACCTCGGCCAGTTTCAGGATAGAGTCCTTCAGGTTGTTCTTTTCCATGAGAATAATGTTGTTGCGGTTGGCCATATTCTTGAGAATCTGTTTCTTTACATGGTCTTCCTTGGCATAGAAATAGCAGATTTTTACGGTATCCCAAGGTACACCTGCCATAGCTATAGGGCCATCTATGAAACTCTGATGGTTTGGTGCAAGGATGAACGGACCGTGCTGTGGAATGTTCTCTTTACCCTTGATGGAGAGTCGGTTATAGACTTTCAGGAAGAGCTTGAACAGTTTGGCATAGAGTGGCAGTTCCCATCCGGTGATAGGCAGCTTGAGGTGATCCGATGGCTGGTTGATGACCTTGTTCCAGTCTATTTCCTCCACATCCATGCGGGTCTTATAGTCGGCTACATATTCCGCCATCTCCGTCACATTCTTGTAGGTGGCCATGCTCTCCACGCGCATCTCCATACCGAAAGTGTTCTCAATGAAGCTCTGGAGTCCCACCTTATCCAATGAGTCAAAGGCCAGGTCGGATTCTATATGGTCTGTAGGCATCACCTTGATTTTCTTCTCCGCCTCAATATAGCGCTTGATAATCTGGTATTCCTCAAAGGTAGGTTCTGCCACTTTCTTCTCCACTTTCGGCTTAGCCGTTCCGTCTATGATTTCTTTCAGCTTGAAGCGCTGGAGCTTATCCAGGCGGGTACGAGGCAGCTCACCCTGATAGACAAAGATGCTCATGAGCTTTTTATAGTTGGCCACGGTCAGGTTATAAGGTTCAATGACCTCACGCTTCAGCGCCACCTCCAGCTCCTCTACGGAGCGGTTGTTTGCCCACGCAGCCTGAGGAACGATGATGGCGCGCAGCAAGTCGCCATCCTGCACCACGGCAGCCTCCTTAATCTTGTCGTCGTACTTCTCCAGTTTATATTCTATCTCATTAGGCTGTACGTTCTTACCGTTAGACAGCACAATGATTTCCTTGGTTCTTCCAGTGATATACACGCGGCCCTTCTCATCAAACTCAGCCAAGTCGCCGGTATGGATGAACCCATCGGCATCAATGACAGCGGCCGTCTCTTCAGGGCGGTTATAGTAGCCCTGCATCACATTAGGGCCTTTAGCGCAGAGCTCTCCATTCACAATCTTGCACTCCACCGATGGAAGCGGCAAGCCCACGCATCCCGGAATGATATCCCCAGGACGGGTAAACGAAATGATAGGAGCCGTCTCACTCATGCCGTAACCTTCCAGCACGTCCAGGCCTAAAGTACGGAGACCATTACCAATCTCTTTATCCAATGCAGCACCACCGCTCACCATGTAATCCAAGTGGCCACCCATCTTTTTGCGTACAGACTGGAAGATAAAACGAGAAAGTTTTCGGCTCTTGACTGTTGAGCAAATAGCGAATAAGGCACGAGTGACAGGACTATCGTCAATTTTTTTCTTGATGCCGTTATAGAGGGTCTGATACAGACGAGGCACACCCACCATGATGGCAATCTTGCCACGGGAAAGGGTATCCATGATATCCGGACCCGTCATGCTTGGGCAGATAGCCACACCCGCGCCACGGGTCAGCGGAATGATACAAGTACCCATTAAAGGCAGGATATGGTGCAGTGGCAGCAGTACCAGGGTACGGCGCTCGTCATTAAAAATGTGCACCTCATCGCACACGCCACGGGTGTTAGCCTCCAGGTTTGCAAAAGACAGCATGACACCCTTAGGGTTTCCCGTAGTGCCCGAAGTATAGATAATCACCGCCGTATCCTCAGGGTTTGAGTCCAGCTTAGCCTTCTCCTCGCTTACAGGAGCCAGTTCGTAATCATCTATCAGTAAGATGGTTGGGTTAATGCCCGCTTCGGTCATAGCCTCACGGATGGTATCCACTTTCTTGCGCGAAGTCCAGATGCACGAAGGCTTACAGTCGTTCAGGATATAAGCCACATCTTGCACCGTGCTCGATGCATCAACCGGTACAGGAATGGTGTGGTTTTCCCATGCAGAGAAGAAGGCATAAATCCATCCCTCGCGGTTCTCACTAAAAACGATGGACTTGCAGTCTTTCCCTTTTGGCGATGCCTGGGCAAATAAATGGATACGCTGGAGAACTTCGGCAAAGGTCACCTCGCGTTCTCCGGCTATGATAGCTATCTTGTTAGAATCTTGAATCATCTTTTGCTGTCTGTAATGTTTATTTTGCAAAGATATGTAAAGATTCAAGAATGAAGGAATAAAATGCCTAAAAATGTTGGTTTTTAGACCAAAATTAGGTAGTTTTGTCCTTTTGGTCGGGTAAGAATGGCTTAAAAGCCAAACTTACAATTAGAATTTGCGCTGTCTCACATGGCAGTAAGGACTTCCACCGGTATTTTCGTAATAATGCTGATGGTAGTTCTCCGCAATCCAGAACTTGTCGAAAGCCTTGAGCAGGGTATTGACCTCAAAGCCTTTCTCACGCAAGATGCCAATGAGCTTGTTGGAGGTCTCCAGCTGCTCCGCGTTCCTGTAGAAGATGGCACTACGGTATTGGTCGCCCTTATCCGGACCCTGACCATCGGTCTGTGCAGGATCATGAATCTCAAAGAACAGCTTGCACAGTGTCTCATAGTTGGTAACGGCAGGATCATATTCCACCAGTACAGCCTCTACATGACCCGTCTTGTGCGTGCGTACATCTTCATAAGTAGGGAACTCCTCCTGTCCGCCGGTGTAACCCACCAAGCTGCGGAGTACACCCGCCTGACGCTCCAGGTAGTGCTGCACCCCCCAGAAGCAGCCCGCTGCAAAAATGGCAATCTCTGTCCCCCTCTTTGGGATATACAGCTTTACGCGGTTCATCTCATCAATAGCCGCCTTGACCATCTGCAGGGCCTTCCCGTGCTTTTCCTGCAGGTCAGGGTATGCCTTTCCGCGCGCATAGTTGTGCTGCAAGTCATTGTATTTCACGCGCAGGGCTATCGGATTGTTCGCGTCTATGATGCGCTGCACATACGTAAAGTAAGGCTCCTCTTTCTGGTGGGTAAGCAGCTGCAGTGCATTCACCACACCATCGGGGATGCCAGCCTCCAGGAGCATGTCTGCCGTGTAAGGGGTATCTTCTATCACATCGTGCAGGAAACCCGCCATGCGTTCCTCATCGGTGTTACCCATCAGGCCCACCGTCAGTGGATGCAGAATGTAAGCCTCACCGTCGCGGTCGGTCTGTCCGGCATGTGCCTCAATGGCAATCTTCAGCGCAATATCTATCTCACTCATGGTTCATCAAAAATCTATAAAGGTTACAACCCACAAAATTACCCAGTACAATACTCACGTAGAAAATCAGGATAGCCACTGCATGCTCTGCCAGGAAAGAAACCGGAACGCAGAGGTAATAGAAGGCATCGGCCACACAGTGTGGGAAACCACACATGATGAACAATGGCACACCAAACAGCAGGGGCAGGTTCTTACCCTGGCGCGCAAAAGTCACGGCGGTGGTCATGATGAATCCACAGCCAATGGCCAGCACACCGCCATTCAGCGGACCCATAGCCAGGCGGCCTTCCAGGATTTTCTGGGCAGTCTCCTGCAGCGGCATCGGACTGCAGCGCACCAGCAGGGACACCAGCAGGCAGCCCACCAGGTTAAAGCCCAGGATGAGCAGCAGCTGTCCCACCTCGCCTTTCTTGATGAATCCCGCTGTTCCGGTGTACAGCTTCAGGGCGTAATGCACCACCGTGAGCAAGCCGAAGGCAAAGAGCACGGCACCTATGATACTTTTTTCTGCCAGATAGCCAAAACCCGCAATACCAATGCAGATGCCGGCTAAGATAGATGAGCGGATGAGTTGATTCGTTGTCATTTATAATACCATTAATTTATTCTTAGATATGTTTCTTTACCACCTCCAGGAAACGCTGATGGCTCTCTGGAAGGTTTCCTGCCACTACGCCCGATGGCACGGTGCAGCTCAGCGTCTGGCCTTGCATGTCGGTAATCACGCCGCCTGCTTCTTGCAAGATGAGGCTGGCTGCAGCAAAATCCCACGGACTCAGGCGATACTCAAAGAAGAGTTCCGCGCGTCCCATTGCCACATAGCATATCTCTGGTGCCGCAGCACCAAACCGGCGCACGTCATTGATGCTATAATAGGCATCCATGATGATATCCGAGCATACCTTTGCATGTTCCTTATGATACAGTGAGAGGGCCGTAAAGAGAATGGCGTTCTCATACGTACGGTTGGACACATGGATAGGCTCACCGTTACGGAAAGCACCCTGGCCCTTCTGTGCCGTGAACAGCTCATTGGTATAAGGAATATAGACCACACCTATCTCCATGGCATCGCCTTTCTTCAAGCCTACGCATATGGCGCATTGGTCTATGTGGCGACTGAAATTTGCCGTTCCGTCAATAGGGTCTATAATCCATGTATATTCATGGCTGATGTCGTACATATCCTTCTCCTCACACAGGAAACCACTTCCAGGAAGCAGTTCCGCCAAGCGTGGACACAGAAAATCCTGCACGGCCAAGTCGGTAGTGGTCACAATGTTTACTACCCCTTCCTTCTCTGCAATCTGGAAATCCGCAGATAGCATGAGCTTTCCGGCCTCTTTTACAATGTCTATGATTTGATTCAGTAACATTTTCTCTTGTGTTTAAAACAATTCCTCGGGAACGGCATAAGCCATAGCCTCATACGCCTTCTCACTAGGGTGCAGATGGTCGCCAGAGTCAAATCCCGGTGCAAAGGCAGCCAGATGCTGCTCATCGCGAACGGCTGCATCAAAATCCACACAGCCATCGAACTCCGGAGCCGTGCGCAGCCATTCATTAAAGGCACATCGCAGCACATCGCGCTCTTCATTATAGGTACGCCATCCGTAGATAGGGAGCAGGGTTCCGCTCCATACCTTCAGGCCTAACTTACGGGCATGCTCCACATAGAGCTGCAGCGTTCCGTATATCAAATCCTGGCAGGTAGGCATGTCGCTCCACGGGCGGAAAGGGTTCACCTCTACACCTACCGGATGAATAATGTCATTGATACCATGCTGGATAATGACCGCACTGGCACCAGCCACATTCAGCTCAATAGGGAAGCGGGTAGCCCCCTTCAAGCCATAAGCCTGATAGGTGATACAGTCATACTGACGCAAGATGCGCGTGCCGCTCACCGCTCTTCGGATGATAGCCACGTTATGGAAACCCTTTTCCCACGTGCGCAGTGCCAGATAATCCGGCCAGCTCTGCGCGGTGATAGAGTCGCCATAGCAAACTAGCGCATGGTTCTTCTCCTCCGTAAGGATATCTATGGTGTTCAGGAACCAGAACCAGTTGGTGTTCCGCGTATAATCCAGTGGCAAGGTCCTCTCCGTGGCAAAATTACCATAGCTATACTGTCCCTTAGACAGCGGACCCGTAATCAGCGTGCCCGCATTCATCTGGGTATAGTTCCCAAAATACAGGCTCACATCCACCGTCTCACCCGCGTTCACCAGGAAAGGAATCTCATCGCTGGTAATCTCCTTTCCCACCGGAAGGATAGTGCTTTTCTCCCCCTGGAAGGTGATGGAAACCGGCTGGTAGTCCTCCTTCTGGAGCGCCACAAAAGCCGCCGTGAGCTCCACATCCTCCGTACCCGTAAGGTTAGAGAAGCGGAAGCGCAGCTTGCTACCAGCGAAGCAGATGCGAATAGGGTAGCGCAAGGTGATGTCCTTAGCATAGACACACTCCTTGCGATCTGTGATGGAAGTTGCATTACCCCAGCATGCAACCCATTTGTTGTATAATCCCGATGTCTCGTTCATTTTTTATTTCTCCGTAGGCTTTCCGGCAGCCTTCCAGCCGTTAATACCTGTAGCCATCTCTATCACGGTAAAGCCGTTCTTTACCAGCAAGCCCGCAGCAGTGGTGCTTCTTGCCCCGCTTCGGCAGTAGATGGCCAGTGTCTTGTCTTTTGGTAAGGTAGCCACAGCCTTCTGCTCAAAGTCGGCCTTCTTGACATCCAGGTTGTGCGCACCCTTCAGATGGCCCTCTGCATACTCTTCTGCTGTGCGTACATCCAGCAGGAACACCTCTCCCTTAGTCAGGAGCACCTCAAACTGGTCTGGGGAGATGCTCTTGAACTTCAGATCCTGCGCATTTCCCGTCTGTACGCCAATGCCCAGTGCCATGAGAATCAGCGTAATGATTTTCTTCATGGCTGCAACTTATTGCTTTGGAACCACACCGATGAACTCCAAGTCTGCCTGGCTGGTGTTCACCAAGCTGTGCGTGTGACCCTCTGGGCAGTAGGTAGCCTGACCTGCTTGGATAGGGGTAGCCACACCATCGTCAATGATGGTACCCTCGCCCTTCAGGATGTAGATCATCTCGCAGTTGCCCTCATGCTTGTGCTCGCCAATGCTTGCACCTGGCTTCAAGATAGCATGCAGCATACGGTTAGTACCATCGAAGAACATCTTAGCGTTCAGTTCCTTCTCGCCACCCTTAAAGTTAGGGAAGGCAGCAAATTCCATTGTGTTGAAATCAATTGTCATAATCTATCTTATTTAGTTTTAATTTTCAAGCGAATCCAGAGAAAGCGCGGAATCAGGCGCCAAAAGAACACCAGGATGCGGTATTTCCAGTCCACGGTAATGATGGACTTACCCTTTTCCAGTCCCTCTACAATCTCCCGGGCTACCTGTGGTGCCGTGAGCTGCATGGGGTAGCTGCCATCCTTGATTAGGTCTGTGGCCACAAATCCCGGACGGATATCCGTAATCTTTACCGGTATGTGCCGCATGTTTGCCAGCTGGGTAAGACACTCCAGATAGTGGTTCTGGAACCGTTTGGTAGCCGAGTAGGCCGGCGCTGCGCCCAAGCCTTTTGTGCCCGCTATGGAAGAAATGCAGGCTATATGCCCCTGGTGCTGAGTGAAATACTGGAATGCCGCATTCACCATGCGTGTGAATCCCATACCGTTTGTCTCCACCGTGCGCATCTCCTTGTCCGTGTCAAGCATGTAGTTCTGGTACCCAATGCCAGAACTGTGGAAATAGAGCTGCATGCCTCCCATCTCATCAATCAGTTCCTGCAGCAAGGCCGGCGCATCGGGCTGGGTCACATCTATCTGCTTGGCAGCCTGAATGCCCTCTACCTTCAGGAGCTCATCCAACTTTTCCTTGCGGCGTCCAGCCACACCCACCGTCCAGCCTTTCTGAGCCAGCAGCAGTGCCACTTCGCGCCCAATGCCAGAGGTGGCTCCCATTACGATAGCAATTCTCTGTTTCATTTGTGCAAAGATAGTCATTCTTTTTTAATTAATAAGGTTGGATGAAATAAAGTTTGGCAATAATTGTGAGGAATGCAGAACGGTAAGGATATCACCGATGCTGAGATTGAAGAGATGGCCGATAAGTGCAGCTGCGGCGGTACACAGACCGTAGGTGCCTTGAAGGTACTCCAGAAAGAAGATATGATTAAAGTCTATCAGATGGCCAGAGGCTGAGCCCCTTCCTTTCAAGGCTGCGCCATCACCGGACGGGCATCGTCCATGTCTGGGTAATTAGGATAATAGAACAAGGGAATAGGTTTACCGCCTATTCCCGACCAGTTGATAGAGCGCACCATATCAAAATCTGCAGGTCCAAAATCAAAGGAACGTCCGTACAGATCTACGGACATTCCTCCTGCATTTATTTTCCAGAGTCCACCACCATGACACTCATGATCACCCCAGGGAATCAAGTCTTTATGCAGATGGACATCGCCAAAGCGAAGCTCTCCATCCAGTGTGATGATGAATTTCTGCATACCCTACTTACTCAGTTTCACAAGGGTGTTTCCACTCTCATCCTTCAGTAGGAGAGAGCCGTTCTCCTCGGCTACCGTCTTCACGGCAGCTATGGCCTTCAGGTAGGCACCTTCCACAACCATGGAGATGGAATCTGCCATCATCTGGGTTACGCCCGCCTCGCCTAAGGTCAGGTTCCCGTTCTCAAAAGTGAACTCGCCATGCAGGATATTAGCTCCTGTGGCACCACTGTAAGTATTCTCTGCTGTATCAAAAGCCAGGGCTGGAGCCTGCATGGTCTCTGGCACCTCAGTGCCATTCAGTTCCACCACTTTCCACTCTCCGGCTAAGTCCACCGCCGTTTTTTTCTCGCACCAAGCCCAGCCAAGCGTCAAGGCCACAGCGGCTAAAATCATACTTAATTTCTTCATATCCATTTATTTTTCTCTGTGAATGACAGAACCACTGGCCTGATGGGTAGCTAATACCAGCACCTCGGCTATCTGCACATGCGCAGGAGCACTGGCAGCATAGAATGCCACATCGGCAATATCCTCACCGGTCAGCGGCTTAATACCTTTATATACATTGTCGGCACGCTCCGTATCCCCGTGGAAACGAATGTTGCTGAAATTAGTCTCCACCAGACCCGGTTTAATGTTTGTCACGCGTACGGCAGACTCGGCCACATCTATGCGCAAGCCATCGGTGATAGCCTTCACGGCAGCCTTAGTGGCGCAATATACATTACCGCCTGCATACGCTGCATCGCCAGCCACGGAACCTATGTTGATGACATGGCCCTGGTTGCGCTCCACCATACCCGGCACTACCAGTCGCGTCATGGTAAGCAAGCCCTTTACATTCGTGTCAATCATGACGTTCCAGTCCTCTAGGTTACCCTCGTACTCCTTTTCCAAGCCCAGCGCCAGACCCGCGTTATTGATCAGCACATCCACGGTCTCCACCTGTTGCATAGCCTCTTTTGCGGCAGCTGCATCACGTACATCAAACACTAATGTCTGCACCTCTGCACCCTGAGCCTCCAGCTCAGCCTTCAGCGCATTCAGCTTATCGGCACGGCGTGCAGTAATGATCAACTTATATCCGCCCTCGGCAAACTTACGGGCACAAGCCTCACCAATACCACTGGTGGCGCCTGTAATTAAAACGGTCCTTTTCATATTTTATTCAATTTTCGTAAGTCTAAAATGTCATTCTGAGCATCAGCGAAGTAATCGAACTTGTTCGCTCTCATAACGAAGTGGAGAGAGAATCTCGTC
>JAUNHZ010000056.1 GCA_030523705.1 Bacteroidales bacterium
CTTCAGATTACCCCCAACTGAAAGATCCTGGCCACTAACTTGCAAACGGAAATTCATCTTAGCGGTCATATAATCCTCATTCACTACTTGGCTTTGAGATTTCTCTACCACCTGCAAGGCTGTCAAAGCCTTAGTATCCATACCGCTATATGCCACTTTTTTCTGAGTGCCACAAGCCGTAAGCAAAAATGCCAGCAGTAAAGTCTGAAGTATCAATATGTTATTTTTCATTTGTTAGTCTCCTATATATTTCCTTTGTTTGATTTTCTTTTTCAGTGTCTTAGAATCACTGCCCAACTTATCTGCCTGTTCCCAATACACTAACGCTTGTTCCACTTCTCCATTTACATAGAAAATATCACCTGCATGTTCTACAATTCCTGCATGCTGATCGCCACCATTCTTCAATGCTTGCTCAATATAAATCTTAGCTTCTATGTATTTCTTCTCCAAGAACAAGATCCAAGCATAGGTATCCAGCTCATTATATGCCTTAGGATCTGCTTTCAAAGTTCGGAAGCTCATCGCTTCAGCCTTCTCCAAATCCTTTTTCTCCAAAGCTAGATAATATGCATAGTTATTCAAGACCAATGTATTATCTGGTTTATAAACTAACGCAGAATCATATACCTCGTATGCTTGTTTATCCATTTTCTTCTCATGATAGATGTCTCCCATTGCACCATACATGTTGGATACAAGTTCCTTATCAGTGTCGTCGGTAATATAGTTCAAGCCCTTACGGAATATCTCCAAAGCTTGGTCTCCACGCTGGCTCTGATAATACGACAAACCTTGATAATAATAGAAAGGGACCTCTTCTGGAGTATATTCTATCGCTTCTTGGCAAAGTTGGATAGCATCATCAAAATCCTCCTTGTCAAAAGCATATTGCATGAGCTGAAGTCGGGCTGCCACATTTCCCGGGTCAATCTTCACGACAGTACGCAATGAAGCACCAATCTCATCGTTCGACATATTCTTCATGGCCTTGTACTGAGTCCAAAGTAAAGCAACCTCAGGTCCATCTTGTGGTTGTTCCATAATCCGGTCAAACAAATTCAGCACTTTGGTGCTATCTTCTTTGGCTTCTTCACTATTAAAGATGATTTTCCGCAAAACTGACACACGAGTCTGAGAATCCACAGTAGGATTCAAGGCTAATTCCTCTAAAGACTTTTCTGCCTCTTTCTGCTTTTCCAAATAGGAAACCATAGAAAGTTGGGCTTGCACATTCTGCGGTTCTTCCTTCAAGATTTGCTGATAGATTTCCAACGCCTTTTTAGGATGTCCATCATCCAAGTATAAATCACCTAAGTTAATGCGATAGCGAGTATCATTTGGATATTCCTTGGAGAGAGCCTCCATTTCCAAGAATGCCTTGTCTTTCTGTTCAAGCCGGAGATACATACGAAACTTCTCCATACTCAGTTGCTCACTCTTTCCGTCCAGGCTTTCAATCTTATTCAAAGCCCAAATGCACTTTTCATAGTCTTGCTTCTGCGTATAGAGTCCTAAAAGATCGTAAAACACGTCCACCTTGTCAGAACTGTCTTTAGCCATCTGCTCATACACCTCAATGGCCTTATCCAGTTGGTTACTTCTATAATAAGAATTTCCTAACACCTGCTTGTACCACTGGTTCTTAGGTGATAGCTCCACAGCACGTTCATAGTTTGAGACCATTTCTTCCTTTGAAACTAAGAAACTACTGAAACTAGCCATATCAAACAATGCTTCGGGAGCATTAGGGTTAATCATCAGGGCATGCTTCAAAAGTTCATAGGACTGGGCGTATTTCCCCAGATTACGCATACGAACAGACTCCAGATAGAAATAATCAAAACGACGCCTATCTGCTTCAGACAATTCCTGCGAGAACACAGAAATAACTTGAAACAGACAACATGCTAAAACAATGTATTTCTTCAGTTGGCTCATTTCACCCCAGAATGTCCAAAACCACCAGCTCCACGTTCAGTTTCATCAAGCACCTCTACCTCGGCCCATACAGCTTGCTCATAACGTGCGATAATCATCTGAGCGACACGCTCTCCATCCTCAATCACAAAATCCTCTTGGGACAGGTTGATAAGGATGATACCGATTTCACCCCTATAATCAGCATCAATAGTTCCAGGCGTATTCAACACCGTTACGCCTTTTTTCAATGCCAAGCCACTGCGAGGGCGAATCTGCGCCTCATACCCATCTGGCAGAGCAATGTACAAACCCGTCGGAACCAAGCAACGCTGCATTGGTTTCAACACCAGTGGCTGATCCAAATTTGCTCGGATATCCATTCCCGCCGACTGCAATGTTGAATATTGTGGCAAAGCATGATGGCTTTTATTAATAATTTGAATTTCCATACGCGCGTGTTTTTTATTATTTAATGCAAAAGTACATAAAATCCAGCATTTATCACACTTTTTAGCAAGAAAAGCACGTACACCTCGGAAAAACCTTGTATTTTTGCGAAGTAAAACAATAGCCAAGACACAAATCAACAAGCATGAATTGGGAACAACTACTTTCCACAAAACGATTGGGCCAAGAGGAACGGCATGGCATAAAAAAAGATGACCGGAGTGAATTCCAACGGGATTACGACCGGTTGGTTTTCTCTGCACCTTTCCGCCGTCTTCAAAATAAGACTCAAGTATTTCCACTGCCAGGAAGTGTCTTTGTACACAATCGGTTAACCCACAGTATTGAAGTTGCAAGTGTCGGTCGTTCTTTAGGCTCTGAAGTTTATCACAAGCTATTGGAGAAGGACAGTTCACTAGCCTATACGCATATGTCAGAGATAGGATCCATTGTGTCCGCATCTTGCCTGGCTCATGATTTAGGCAACCCTCCTTTCGGGCACTCTGGAGAGAAAGCTATCGGCACCTACTTTTCCGAGCGTGCAGGGTTGGATTTGAAACCTCTGCTTACCGACGAAGAATGGAATGACATCACTCACTATGAAGGAAACGCAAATGCATTCCGTCTGCTAACCCATCAGTTCAAGGGCAGAAGACCCGGTGGATTTGTCATGACATACTCCACTCTGGCCAGTATCGTGAAATACCCTTTTGAATCCAGCCAAGCCGGCAAAAAGCAAAAGTTCGGATTTTTTCAAAGTGAGAAAGACGATTTCTTGAAGATTGCCCATGAATTAGGGATAAAACAGCTGAGTGCTCCAGGCGAGCCGCTCAAGTTTGCTCGCCACCCGCTAGTATATTTGGTTGAAGCAGCAGATGACATCTGCTATGAGATTATGGATATGGAAGATGCCCATAAACTCAAGCTCATCAGCACCGATGAAACCATAGACCTTCTAAGTGATTTTCTCGATGAAATCAGCCAAAAACGCATTTATGACACATTCAATGTGGTCACAGATACAAACGAAAGAATCGTTTATCTGCGCAGTTGTGTAATAGGTTGTCTGATTAAGGAATGTGTAAATGTTTTCATTCAGAACCAAGAGGATATACTGAATGGCACTTTCGAAGGCAGCCTCATCCAGCACATCAGTGAAAGGCCGCGGAGTGCCTACAAACACTGTTCGGAAAGGTCATTTGCCGACATCTATCGTTCTAAAGAAGTCGTAGATATAGAGCTCGCCGGTTTTAAGGTGATAAGCACACTTATTGAACTGCTCATTGAAGCTGTCACACACCCTGAAAAAGCGTACTCTAAGATGCTCATCAACCGCATTAGCAGTCAGTATGAGATTGAGGCTCCAACTCTCTATGGAAAGATAATGGCCGTATTAGATTACATTTCTGGAATGACCGATGTGTATGCACTAGATCTCTATCATAAGATTAACGGTAATTCTTTACCTATCGTATAAAATAATAATAATTCATAAACCCTAATAAACAAATCAAAAATGAGGTATTTAAAAATGATCGCATTGGGATGCTTGCTAGGAGTTGCAACACAAATGCAAGCTCAGGTAAAACCAGCAATCCCTTACAACGCAGAAATTGAGGCTAAGGTAAAAGCAAAACTGGCCACTATGACTCTTGACCAGAAAATTGGTCAGATGTGTGAAATCACCGTTGACGGTGTAACCGACGGGAAAAACCGTAAGGTATGGACACTGAGTGAAGAAAATGTAGATAAAGTACTTCGCCAGTATAAGGTTGGTTCCATTCTGAATGTTCCATTAGGATTTGCCCAGACTCCAGAAAGTTGGGCTACAGGTATCCGCAAGCTGAACCAGGTGTCACAAGAAGCAGCTGGCATTGCACAAATTTATGGTGTAGACCAGATGCACGGAACGACCTACACCTATGGTGGTACACTGTTCCCTCAGTCTATCAATCAAGCAGCATCTTTCAACAAAGAATTCCCATATCAGGTAGCAGAGATTTGTGCTTACGAAAGTAAAGCTGGCCTTATCCCTTGGATCTATGCCCCAGTCATGGACTTAGGTCGCCAGCCAATGTGGAGCCGTATGTGGGAAAGTTTTGGCGAAGATCCATTGCTGAACTCTGTCATGGCAGTTCAAGCCGTTAAGGGTTTCCAGGGTGCTGACCCTAACAATATTGACGATTATCATACCGCGGCTTGCCTGAAGCACTATATTGCCTATGGTAATCCTATCAATGGTAAAGACCGTACTCCATCTTCTGTTTCAGAGCGTGAATTGCGCGAGAAGTATTTCGAGCCATTCAAAAACTGTGCAAAAGCAGGCGCTCTCTCTATCATGGTGAACTCTTCAAACAACAATGGTATGCCTCTGCATGCAAACCACCGTCTGCTTACCGAGTGGTTCAAGGAGGGTTTGAACTGGGACGGTATGATTGTGACCGACTGGGCTGATATTGCCAGCCTGTACTCACGCGACCATATTGCACACGACAAGAAAGAAGCTATTGAACTGGCTATCAATGCCGGTATCGATATGAGCATGGATCCATACAACACCGATTTCTGCGACCTGCTGAAGGAGTTGGTGAACGAAGGCCGTGTGCCAATGAGCCGTATCGACGATGCTGTGAGCCGTATCCTGCGCCTCAAGTTCCGCTTGCACTTGGATGATCCTAAGACTTGGGATATCGACTACAAGAAACTAGCCAAGAAATACCCTAAGTTCGCTGCGGCAGAATCTGCAGCTCTCTCCACCAAGATGGCTGAAGAAAGTATCATCCTGCTGAAGAACAACGACAATATCCTGCCTCTCAAGAAGGGTGTCAAGATTCTGGTAACAGGTCCTAACAGCAACAACCTGCGTCCACAGAACGGCGGCTGGAGCTACACCTGGCAGGGCGACGGTTGCGTACGCGTGCACGATGAATTAGGTTACAAGACCTTCTACGAGGCTATCAGCGACAAGTTCGGTGCAGAGAACGTGACCCTTGCCGAGGGTGTGACCTACAAGAATGGAGGCCAGAACGTAAACTTTGAATCAGAGAATGAACCAGATATTGAGGCTGCAGTCAAAGCTGCTGCTGGTGTGGATGTCATCATCGCCGTAGTGGGTGAGAACAGCTACGCAGAGACTCCAGGTAACCTGAGCGACTTCAACCTAAGCCCTAACCAGAAGGAACTGGTCAAGGCTCTTGCCAAGACTGGCAAACCTATTGTATTGGTGTTAAATGAAGGCCGTCCTCGTATCATCAAGGATATCGAAGTTCTCTCTAAAGCAACTATCGATGCCTTGTTGCCTAGCAACTACGGAGGCATTGCATTGGCAAACCTGCTGGCAGGCGATGCAAACTTCAGCGCTAAGCTGCCTTTCACCTACCCAGGCTCTATCAATTCATTGAGTACCTACGACTTCAAGCCAGGCGAGAGTGTATCTACCATGAGTGGTAACTACA
The DNA here is from genome assembly GCA_030523705.1 of Bacteroidales bacterium. Classification (GTDB taxonomy): domain Bacteria; phylum Bacteroidota; class Bacteroidia; order Bacteroidales; family Bacteroidaceae; genus Minthousia. Next base: position 5,826 of record JAUNHZ010000056.1, read on the forward strand.
ACTATGATGCTAAGATTGACGCACTTTACAACTTTGGTCATGGCTTAAGCTATACAACCTACAAATACAGCAACCTGAAGCTGGACAAGACTACTTTCACTGCTAAGGATGAGCTGACCTTTACAGTAGACGTAACCAACACCGGCAAGGTTGCTGGCAAGGAGCCTGTTTTACTGTTCGTCTCAGACTTGGTTGCCAGCATCACTCCTGACAACAAGCGTCTGCGTGCATTTGAGAAGGTAGCTTTGAACCCTGGTGAAACTAAAACCGTGACCTTGAAGATCAAGGGTAGCGATTTGGCCTTTGTGGGCTACGATGAAAAGTGGGTATTGGAGAAGGGCGAGTTCCGTGCCAAGGTAGGCGATCAGGCACTGAGCTTCAACTGTTCTGAGACCAAGAAATGGAACACCCCTAACCGCGAAGACGAAAACTAATCAATCACAATGAAAGAATATGGACATTACGATGACGCTCACCGCGAGTATGTCATCACAGATCCTGCTACCCCTTTCCCTTGGATTAACTATTTGGGGAATGAGGATTTCTTCGGTTTGATCTCAAATACCGCAGGAGGTTACGACTTCTACAAGGATGCAAAATTCCGCCGTATCACCCGCTACCGCTATAACGGTGTGCCTATGGATAACGGAGGCCGTTACTTCTACATCAATGATAATGGAACCGTATGGAACCCTGGTTGGAAGCCTTGCAAGACTCCTCTGGACAGCTACGAATGCCGACATGGTATGAACTATACCCGCATTACCGGAGCCAAGAACGGCATTGAAGCTAGTGTGCTGTATTTTGTACCACTCAAGATATGGGCAGAGGTGCAGAAAGTGACACTCAAGAACTCCACCGAAGAGACCAAGACTATCAAGCTTTTCTCATTTGCTGAATGGTGCTTGTGGAACGCAGCTACCGATATGGAGAATTTCCAGCGTAACTGGTCTACTGGTGAAGTAGAGATTGATACAGCAGATCATAAGACCATCATATACCATAAAACAGAATATAAGGAGCGCCGTGACCATTATGCATATTATGCCTTGGCCAATGCTCAAGCTAACGGTTACGATACTGACCGTGAGAGTTTTATTGGCCTTTACAACGAATTTGCAGATCCACAGTGTGTCATGGCTGGCAAGCCTAGCAATTCCCTGGCTCATGGTTGGAGCCCTATTGCATCACATTACGTTGAGGTAGAACTCGCCCCAGGAGAAAGCAAGGACTATATATTCATTCTGGGTTATGTGGAAAACGCGCAAGAGGAGAAATTCTGCAAGGAAGACTTGGTTCGTAAGCAGAATGGTGAACTTGTGACTTCACAAGCTTCTGATGTTACATTTGTAAATAAGACAAAAGCAAAAGCATGCGTTGAGAAGTTTGCCACCGTAGAGGCTGTAGACGCAGCATTTGCAGACTTGGCAAAGATGTGGGATGAGCTGCTTGACAAATACGTTGTTAAGAGCAGCGACGAGAAGCTAAACCGCATGGTCAACATCTGGAGTCAGTACCAATGTATGATTACCTTCAACTTCTCTCGTTCAGCATCGTTCTTCGAGAGCGGCGTTGGCCGTGGCATGGGTTTCCGCGATTCTAATCAGGATTTGGTAGGCTTCGTACACCAGATTCCTAGCCGTGCCCGTGAGCGTATCATCGACATTGCTTCTACCCAGTTCCCAGACGGTGGTTGCTACCACCAGTACCAACCACTTACCAAACATGGAAACAATGACATTGGTGGCGGTTTCAATGATGATCCATGCTGGCTCATTTTCGGTACAGTAGCTTACATTAAGGAAACTGGAGACTTCTCTATTCTGGATGAGCCTGTTCCATTCGACAATAAGCCTGGCACTGAGGTTTCTCTCTTTGAGCACCTCAAGATTTCGTTTAATCACGTGGTTGAGAATCTTGGACCTCATATGCTGCCACTCATTGGTCGTGCCGACTGGAACGACTGTCTGAACCTGAACTGCTTCTCTTGGGACCCTAATGAGAGTTTCCAGACTACAGAGAACAATTCTGTAGGTTCTAAAGCAGAATCCATCATGATTGCAGGCCTATTCGTGGTAACTGGCAAAGACTATGTAGAACTCTGCAAGCAAGTAGGAAAGATTGAAGAAGCAGCTCGTGCTCAACAGTGCATAGACAATATGATAGAAGCCGTGAAGAAACATGGCTGGGACGGAGAATGGTATCTGCGTGCCTACGATTTCTATGGCAACAAGATTGGCTCAAACGAGTGTGAAGAAGGAAAGATATTTATTGAGAGCCAAGGATTCTGCACCATGGCAGGTATCGGTTTGGAAGAAGGTATGGTTGATAAAGCTATCGATTCTTGCAAAAAGTACCTCGACTGTGAGCATGGTATGGTGCTGAACAATCCAGCCTATACTACCTATCACGTAGAGATGGGTGAGATTTCCTCTTACCCAGCTGGTTACAAAGAGAATGCCGGCATCTTCTGCCATAACAATCCTTGGGTTATCATTGGCGAGACTGTTGCCGGACGTGGTAACGATGCCTGGGAACTCTTCCGTAAGATTAGCCCTATGTGGATTAAGGACCAGACTTTGCATAAGGTTGAGCCATACGTAAACTGCCAGATGGTAGCAGGAAAGGATGCAGCCAAACCTGGTGAAGGTAAGAATTCATGGCTAACCGGCACTGCAGCTTGGATGTGGTATACCGTAAGCCAGTTCTTGCTAGGTGTAAAGCCAACCTACGATGGCATCATGGTAGATCCATGTCTACCATCTGATATCAAGGAATATAGCGTGAAGCGTACCCTTCGTGGTGTTGAATACAACATAACCGTAAAGAATCCTAATGGTTTAGAGAAAGGTGTAAAGAGTATGACTGTAGACGGTGTTCCTGTAGAAGGAAACATAGTAAAAGCTACTCCTGGCAAACATTCGGTTGAAGTTATCATGGGATAAATTCCCGTTTACTAAATAAAAATCCCGCAGCATCAGGTTCTATGCTGCGGGATTTTTTATGTTCCTCTTTTTCTGTTAATTCTTATGTGTCATGATATCCAACACCATACGGTCTGTTTCATTCATTCCGTCTGCTCCTACACGGGTCAAATTATGAATGCAACGATCCACATCATCCTCAATCAATCCTTCTGCTGAAGTGACATAGCGGTTTTGGATAGCCAACATGGCTGAGAGGACTGCGGTAGAAACACCACTAGATACCTTGAGCGCACAACTTGGCTTAGCACCATCACAAACCATGCCAGCAAGGTTGGCAATCATGTTCTTTACAGAATAAGCCACCTGCTGGTAATTACCTCCCATGAGATAAGTAATACCACAACTAGAACCTGTTGAAGCCACCACACATCCACAGAGAGCACTCAGACGGCCCAAACTTTGCTTCACGTAGATGGCAGTCAGATGACTCAGTATCAAGGCACGTGTCAGTTCATCGGATGTATTGTGATTCTCCTCAGCAAAAACCACAACCGGCATGGTAGCAGCAATACCTTGGTTACCACTTCCGGAATTGCTCATGACAGGAATCATGGCTCCTGCCATTCTAGCATCGCAAGCACTGCTAGTAGCAGAGAGTATGTGAGAAAATATGCTGTCTCCCATAATACCTTTACCCAACGGACGAGTCAAGGTCTTACCCAAGTCATGCCCGTAGTTGCCCAACAATGCCTGCTTGCTGGCATTCTCATTCATGCGACGAGCCTCATTAATAAACTGAAGCTCTTCTATAGGAGTAGTAGTAGCAAACTCATACACTTTTTCCAAAGAAAGCTCAACAGTTTCTCCCTCACCTTCCTGGATTGCTGCTTTCTGGGCTTCGAGAAGCACATTACCATTCTTCATCAAGTACACAAAATGTGTATGGCTACCTGCAATAATGGCTACGGCAGTCTCCTCCCCAGCTCTGACACTAACCTCAATATAGAGTTTCTCTTTAATGTTCTCCTTCAAAGAAACATTTATGCGATCTTCAGCCATGAAAGCCTTACCAGCCTCAACAGCCTCTGGAGTACTATCACGCAACACCTCCAGACTATATTCGCTCTTCCCTATGAGTGCGCCTAAAGCAATAGCAATAGGAAGGCCTATCATACCAGTGCCTGGTATACCAACACCCATTGCATTCTTCAGCATATTAGGGCTAAGCAATACCCTAATTTCTTCAGGCTTCTGGCCCAAGAGTTCTGTGGCCTTTGCCACACAGAGGGCTACAGCCATAGGTTCTGTACAACCCATAGCTGGAACTACCTCCTGATGAATGAGAGCTATTATCTGCTCACGAACTGCTTTTTCCAGCATATTATTTCTTATAGTTTTCTAAACCAGTATTCAAGAAATCAACATAATTCTCCACGCTTTCATCGTGACTATAACTCTTGTTCAGCGGATGACCTTCATTATCCAACAATACATAGAAAGGCTGAGTCTGAGATCCGAACTTTGTACGCTGGAAATAGCTCCACTTATCACCGATGGTGCGAAGTTTGCGAGTCTGTCCGTTCTCCTGAACCTCCATAATATCTGGCAATGGAGTTTTATCATCAACGTACAATGAAATCAACACATAATCATTCTCAATGATATCTTTCACCTTCTCATCGGTCCATACTGCAGCTTCCATCTGACGACAGTTCACACAACCAAAACCTGTGAAATCAAGCATAACAGGTTTTCCTTGAGCTGCTGCGGCCTGCATTCCTGCTTCAAAATCCTTAAATTGAGCCTCTACCGCTTCACTCTTAGCCAAGTTAAAGTCCTGAGTATTCATAGGAGGAGCAAAGGCACCTACGGCTTTACAAGGAGCTCCCCAAAGACCTGGAACCATATACAAAGCAAAGGCAAAAGAAATCAACGCCATGAAGAAACGTGGGATAGAAGTCTTTTGGTTGACAATAACATTACCTTCATCATCATATTCATCTTCATCGTGTGGGAAACGGATCCAGCCAATAAGATATGCACCTAAGAGAGCGAAGAGGATAATCCAAAGGCAAAGAAATACTTCACGGTCCATGAGATGCCATCCATAAGCTAAGTCTGCTACAGAGAAGAACTTCAGTGAGAAGGCTAACTCAACAAAACCTAATGTAACCTTAATGACATTCATCCAGTTTCCACTGCGTGGAGCACTCTTCAGCATGGTTGGGAACAATGCGAAGATTGTGAATGGTAAAGCCAAAGCTATAGCAAATCCAAGCATTCCGATTGTAGGAGCCACGATATTAGTAGTAGCCATCTCTACCAGCAAGAAACCGATAATAGGACCTGTACAAGAGAAAGAGACCAATGACAGGGTAAATGCCATGAGGAATATGCTAAGCAGACCTGACGTGCTGCTAGCTTTGCTGTCAACAGCATTGGTCCACTTAGATGGAAGGGTAATCTCAAAACCACCTAAGAAAGAGGCTCCAAATACAACCAGCATCAAGAAGAAGAAGATATTGAACACGGCATTCGTGGACAAAGCATTCAAGGCACTGGCTCCAAACAGCAAGGTGATGATAAGACCCAAGGTCACATAGATTACAACAATAGAGATTCCATAAGTCATCGCATCACGGATACCTTTCTTCTTATCATTCTTGGAACGCTTCAAGAAGAAACTTACAGTCATAGGAATGATTGGCCAGACACATGGAGTAAACAAAGCAATCAAGCCACCCAAGAAGCCCAAGCCAAAGATAGCTAGCAAACCTTTTCCTGCAGCATCGTTAGCCTCACCAAAATGAGTCAGTTCTTCAATAACTGGAGTCCACAAATCGCCCTCAGCCATAGTTGCAGGGACAGCAACGCTATCTGTGCTCTCTGCGAGTTCTTCTGCAGGGGCAATCTCCTCTGCAGCTTCTTCAGCTTTGGCAGGCTCTTCTGCCTTAGCATTAGCTACACCTTGGCCCGTATACTTAAAATCTACAGATGTTGGCGGCATGCAATTCTGATCATTACAAGCACCATATTCCAAGTAACCTTCAATAAGATAGGTTGGACCTGTAATCTTTACCTTCTGAGTAAATTCTGCAGAATTTTCAAAGTAAGATACATTTGCATCAAATACTTCCTCAAAATGGCTTTGAGGTTTCGTCTTAGACTGCAACCCACCTACTAATTCCACACCTTCTTTCTTATCAATATTGAAAGTTGTTGGAATAGGGCCATTTTTCTCTGTGGTAGAATAGATGTGCCAACCTGGCTCTATAGCTGCAGTAAACACAATGTCAAACTCGTTTGGAGTTGTCTGTTTCTGTACTACCTTAAAATTAATCTGTGCTTGAGCTGCCATAGCAACCCAAGTAAGCAGAAGCAGAATGATTGTTTTTTTCATATTATATATAACTAGTTATTTCTCTAAAATTTCTTGTACTCTCTTCAGCATGGCTTCACCACGCAAATTTCGTGCAACGATGGTTCCATCAGGACTAAATAAAATAATCTGTGGGATACCATTAAAGCCATAGACCGTACTTGGAATATCCTGGGCATCAACAATCTGAGGCCAAGGGAATTTCTCCTCTTCCAATGCTTTCAATGTATCGGCACGCTTATCCCATGTTGCCACACTCAGTATGTCAAATTGCTCTCCAGAAAAATCCTTATAAGCTCTTCGTAAGTAAGATGATTCATTCCGGCATGGGACACACCAACTAGCCCAGAAATCAACCAAGATATATTTTCCTTTGCCTACATAATCGGACAGGCGAGCAGATGTGCCATCAACGTTTCCAGAAGGAACCATAAAATCAGTAAAGAGATTACCAGGTGAAGTCTTTCGAAGTTGTTCCATTCGTTCCGACAAGGCTTTAACCGATTTACATTTACGAGTTTCAACACTTGTCAACGGATAGAACAAATCATAGCGATTAACCTCACGAATTCGTGACGAATACTCCACAAAAGCTAAGGTGTTCAAGGGATTGAAATAATTTTCACGCATCATGTTCAAAGCACGTGAGCGCAATGAAGCATCGTATTCTTCATCCAATGATTTCAGCAATCCCGCTTTCTGTTCCTTGCTCAAACTCAAATCATTCTGCGCCTCCTTTGACTGGCTTTTATATCGACGTACAAAGCTAGCTATTCTCTGCAAATACTGGTTCCAACGTTCATTCAACTGAGTTCCACTCAATGTTCCATCAGAATCAATTGTCACTTTACCTGGTTCAGCTACTAGAAACATCCCTAAAGTTGAGACCGTCAGTGGTTTCAACCCTTCGCGCAAAACCACACGGAAAGAGAATGCATTATTTTCCAACTGGCAAGAGTCTAGTTTCTGCCCAGTAGTCAAGTCATTCAAAAACAGATAAGAATCTCCAACTTGCTCGCGAACTTGCTCACGAACACGTCCTGACACCTCCATAACTTGAGCATACATAAAACTCAAATCTAAGAGAAAGCCCAATAAAAGTAAGATTCTTCTCATTGATACTATTTTGGCTGCAAAGATAACGAAAATTGCAAAAATAATCCTTATCTTTGCAATAAATATAAATTACTATTAATTATATAATAATGTATAAGACACAAGGACTTAAGAATTCAAGAATTGAAGTTGCAGACGCACTGCGTGGCATGGCCGTAATTGGCATCATCATCTACCATGCAGTAGAACACATGAACACAGGTGGTCCTGCTGCAACTCTCTCTTTCCCATGGGATAGTGATTTCTTCCACTATCTGGGTGTGATTGTAGCCGGCAAGGCCTATGGAATTTTCGCTATTTTGTTTGGCTTAAGTTTTTTCATTCAGCGAGACAACCAAGAACAGAAAGGTAAAGACTTCTCCCTACGTTTCCTTTGGCGTATGTTCCTATTGCTAATATTTGGTACAATCAATGTGGCTATCTTCGATGGAGATATTCTGCAGGCATATGCCATCATTGGCGTGCTTATGATTCCGGCAGGTTACCTAAGTAACAAATGGTTGTGGGCTATAACCATTTTCCTTTTATTGCAGCCACTAGAAATTATTACTTATTTCACGGGATGGCAAGTTTGCAGCTGGGGTGATGCTCAATGGGGAGCAATCACAGAAGCACACGTAAATGGCTCTTTCTTAGAGAATGCTTGGGTAGATCTAACAATTGCCCCTATTAATAACTGGGTGTTCTACCTACTTACAGGTCGTGCGACACAAACACTAGGTTTGTTTTACCTAGGATTACTGATTGGACGTCATCGTTTGTTCTACAACGAAAACAACAACCTTCAGATTTGGAAAGTTGTTTGTATCATTACTTGCATCATCACATTAGTAGGTAACAACATTGACTTGAGCTTTGGCGCACAGCGAGGTGAGCCTAGTTTGAGCCCAATTCTTACCCCTATGGTAAAGGGTGCCCAAACAATCTTCTACATTTCTGCAACTGTACTGCTTTGGTATGCCTACGACTGGTTCAAGAAAGGTTTGGCACATATCTGCTTCTTCGGACGCATGAGTTTAAGTAACTACTTACTTTCTTCTATCTTCGGCAGCTTCATTTTCTACGGCTGGGGCTTAGGCATGTGCCTTGTATTGGGAACATTCTGGTCATTCTGGGTTGGTGTAGGCATTGTAGTGCTTCAGATCATTATCTTGTACCAGTGGGCAAAATATCACGAGCGTGGTCCATTGGAAACCGTTTGGAGATACTTAACCTGGCTGCCTAAGTTCTAAAACCTTAATTTCGCAGCACTATAACATTAA
>JAUNHZ010000241.1 GCA_030523705.1 Bacteroidales bacterium
CAAGCAACCAACTTTACCGATTTTGCAATGTGTACTTTGCAAAACGAAGTATTTCGCCGATAAGACAATGCAATTATTAAAGAGGATAACAAACATTATAAAATAAAAAAAGTAAAATTGTTTTTAAGTAAAAAACTTTCACTAAATTTGCCCAGAAATATCTTAATCAATTAAGGAATTATGGCAAATACTAAAGAAAAGCTTTTCGCTGATTTCACCGCCCCTACCGCCCAGGAATGGATTGACAAGATCCAGGTGGATCTGAAGGGTGCTGACTATCAGAAGAAAATGGTTTGGAGAACAAATGAAGGCTTCAGCATGCAGCCTTTCTACCGCAAAGAGGACGTAGACAAATTGGCTACTGTCAATGCTTTGCCAGGTGAGTTCCCATACGTACGCGGTAACAAGACCGCAGACAATGAGTGGCATGTTCGTCAGGACATCAAGTGTGAGTGTCCAAAAGAGGCAAATGCCAAGGCTTTGGACATTCTGAACAAAGGCGTTGACAGCTTAGGTTTCAACATCCCTGCAGACAAGATCAGTGCAGAATACGTTGAGACTTTGCTCGAGGGTATCTATGTAGAGTGTGTAGAGCTGAACTTCACCACTTGCCAGGCACACTGCCTGGAGCTGGCTAAGGTTCTGGTTGCTTACTTCGAGAAGAAGGGTGTAAATCCTGAGAAGGTAGAAGGTAGCATCAGCTTTGACCCACTGCAGAAGATGATGGTTAAGGGTAAGGACACTGCAGCATTGTTCACTACTTTCGCAAAGGACTTGGTAGAGACTCTGGCTGCTTATCCTAACTTCCGCGCTATCACCGTTAACGCTTATACATTGACCGATAATGGTGCATATAGCTACCAGGATCTGGGTTATGCATTGGCTTGGGGTAACGAATACCTGAACCTGTTGGTTGAGGCAGGCGTTGAGCCATGTGTTGCTGCAAAGAACATCAAGTTCAACTTGGGTATCAACGGTGTTTACTTCATGGAAATTGCTAAGTTCCGTGCTGCACGTATGTTGTGGGCACAGATCGTAGCTCAGTACACTCCATGCAAGGAAGCAGCTAAGATGCATGTATGTGCAGTGACTACTACCTATAATATGACTGTATTCGACAGCTACGTAAACATGCTCCGTTCTCAGACTGAGACCATGAGTGCTGCCATTGCAGGTGTAGAAAGTATCGTTGTAACTCCATTCGACGCTCCATATGAGGTAGCTACAGAGTTCTCTGAGCGTATGGCTCGCAACCAGCAGCTGTTGCTGAAGGAAGAGTGCCACTTGGACCGTATGGTGGATGTTGCCGGTGGTTCATACTTCATTGAGGAGTTGACCAACGCTCTTGCAGGTCAGGCTTGGAAGCTGTTCCTGGCAGTTGAGGAAGAAGGAGGTTTCTTGGCAGCAGTTACTGCTGGTACCATCCAGGCAGCTATCAACGCAACCGACAAGGAGCGTCATGCAAATGCTGGCAAGCGTAAGGAATTCATCTTGGGTACCAACCAGTTCCCTAACTTCACTGAGGTTAGCGAGGGTAAGACCCCTATCACACCATGTGCAGCATGCTGTGGTGAGGAAGAGACTCCAGTAGCTAAGTTGCAGACCTCACGTCTGGCTAGCGAGTTTGAGAACTTGCGCCTGACTACTGAGAAGGCAGCTAAGCAGCCAGTAGCATTCATGTTGACTATCGGTAACCTGGCTATGCGTCAGGCACGCGCTCAGTTCTCTTGCAACTTCTTGGCAGCAGCAGGCTACAAGGTTATCGACAACCTGGGCTTCCCTACTGTAGAGGAAGGTGTAGACAAGGCATTGGAAGCTGGTGCAGACATCGTAGTCATCTGTTCTAGCGATGATGAATATGCAGAATATGCAGTTCCTGCATTCCAGTACCTGAACGGACGTGCAATGTTCGTTGTAGCAGGTGCACCTGCATGTGCCGAGGACCTGAAGGCAGCTGGTATTGAGAACTTTATCCATGTTCGTGTCGATCAGTTGAAGACATTGAAGGAGTATAACGCTAAATTGGGTATCTAAGTTATGGCAAGAAAAGAATTTAAAAATATTGATATCTTTGCTGGCATTGAGGCAAAGAACGGCCAGGAATGGCAGAAGGAGCAGGGTATCACTGCCAACTGGAGAACCCCAGAGCAGATTGACATTCAGCCAGTATATACTAAGGAAGACCTGGAAGATATGGAGCACCTGGATTTCGCAGCAGGTATCCCTCCATTCTTGCGTGGCCCTTACAGCATGATGTACCCTTTCCGTCCGTGGACCATCCGTCAGTATGCAGGTTTCTCTACTGCTGAGGAGTCTAACGCATTCT
>JAUNHZ010000242.1 GCA_030523705.1 Bacteroidales bacterium
CACACATCAAAAGGATTATTATGAAAAGACTACAAACTTTGATTATAGCGATGGCATGTGTCATCAATCTGTTGGCTCAGAACGCTTTCCCTCTGCCTCAGATACCTGAAACGATGAGACAGCCAGAAGAGCGACTCACATACCTAGTGAATCATTTCTGGGACAACTATCAGTTCAACGACACCACTCAAGTAAATCAGGATTTGGGTGAGCAGGGCTTTGCTGATTTCATCAATGTATTGGGCTATGGCAACGATGAGCTCATAGAAAACGCTACAAAGATATTTTATGACCTGGCGTTCACCACCAGTTGGGGGAAGAATCATTATAGTCAGATGATTAACCATTACCTCGACAACCCCAACTCACCATTGCGCAACGATGTTGTATACGTTCATTTTTTACGCAATATACGTCCATATTATGCTAATGATGCAGCTGCCCGTCAGCGTTATACCTTCAAACTTACACAAGCCAAAAAGAACCTGCCAGGACAACCTGCAACCGATTTCTCCTATACAGAACGTAATGGCCAGCAAGGGAAGCTGAGCAATATACAGGCCAAGTTCACCCTGCTGTTCTTTCACGACCCCGACTGCGAGAATTGCAAACGCATCATGCCATATGCAGTTGCTGAAGATCAATTAAAGCGTCAAGACGTAGCGGTACTGGCAATTTATGCCGACAAAGATTATGATGCTTGGAAGAAAGACGTGCGTACCTATCCAGCTAATTGGATTGACGCCTACAGTCCTAATGGGGAAATCACGCAGAAACTACTCTATTACATCCCTGCTACCCCATCGTTCTATTTGCTAGATGCTAACAAAAAAGTGATTCTCAAAGATGCTCCATTAGATACGGTAATTGCATTCTTGCAACAGAACTAAACAATAAAAGGCTGCGAAATGCAGCCTTTTATTGTAATCTATAATCAATCATTCGTTCTGGAAATCTTTACGACGAAGCACGAAGCTACTGCTAAGGTAACGTGCTCTCACCACATCGTCGGAAGCCAACTCTTCAGGAGTACCTTGTCGGAAAATCTTACCTTCAAACAGCATATATGCACGATCGGTAATACTAAGTGTCTCCTGCACATTATGGTCGGTAATCAAGATTCCGATATTACGGTATTTCAGTTTCCACACAATCTGCTGGATATCTTCCACTGCAATAGGATCGACTCCAGCAAACGGTTCGTCCAGCATAATGAACTTAGGATCGATAGCGAGGCAACGCGCAATCTCAGTACGGCGGCGCTCACCACCCGACAACTGATTTCCCTTGTTCTTACGCACTTTCTGCAAACGAAACTCATTGAGCAGACTTTCCAACTTTTCTTGCTGATATTCCTTAGGTTTATCTGTCATCTCCAACACAGAGGCGATGTTATCCTCCACACTCATCTGGCGAAACACGGAAGCCTCCTGAGGCAGGTAGCCAATACCCTTTCTGGCACGCAGATACACTGGGAACTTAGTGATTTCCTCATCACCCAAGAATATACGACCTTCATTGGCCACCACCAAACCTACAGTCATATAGAATGAGGTGGTCTTACCGGCACCGTTAGGGCCCAGCAGTCCTACAATTTCACCTTGTCTGACATCAAACGAAACATGGTCAACTACAGTACGTTTGCCATATTTCTTCACCAGGTTCTCGGTGCGTAGCACTAAATTTTCGTCTTCCATTTTCACAACATTTAATTCGCAAAAGTACAAAAATAAAATGTTTTACCTTATATTTGCACCCTAAAAAGTATTAAAGCGATGATAAAAGCATTACGAACCGTTGGCAGATACCTCATTCTAATGGGCAGGGTATTCACTATTCCTGAGCGCTGGCGCATGTTTTTCCGTCAGTATATCAAGGAGGTAGAGCAGCTGGGCGTTGATTCCATCGGCATCGTCTTGCTGATTTCTTTCTTTATCGGCGCCGTCATCACTATCCAGTTCAAGCTTAACATCGAGAGCGTGTTCATGCCTCGTTGGACAGTGGGTTATGCCACACGAGAGATTATGCTCTTGGAGTTTTCATCTGCCATCATGTGTCTTATCCTGGCAGGTAAGGTAGGTTCCAACATTGCATCAGAATTAGGCACCATGCGTGTCACCCAACAGATTGATGCACTTGAAATCATGGGTGTCAATTCTGCTGGCTACTTGATATTACCCAAGATATCTGCTTTGGTATCATTCATCCCCATTATGGTGGTATTCAGCATCTTTGCTGGTTTCTTAGGTGCTTTCTGTACCTGCTGGATTGGTGGCATCATGACAGCTGAAGACCTAGAATACGGTTTGCAAT
>JAUNHZ010000243.1 GCA_030523705.1 Bacteroidales bacterium
TTTGGCATTACGCCTTTAGGAACACTCTCAGAGCAAGCAAAGACAACAAAAGCAAGTATTGCTGCTGTAAAAATCTTCTTAATCTGCATTAAAATGAGCATTTAGAGAATCTCTGTAAAAAAGGAGCAATAATACAACTCCTACAGAGATGCTAGCATCGGCAAAGTTAAAGATTGGACTGAAAAATATGAAATGGTCATTGGCCACAACAGGCATCCAAGATGGCCAGTCAAATTCAAACAGAGGGAAATAGAACATATCCACTACCCTGCCGTAGAATAAAGGTTGGTAGCCTGAGCCAAATGGCACAAATTCAGCAATTTGCGAAGAAGTACTCTCAGAGAAAATCTGACCGTAGAACAAGCAATCAATGATATTACCTGCAGCACCGGCAATAATCATTGCCAGACACACAATGAACCCTGTCTTTGCCCCACGCTTAATGGATTTAGACACAAAAAGGCCTATGACAAAAACAGCTATCAAACGGAATAAAGTCAGGAAAATCTTGTCAAAGAACTGCCAGCCAAAGGCCATGCCATTATTCTCGGTAAACAGAATATAGAACCAATCCGTAATACGTATATGTTCATGCAAGTACATTGTAGTCTTCACAGCTATTTTAATAAGCTGGTCAACTACAAGTACCCCAAGAACAATACCGAATGTGAGTCCTAATTGAATCCTCGTCTTCGACATATTAATGCTTTCCTTGCATTTTTGCCTCAATACTCAACGTAGCATGAGGTACAGCGCGCAGTCTTTCCTTAGGAATCAAGTTTCCTGTGACACGGCAAATGCCATAGGTCTTGTTCTCAATTCTCACCAGAGCAGCCTGCAGACCTTGAATAAACTTCAGCTGGCGCTGAGCCAGTGCCTGGGTCTCTTCCTTTGAAAGAGTAGCAGAGCCTTCTTCCAAATTCTTGTAGGTAGGCATAGTATCGTCCACATCGTTTCCGGCGGCATTCATCAAGGACGCCTTCATGTTCTCATAATCCCTGATAGCCAAATCCAACTTCTTCTGGATCAACTCTTTAAACTCTAAGAGTTCTTCATCACTGTAACGATTCTTTTCAGACATGATTGAAATATTTTTATTCTTTTACAATATGTACTGGGAGGGTAAAGTCGTCAAATTCTAACTCTACACCATTTTCTACTTGATCTACAACATTCAACTCTGTAGCTAATACCTGTCCACAGATATATTCTTTAAAGCTTTCAATAGATGCATCCAACTGACTGCTGTGTGCAACAGTAATATGAATACGGTCTGTAATGTCAAAGCCACTGTTCTTGCGCAAGTTCTGAATTCTATTCACAAATTCACGAGCCATACCTTCACGCAGCAATGCATCGTCAATCTGAACATCCAGAGCTACAGTGAACAAGCCTTCATTAGCAACCTGCCATCCTGGGATATCCTCACACAAAATGTTAACATCCTCTGGAACAACAGTGATAGGTGTGCCTTCCAGCTCCAGTTCAATCTGTCCTTGAGCCTCAAATGCATTGATCTGCTCTGTACCCAATGCCTCTACCAATGCAGCAACAGCCTTCATCTGCTTGCCGTACTTCTTACCCATAACACGGAAGTTACACTTAGCTTTCTTCACTACAGGCATCTTACTGCTATCATCAACGAAATCAATCTCCTTGATATTCGTCTCATTCTTAATGATATCCTGCAAGCTTATAATTCCGTTACGGATTTCCTTATCCATGATAGGCAAAATTACCTTCTGCAGTGGCTGACGAACCTTGATATTCACCTTCTTACGCAATGCAAGAACGATAGAGGTGATATTCATAGCATAGTCCATAGCTGTCTCAAGCTCTGTATCAACAACAGAAGCGTCTGCTACAGGGAATTTAGCCAGATGAACACTTGATGCTCCCTCATGGAGATCCAAGTAAAGCTGATCTGCAAAGAATGGAGCAATAGGTGCCATCAAGCGGCTTACTGCATCCAAGCAAGTATATAAGGTCTGGTTTGCAGCCAAGTCGCCATTCCAGAAACGAGAACGGTTCAAACGCACATACCAGTTAGACAACTTGTCATTAACGAAATCCTGAATAGCACGTCCGGCCTTCTTAGGCTCATAATCATCAAATGCATCGGTTACCTCCTTAATTAAAGTGCTCAATGCACTGAGAACCCACTTATCGGTCAATGGACGCTCTGCTACAGGAACCTCTGCCTCCTCGCCAGTAAAGCCATTTACATTTGCATACATGGCAAACAGTGAGTAGGTATTATATAAGGTTCCAAAGAACTTACCACTAGTTTCCTTCACGCCCTCC
>JAUNHZ010000057.1:0-8559 GCA_030523705.1 Bacteroidales bacterium
GGGTTATAAAGTTATAGGCGTATATGTGTATCTGTTGATACAATCTATAGCATGTGTCCCATTATACGGCTATAGCCAGTATATCCGTATAGCGTTATACAAGATATGAGTCTACAGCAGGTATCATGTTATACAATGTATATACGAATAGCATTATCTAAGATACAAACCTATAGCAGGTATAGGTGTATATCTTGGGATGACCTAAAATGAGCAAAGGATGTATATTGCTTTATTGTGTATAGCCTTATACATTGGCGCGTTCCAATATCACCTTCAGAAGTCACATGTATGTATATTCCTATATCATGTATAACAATATTAAGGCTTATACACTGAGGATGTTACAAACCGCCGATAACTACCAAATCCGATGTGGTTAAATGCGCACCAGAATCCGCTATTATCACTGGCTTATAATGCGCAGCAGAATCCATCTGATTCTGGTGTCTCACCAAGCGCATCTCTTTTCCCTATCGTCTATAGTTCAACGACTTCAAGCCAACTTCTACTTCCTCATGTTCCAACATAAGCCTTGCGGTTATTACCATAGAAAAGCCCACAAACGGCTCAAATTTCGCATTTCTGTCTCTCGGACGTATAAGTGACCGTCGAACGTCTTTCGTGCGTTCTGGAGCGATTTTAAGCCCTTGTAGGAGGCTTCCTGTAACTGGTTTACTCCTGACGGTCTTTCTGATCGGTGCTTTTTCAAGCAATCGTAGCACTGGGCTTGCCCATGTGCCATGTTTATACAGTATCGGGAAGCTCACTACCCGATAAGACTTCCGTCTCATCGCTTTCTGACCGTTCAAGTTGCAAGCAAAGGTCAGTAGTTCCTGTTGGGTAGCCGATACTGCATCTGGACAAAACCGATGGTCATTTATCTTTTCACGGCACAAAAGTGTTGGCGAGAGGGCTCGCCCTCATATCCAGAACAATCTTGTTATGGGGAGCCTAATCCCTTTAATTGAGGGAAAATGTACCAGATCCAATGGCTTTCTTTCTCACCATCGTAGATCTCCATCAGGGCAGTCTCATAATCCTGGGCCTGGGCTTTCAGGAAGCGGTTCAGGTCAAAATCTTGCTTTTCGTTCATTGGTTCTGTCTTTTTTACGTGTTTTTTCTCAGGTTCAATCTTCAGGTCCGTCACTGTTCCGGTAGCAGGAGCCTTCAGGTCATTCAGGTCCATCGTCAGCACATCGTACCTCTTCATCAGCGCTTTCAGACCAGATGAATCCAGCTCCAGACCCACTCGCTGTGCCTCCAGTTTGTTGCTGCCAAAATCTGTGTTTCGTTCATCATAATTTTAAAAGGTTTTGGTTAGTACTGTTTGGGGAAGCCCCCATATATTATTTCTTCTTCTTGAGTGATGATTTCGTGTGATAAGTTATTGATAGTAAAATGATTATCTTGTTTGGCGCGATTTTTGTATTATGCCTTCACCTTGAAATAGATGGTTTGTGGGTGAATACCGCCAAAAATATACTGGGTCACGTTACACAGCCAGACGGTACTCTTGAAGTAAGGGCAGTTCTCCACCTGGTAGGTGGCTCCCTCTGAATCGTGGCGGATCATCTGGAGGCGAGGGCATGGCTGGTTAGTCTCCTCTGTCCATACGTTCATGACCACCTTGTCGTCATGAATCTTATGGGAGATGACATCTAAAAACGTGTTGGCGCCACGGATCATCTCCAAGTCGTAGATGTCGCCTGGCCAACTCTCAATGTCGATAAACCATCTGCTTGCCAATCTCTTGAAAACTAATGTAATCATATCTGTTGCTGGGAATTCCTGTTCTTCATAAAGTGGAGCTTGGAGAATATCTTCCAGACTTTCTTCACGGGTTTCCATCTCCTCGTCCTCCACGGGTGTAAAATTCTCGTCGAACTGCATGTCCAGCTTGCCGGAAATCTCAATGATCTCCCTCAGCTCCGGGTTCTTCTTTGCGGCACTGATCACGGCAGCCGTTTCCTCCAGTGAGGTGTTTCCATCCAGGTATTCACCTATCAGTTCATTTGTAATATTAATCTGTTTCATTGCTTTTCCGGGTTTTCTTTGAATATCACATCGGTGAGCGCACTCATGGCACGCTTCTTCACCACATAGAGGTTGTCCACCTTGATGCCCATGGCTGCTGCCACGTCTTTAGGGTCTTCCTCATCCAGCATCAGGCGGCGGATGACCGTCACGTATTTCTGCGCGGCAGTCCTGGACTTTCCGGTCTTTCCCTCCAGCATGAGCTGCAAATAGCTCTCCACGGCCTCATGAGCTTCCTGCTTGTCCATCAGCTCCGTGGAGCTGGACTCCCAAGGCTGGATGATGAACTCATCCTCGTCGTCGAAGTCCTCCTCGGTGGTTATGCTGACCAGGCGCTCCATTTCCTCCTCAATCTCCTTTCGCTTGCGGATGAAGAAGCGGATGGCCACCACTTTCAGCCAGCTGTACAGCGAGCTCTCAAACTTGAAGGAATTGAGGATGGCCGCGTCTTCCTGCTCCTTGTTTGGGCGCATGAGGTAGTAGTAGAACTCGTTCACCATGGCATCGTAGTCCACCAGGCTGGTAAAGACCTGCGCGATGACGGCGGTAAGCAGGGACTGGCACTTGCCGTGGAAGAAAGCGCCGGTGATGAGGTTGTCGCGCTCAATGAGCTTCTGCACAATCTCCTCTGCCGTGAAGTTCTGCCGGTCGATGGGGTTGACCACCTGGAGCTTGATGACGCGTTTCTCATTCTGCCTCTTCTGCTGAAGCTTCTTCTTCAGGAATTCTTCGTGAGAAATGACTTCTCTTTTGTTTTGTTCTATTGGTGTTCCTGTCATATAAAAAGGTTTACTGATGTAAATTGGCTTTTATATAGAGGCAAGTTCTTTTTTTAATCTTACACATAGGATTATACAATTACTTTTTATGCAGGCGGAATACTTGGGTCTGGTGGGCCTGGAGGGTGTCGGACTTGATGTTTTCTGTGCCTTTCAGTGCGGGGAGGTCTATGTGGCGGATGAGGTCACGGATCTCATAGGTGTGCGCCTCGGAAATTCCTGGGATGTTGGAGAGGGGAATCTCTAAGGTGAGCATGTCGCTGCTGAGGTTGGTGATGCTCAGGGCTACGTCGCCATTGGATAGGTCTTTTGCAAAGGCGATGCTGTGCTCGGTGTCTATGATAGGCTCTGCGCCCTGACCTAACGGGTCTTGGTCTATGGCAATGAGCTCCTTATTGGTGATGATTTCCAGGTCCTCTTTCCAGAAGGTGTTGATGACTTCCTTCTTGGTCAGGTTGTTCAGCTTTCCGTCCAGGTTGGTGATGTTGTTGGACAGGATGAGTGGGGAACTCCACATGCACCAGAGGGCAAAGTTGGTCTGGGCTTCATCTTGGGTTAAGCCTGCCTGATAGCCATCGCCACCGCCATCGTTTGAGCTGTAGCCGGTACCGTGAAGACCTACCACCAGCATATCCGCATCGTTCCAGCGGTTCACGCCCTGGTAGGCCCAGATGCGCTTGAAGCGGTCGATGGACTGGATGATACCGCCCTTATACATGGTGTCACTCCAATAGTCGCGTGTGTCTGCGGTAGCACGCCAGCATGATGCCCCGCTCTCAGCAGCCCAAAGCCATGGGGAACGGTCGCCCCACTCGCACATGTAGAACAGGAAATCATCGGGATCCTTACCCACCTCTTTCACCGCCTTTTTCAGGGCTGCGCTCATCTTGCTGTAGCGGAAGAGGGCAGAGTCTGCCTCTGCAGGAGCACCACAGTAATCGTATTTCAACAGGTCGAAGCCCCATTTCACAAAATCTTTCGCATCGGTCTCCTCATACTGCCAACTGCCCGGCATGGCCTCGGAGCAGGTGCGTTCTGCGGCATCGCTATAGATACCAATCTTGAGGCCTAATTTATGCACATGGTCCGTGAGCTTGTTGAACGATGGGAACTTCTGGGTGTCTGGAATCAGGCGGCCATTGGTACGCTCAGCAGCTGCCCATTGGTCGTCAATGCACATGTGGTCATATCCCACATCCTTCAGACCTAAAGACACTAAGCTCTCCGCCAGTTTGGTCACCACCTCCTGGTTGATGTTGTTCTGGAACGCATTCCAAGTAAGCAGGCCCATGAATGGGGTAGGCTGTGGGAGTTTGGCGCGCACCTCCAGGGTACACTGCACCTCTTTCTCCTGAGGCGTGTATTGGTCGATGATAGCCGTATAGGTATAGGTACCCGGTGCTACAGGCGCAGTGCCATGAATAAAGGCATAGTCGCGCGTGGTTACATCCAGCTTCATACATGCAGGGAGCCCCTTCACGGCATTCACCCGGTGTCCTTCATCGGTCACCAACTTGTGCATGAACGGTTTACCCGGGAGGCTATACACATGGGTAGGGCACTCCAGATTCTGCGCCATCAGCTGCGTGCTTAAGGCCAGTAAAACGGTAAGAATGTTTTTTCTCATAGTATTTCAGGTTTTATGGTTTCAAATCCTCTCCCGATGTATGTGCGCCAAACTCAGGAGCATAACTGCATTCCACACTGGCCATGCCGGTGCTATATTCACCTTTCCGGGTGATGTAGTATTCCATATCGATGGTAGATGTACCCCGTGTGAAATGGTCGAAGAACAGGTTGATGTAGGCATCGTGTATCTCCAGGTAGCAGCCTCTTCCACCCATCCACTGATAGCCAGAGAGGGTGTGGAGTGGTTCCAGGCAAGCGGCATGGTCTGATTTCACGGTCACAAAATCCATATCCCTGTCGGCATGGATGATGTGGCGGATGGTGACCTTATTCCCCTCACGGATGACCTTTCTGCTGATGGTCAGCTCTCCACTGCTGTAGGTGTTCAGGCTGGCGCTCTCCTCGGTGAAGGTGGCGCGCACGTTACCCCAAGAGATGCCCTGGGACTGCTTGCTAACCTGCAGCTGGGTAGCTTTCATACCGGTATAGACACTATCCGTCTGTACACTCTTTCCATTCAGTTTCAGTACAGGCTGCTGAGGCTCCTGCAGACTGATCTCTGGAGCATTGGTGAGCAGGTAATCGGCCACATCGATGGCATTCAATGGGTTCTCCCAGAGCTGTGTCTGCTTTTGGCGCAAGAGCCAGAGCTGCATGTCCAAGAGGTACTGACGGTTGTCCATGACGCGCATGGCAGCCAACTGGGTAGGCACGCGGTAGTCCTGCCATGAGTAATAGGCTATATCCGTGGCAAAATACCTACCAAATCCAGGCTTGTACAGGGTGTATTCCTTAATGGACTCCGTAAAGCGCTTGGCAGCCTCTGTACGGTTGTGCTTCTTGAGCAGCAGCGCACTGTTGGCCCTTCCGTAGATGGTCAGGTTCTTGAAATCGTGCTCCACCGCATTCAGGTAAGTCTGCGTCATCTCTGCATCGGAGATAGAGCTGATGAGCAGGTAGCGCAGGCTGTGCTCCGATGGCAAGAGTGGTAATTTATGCTCTTTCTTCCAGTGGTAGTTCCTGAGCTCCTCTTTCTCCAGGTAATAGATGGCCTTATCAAACAAGGTCCTGATCTTACCCGGAACGGTGAGCCCGTGACGCTGGTAGTATTGCTGCAGGCGGTACAGATGCTCCGCTACAGCCAGGGTGATATAGGCATTTCCATCCATGCCCTTGAACCATGTCCATGCACCACTGGCCAGTTGCAGTTCCTGCAGCTTATCCAGTGCATCCTGGGCAGTCTGCTGTGCCTGTTCTGGGTTAAAGTCCATGCGGGTGCCCAACTGCTTGTGCATATCACAGAGCACCAGGTTGGCATAGAGCGCAGCTGCAAAAGCTGGGGCATTCTCATGCGCTGGGTTCTGCAGTGCCTGGAGCGACTGGAACACACTCAGGGCTGGGTTGTCTGTATAGCTGATGCTCACGGTCTTATCTTGAGCCGATGCACTCTGCTGGTTGTAGAGGGCAGAGAGATCCACCTGCTGGGTGCCTGGACCATCCAGGTAGAAAGGCACGTTCTCCACCACAGGCACACGGGTACTCAAGACAGGCAGATGGTTACGCTCTCCATCGGAAACCTTTCCATCGGATGCGATAATCTCACAACTGTAGTCGCCTACAGGCATGGTAGCCTCTACAGGGAATGTCAGGCACATCTGCGCCCCTGCAGCTACTAGGAACGGCAGGGTACAGGTAGTATAAATCTGCTCATTCTCCAGACTCAAAATGCGGAGGGTAGCCTCACCACTGACCTCATGCTCAC
This sequence comes from Bacteroidales bacterium, assembly GCA_030523705.1. Taxonomy (GTDB): domain Bacteria; phylum Bacteroidota; class Bacteroidia; order Bacteroidales; family Bacteroidaceae; genus Minthousia. The sequence continues at coordinate 6,208 of JAUNHZ010000057.1, forward strand.
ACAGGTTCATCAGGGTAGCGCTGATCTCAGCCTTATCCCCAGCACGCAAGAAACGAGGGAGGTTAGGCTGCACCATAAAGTCTTTTTTGGCTGTAGCCTGTGCCACCAGCTTACCGTGGTGCATGTCATCGGTATGTGCCAAAGCCATGAACTTCCACTCGGTGAGGCAGTCGGGCAGGGTAAAGGAGATGTGTGCATCACCCTGGGCATCGGTTACGATATGTGGGTAGAAGAACGCCAGTTCCTGCAGGTTGGTGCGCAAAGGCTTAGCTGCTGGTGCTGCTTCCTCTTCGGGTACAATTGCCGCTTCATTGACAGCCTCTTCCGCCATAGCCTGAGGTGCAGCCGCATCGAGCGTTACGGCAGCCTTGCTCATCAGCACACGGCTCCTGGTGCCTGCAGTCTTCGCGGCATTCAGGGAATAAACCTCCTCTACGGCAAAATCCCGGAACCAGCGCTTGTGCTCAAACTCCTTCAGCATATCAAAAGACGGACGGTAATATGGGTAGCTCACCTGATGCGCCAGGTACAGGTACACGTCATTCTGGGCGGTAAAGAAATACGGCATGTGGGTAATGTATCTGTTGAAGTACAGGTTCAGGTCCCAGGTGTGAGGGTAGAGGGCATCGAGCGAGGCATCGTACATCACGGCAGCTAATTCTGCACCGCTCTGTGTGTGGCCCTTACTGTCCTTCACGGTCAGGATCCACTCCTCTTGTTGACCTGGGATGAGCTTGTCGCGGAACGTCTTCCAGGTCAGGTTCAACTGCTTGTCGGGTTCCTCCAGCAAGATAGACTCCTCCTGATGGAACAGGTGCCCGTTCCGTACATAGAACACATGCAAGGAGACACCCTGACCCCATTCTTTCTTGTAATCCAGGTGCAGCTTCAGGGCATCGCCGTGGAGTACCTTACTGCCCTGGAGGGCAATTTTGCCATTCCCTATCACGGCATACCACACCAGTGCGTCGGTCTCCTGAGCAGTAAAGGTGATGTCCGTACCCTGGGTAGGGGAGATATGCTTGTGACTGATGGTCAGCTCATCCTTAGGGCCGGTCTCCGCAGGATTCTCTGCTTCCTTATAGGCTGGATTCTTTACGCGGAAGGTATATTCCTGGCTCTGCAGCTCTCCGTTCATATTGGTAACCTCGGCCATGATACGGAAGGCTATCTTCTGGCTGTTCACCTCTTGAGGTAGAACGGTAGGGATGCGCAAGGTAAACGTACCATCGGCCTGCGTCTCCAGGTCGTCTTCCAGGAGCTGCTGCCAGTTGCGGCGCATGTACCACGGGTGCTCCTGCCCCCACATGACCTTATAGTGTACCTTGCCTTCCTGTACGGGAACACCAGAGAAATGGGTGGCTGTAGCTGTCACGCTGATGGTATCTCCCAATGTGCCTGCCACTTCATCAGCCTGCTGTTTAGGGAAGGTGATGTCGAAGGTAGGACGCTTGTACTCCTCTACATGGAAGGTAGCGGACTGGAGCGCATACTCCTTTCCGATGGTGACACTGTACATGCCCAACTTTCCTTGCTTAGGCAGGGTGTAGGTCAGGTCCAGTGAACCCAGGGCATTGGTGGTAGCGGTAGTCTGGTAAAGTTCCTCGCCCTGCGCCATAACGGTGAGCTTATAGGTCTGGTTTGCCAATACGGTAACCTCATCGCCATGCTGTCTGTAGGCCAGTGCCACTACATGCACATCCTGTCCCGGACGGTAGATGCTGCGGTCCGTGAACAGCTGGAAGTTCTCCTGCGTACCGCTCTCATGGGCCTCATAACCGCTGGACATGTAGGTGATGTTCGTGGCATCTTCCTGAGGGGTATTCAGGGTGGCTTTATGCTTTACGGCTCTGAAACGGGTGTAGTTCCCGTTCACCATGACCTTTCCCTCTTTATCGGTGGTCAGGGTGAGCTGTGGCTGTTGCTCCTCGCGGTAGGAGCGACTGTTCCTATACAGTAATACGGCTGCTCCAGCCACTGGTCTTCCGGTAATGATATCCAGCACCCGGATCTCAAACTTGTCCTCCTGTGGGTAGCCCATACAGACGGCCTGCAGTGAGGTAATCCGGAGTTCCGTTACCTGTTTCTCTCCACCGCCTTCACCCACCAGGATATAGTGTCCAGGCTGCAGGTTCAGGGTGCAGGTGGCAGTCCCTTCTATAGGGAGGTTTGCTGCACGGCGCTGCTGGAGCTCAGGGGTGTCCGTCAGTTGTATGGTCTGCCTGGACACCACTTTTCCGGTCTCCTTGAAGCCACGGTTGGTGCTTCCCGCATATTCCCGTATGGTCAGGGATAAGGTCGTTGCATTCTTCCACTGAATGTTGCAGGTGGATGGCTTTCCCGGGAGGATAG
>JAUNHZ010000057.1:8569-14225 GCA_030523705.1 Bacteroidales bacterium
ATGCGTCAGGTTGATGAACGTCTGCATGATGCTGGATTCCTGTCGCTGCAAATCGGCTACCTGCTTGTGGCCCTTCCACTGCTGAATGCAAGAGCGGATGAACAGCAGACGCTCATCGGTGTTCTCACTATAGATAGGCGCCAAGTCGATGGCTACATAGATACCAGCCTGCTGCTGACGTGTTTCCTCCAGCAGCTGCAAGAGTGCAGTCCTATACTGCTCCCGGCTCCACTTGATGGCCTTCTGGGAGGTACGGTAGCGAAGTTTCCAAGCCCTGAGCTTCAACAAGGCAGCGGCATCGGTCTGGTGCTGAGCCTGGTAGGCACTGGCAGCATTTTCCATGACCTGTATCTGCTCTGCCTGCTCCAGCTGTGCATGGTCCAAAATGAAATCCACTAACGTAATGAGCAGGGTATGATGGTAGAGTGTACCGTCTTCATGTAATTCGATAAGAGGCAGGTAAGGCTCGTTAGGGCAGAGCGCCAACGCATCCATCTGCTGCAAGGCCTGGGTGAAATGTTCCCTGGCTTTCCGGGTATGGTCCTCCTGCGTTTCCTGGTCAAAATCATGCACAGCCGTATCCATCATGGTCAGGTAGGCATTTCCCAGGAGGCAGTGCAGGATACCCTGACGGGCAGCCCTTTCCTGTGCAGATAAGCTATTGTCAACCAGTTCCGTGAGTAATTGCTCCAGCTCCTGAGGCAGGAAACGCTCCGGGTCCAGATCACATTCCTTCTCCACCATGCGCATCTTTGCCCTCACTAGCTGTGGGAAGCAGTTCTCCTGCTTCGCCTTCTTATAGATGGCCGTTGCAGCCTCCAGAACCGACTGAGGCTTGTCGTCATTCTCCAGGTTCTCCACTTTCTCCCAGAGCTCATCGTAGCTTTGCGCATGCAGGCTTGCTATATTCATACAAAAAAGAATAGTCAAAAGAGTTAGTATTTTTTTCATACGCCTGTTTCCTTAGTATGTTCCGTTACAAAGATAGCTTTTTTCTTCCGTTTGGCGTATAGGTTCTTATGATAATTTAATCATTCCCTGTCAGTTTACGGGTGGCATGTTTTTTGTAGTAACATTTCTAAACATAAAATAAGGAATAAAAATGAAAGCACCCACTGCACTTGTGAAACTGTCTGCCAAGCAGTACTCCGAGGAGAAGTTCTGGAAAAAACTCACCCGCTATGCCAGCAAGGCAGGGCAGAAAGTGGTTTATCTGGCGCTCTTATTATATTATGTATTGCTTTCCGACAGGGTGTCCAAGCAGGACAAGCTCAAGATTTGCGGTGCATTAGGGTACCTGATAGTACCTACCGACATGATTCCCGATGCGCTCATGGGCCTGGGCTTTACCGATGACCTGGCAGCGCTGGTATGGGCATTCAAGGCAGTGAGCAGCAATATCACCCCAGAAATGGAGGAACGCGCCACCAAGCAACTGGAGAAATGGTTTGGTACGGTGGATACCAAGGAACTCACCATCGAATAATCGCAACAATTCTTAAAAAAGATAGAGCCGGGACTCCTGTTTTTGCCAAGTTATTGCAAGAATATGGGTTCCGGCTTTTCTCATCGTATCTTTGCCATACCAAAAGAAACAAAATGTAGAACCTTTTAAAATATACGATTATGAAAAAGAGATTGATGAAATCAACAGACAAAGTTGTCAGCGGAGTTTTAGGTGGAGTAGCAGAGTACTTTGAGTTGGATCCAACCATCGTCAGACTGGCTTACGCTGTCATGACTATCTTCTCAGGCTTCCCAGGTTTCATGCTCTATATTGCACTGATGCTGGCCATGCCAAAGAAAAACAAATATGTGGAGAACGTCTAAAAAACAATCCCCAGGCTCAAGGAATTGAACCTGGGGATTTTTCTATATGTCCGATGCAGTTGGTTAATAGAACAACTGCTCTGGAGTAATCTTGCTGAACTTCTCTTCGGTGCTCTTGCGGATAGAGATGCTTGCATCATCCCACTGTGAAGGCCATCCGCCAATCAGGTTACCACAGAAGACAATCTTGATGCTGTGGAGACCCTTAGCCAATGCCTTGGAGCTGTCGTTATGTGAGAAACGCTTTACCTCGTTGGCATTATTGATGACTAATACACCATCAATCCAAACCTCATCGTTGTTGCTGCTGAAGTAGTAAACACCATCCTCTGGAATCTCTACATAACCCTCGGCAATAGCACTGTAGTATTTGGCAGAACGCATATCCTCGGTAGTAGGCTCCTGGCTGCGGATTTCAAAAGTACCAGGGATAATCAGCTCTTCCCACTCGGTAGCCTTCTTCAAATCCTCGGCATTCAGGTAGGTGCCGTAGGTCTTCTTCATCTTCAAGCCTGGGTTCTTCTCTGCTACCTCGGCAGCTGGAGACAGTTCCTGCTTCTCCACGGTAATGGTGCGGATAGGACTGGTCTTTCCAGAAGGGAGCAAGGTGCATATCTTCAGGGTAGTAGTCTCTGTAATCTCCAGCGGTGCAGTGTACTCTGCGCTGCCAGCCTTAGGGTCTGTGCCATCCAGGGTATAGATAATGGTATGAGGATAGCTGGTAGTGAACTCCAAGGTAGCCTTATCTGTGAATGCCACAAAGTTGCAGGAACCGTTTGGCTGCTCTGGCTGTGGAATGTAGTAGTTGATGTCATGGTAATCCAGACGTACCAATGCATTGTTCAGACGGCGCTCAAAGTCGTCGTAGTCCTTCTTGTCGTTTGGTGTCCATCCCACCTCGGCTACTGCCAGCATACGAGGGAACATGCGGTATTCCATAACCTCGGCAGTCTGCATGTACTCACTCCAGTTGTTACCCTGTACACCGATGATGTGGTGATCCAGCTTCTGAACAGTCAGTGTGTCTGGGGTAGGGTTGTAAGAATATACTCTCTTCAGGGTAGAGAAACCACCGATAGCCACAGGGCTGATCTTAGGGTCACCCTGGAAGTTGTCCAGGTACAAGCCCTCGGAACTTGGTGTCATGATGGCATCGTGCCCCTGGGTAGCTGCAGCGATACCACCATCGGTACCACGCCATGACATGATGGTAGTCTCACCATCCAGGCCACCTTCCAGGAGCTCATCCCAGCCAATCATCTTCTTGCCGTGCTTAGCCAGCATTTCACCCACGCGAGTCAGGACATAAGTCTGGAGACCCTGCTCAGCGGTGTGTCCGTGCTCTGCCTTGATACCCTCGGCCTTGATGCGAGCCTGGCAGTCAGGACAAGTCTCCCACTGCTTCTTAGGACACTCGTCGCCACCTACGTGGAAATACTTGCTAGGGAACAGCGGAGCAATCTCATCGATGACATTCTGCAGGAACTCGAACATATCCTCCTTACCTGGGCACATCACCACATCCTCTACACCCCATACGATACGAGGCTGCTCCAGTTTTGGCGCATGGTTACAAGCCAGCTCTGGGTAGGCTACAATAGCAGCAGCCATATGGCCAGGGAGGTCAATCTCAGGAATCACCTCAATGTGACGGGCAGCAGCATAAGCCACAATGTCCTTTACCTCTTCCTGTGTGTAGAAGCCACTATACGTAGTGCCATCGCCCTCAATACGGGTAGCACCTACCTCGGTGAGCTTAGGATATTTCTTCACCTCAATACGCCAGCCCTGGTCCTCGGTAATGTGCCAGTGCATCTTGTTTACCTTGAAGATAGACATGGCGTCGATGATCTTCTTGGTCTCCTCGGCAGTCCAGAAGTGACGGCATGGGTCCACATGGAAACCACGGTAGCTGTAGCGAGGCGCATCGGTAATCTCACATGCAGCAGCGGTCCACTCTATATTTGAAACTTTCTCAGGGCTCTCAATCTCTGCAGGGAGCAGCTGCAGGAACGACTGCATGCCATAGAAGGCACCAGCGGCAGTCTTAGCCTCCAGGTTCACCCCAGCGGTAGTCACGGAGAGCTTATAGCCCTCTTCAGGCATCTCAGCCTCTGGGTTCACGCAGATATTCACGGCACCATCTTTAGCGGCACTCTCCACCTTTACGGAGAAACCGGTAGCCTTACCCATTTTCTCTGCAAAGAAATCGGCCACAGTCTTAGCCTCCTCATTGTTTGCTGTCAGGACGGTAGATTTTGTGAATGTGAAATTACCCTCTGTCACCTGCATCTCTACAGGCATAGGCATAATGTTGATGCCATCGTTCCAAGGGCGCTCAACTGGTTCTGATGTACACGATGCCAGACCTAAGCCTACCACGGCACATGCTGCAAGAAATACTTTTTTCATGTAGTTTTGTTATTAAGTTTTGGGTTTATAGTTCATAGAATTGACGGAAGGCACGGATGCAGTACTCGTGGTCTGCGCAAGCGCCAGTCTCACGGGCACTGTGCATGGCCCAGATAGGGTTACCCATATCCACACCGCGTACAGGGATAGATGAGGCCAGGATATTACCCAGTGTGCTTCCACCCGCTACATCGCTGTGGTTCACAAAGCGCTGGCAAGGCACGCCAGCCTTCTCGCAGATGCTGCTGAAGATGGCTGCAGAAACGGCATCGCTGGCATACTTCTGTGCGGCATTGAACTTGATGACAGGGCCGTCACCCATCACCGGATGGTTGGTTGGGTCCATTTTCTCTGGGTAGTTAGGATGCCATGCGTGGGCATTATCGGCAGAAATCATGAAGGCTTTCTCCACGGCGCGGAAATAGGCTTCTGGGCTATTACCCTCTGCCAGGTTGATGCGCTGTAGCATCTGGCTCAGGAATGGGCTTCCGGCACCCTGCTTGGTCTGTGAACCGGTCTCTTCATTATCAAAGATGGCCAGTACCTGGGTAACCTCTGGAATGGCTGGCTGTGCCTGGATTAAGGCCTGGAGTCCGGCATGTACCATGGAAAGGTCGTCTAAGCGTCCGCTGGAAATGAACTCATTATGCAAGCCGAAGGTACAGGCTGGGGTACAGTCGTAGAGATAGAGGTCGAAATCCAGGATATCCTCAATCTCCTCATTCAGCTCATCGCCAATGACATGCAGCAGCAGGTTATCATACTCCAGCTGGTTATTAATGATGCCCAGGATAGGGAGCATGTCTTTCTGCTTGCTCAGTTTCACGCCATCGTTCACCTGGCGGTTGAAATGAATGGCCAGGTTTGGAATCTGCAGCAGTGGGCGCTTGATATGCAGGAGCTTGGTGATAGGGTGCAGGGGGTCATCGGTCTTGAGGATTACTCTACCCGCAAGACTTAAAGGCCTGTCGAACCACGTAGAGAGGATAGGGCCTCCATAGACTTCGGTATTCAGGCGCACTACATCTCCTTCACCCCACATCTCTGCATTCGGCTTGATGCGGAACGTAGGTGAGTCGCAATGTGCGCAGATCATGTGGAAGCCACCTTCTCCCAGCGTCTGCTGTCCGATGCGGAAAGCATAGATGGAAGAATCGTTCTTGGTCACATAGAATTGATCACCCGGCTGAATGTTCTTCAGTGGCGTGGTAGCATCGAAACGCTCAAACCCCTCCTCTTCCAGTCGCTGCGCAATGCTCTGGACTGCCAGGAAGTTCACGGGAGAGTCGTTTAGAAATTGAATTAGGCTGTCAATCATAGTTCAGATAATCGTTCTGGGTTTATTTTTGCAAAAAATTAAAAATAAATTTAATAATAATATTAAATAAATGGTGAAAAAAAAAAAAAATAGTAA
>JAUNHZ010000058.1:0-11738 GCA_030523705.1 Bacteroidales bacterium
GTTGCTCAGGACCTTAAAATATGTTTAATGTTATAGTGCTGCGAAATTAAGGTTACGAGCATCTGGATGCTGAATTGGTCGAAGGTTTGATCTTGGAATCCTACTCCCTCGTCGTTTCCAAACTGCCTAAAGCAATAAGAATAAAATATCAGTGACACCTATTTTCCTTCTATGCAGATACTTCTCGCTAACGCCAAGATAATGAACAATCATTCAGAGACTATGCCTCTGACAGTGCCAAAATTCCAAGCCATAGCCAATGACCTGGCTACGGAGATGGCATTGTGCAATATTGACACCCTAGCCAAGGAACTGGATTGCAGTCGTGCACTTGCAGCAGAGAACTGGCGCAGATACCAGGACTTTCATGTAGCGGAGAAACTTCCAGCCATAATGGCTTATAACGGACAGGCATACAAACATTTGAAGGCCAAGACGCTCAGCAAGAATGCGCGGATGTTCGGACAGGAGCATCTTTGGATTACATGCTTTCTTTATGGTCTGCTTCGTCCTATGGACGCTATCGTACCCTATCGCATGGAACACTGTGTAAGACTTGCCATGACGAAAGATCAGCCCATCAACACATTCTGGAAGGATAAGCTTACAGATGTGCTGATAGATAGCGTAAGATCAGATGATGGCATCCTGGTTCATCTCTCTACAGAGGAATATGAGCACCTGTTCGACTGGAAGCAAGTATGCAAGGAAGTGAAAGTCATCCATCCCTTGTTTTATGTAAGACAGAAAGACGGTGGATTAAAAATGCAAGCCGTATGGGCAAAATCTTGCCGCGGAGCCATGGTGCGCTTCATACTGGAAAATCAGATTACAGACCCTGAAGAGTTGAAGGCTTTCAACTATGAAGGATTTGAGTATAACCCTAATCTGGGTGAGGAATTGTTCCCACACTTTATACGAGAGTTATAAAGAACTACGTTCTACCAACCTCTTTGTAATCCATATTCAGGCAGTGACGATGTAGATAAGGTGGCTTGGTATTATTCTTTAAATTCTTTAAATTCCTTATATTTGCAACTATATAGAAAAAAATAAGTAAACAATATGAAAGTAACTGTTATCGGAGCCGGAAATATGGGCGGTGCCCTGATTAAAGGATGGGCAAAAAAGGGTGAAGTGGAACTCACCATCACTGCCCGCACACAAGAGACACTGAATAAATTCACTCAAGAATATCCTGCCATCCATACACTGCTTGACAATGCAGAGGCCGTAAAGGGAGCCGATGTCATTGTGCTGGCCGTAAAGCCTTGGCTTGTGGAGCAAGTGATTGGCCAAATCAAGGATTCTGTAGATTTTGAGCACCAGATTATCGTATCGGTTGCTGCCAATGTATTTACCGAGACATTACGCGACTACTTTGGCTGCCCATCGGCTAACGTGCTTTATGTCATGCCAAACATCGGTGCCGAGTTTGGTGAAAGTATGACTTTCCTGGCTCCTGCTGCAGGTGTGCCTGCAGACATCACAGATCAGGTTGATGCATTACTTCAGCAGGTAGGCAAGGTAAAGCAATGCGAAGAGAAACAAGTGGCTGCCGGAAACATGCTGGCTGGCTGCGGAATTGCCTATATCATGCGTTTCATTCATGCCATGATGGAAGGTGGTGTAGAAATGGGCCTCTACCCAAAGGATGCTCAGATGATAGCCATGCAGGCCATGAAGGGTGCTGTGGCTGTGCTTGAAGGTTCTGGTTTGCATCCAGCCGTGGCTATCGACAAGGTAACAACGCCTGGCGGACTGACCATCCGTGGTTTGAATGAGCTGGATCATGCAGGATTCAACTCTGCTGTAATCCGATGCCTCAAGGCGGGTTTGGTGAAATAATCGCACATTTGATTTTGAAAATGAAAAAGTTAGCCATAGTATTTTCAATCATCATGTGCATGCTTGCTTGCACAAAACCTTCTGATGACAAGGAGTTTATCCGCAGCATGTACGAGGAGAGTCTGTATGAGGACTATACATTCCTGGAGCAGCACTGTTCCAAAGATCTTATAGAAAAACTCTCCGAGGAATACGATTATGAAGGTGGTGGCTATGCTGTGTGGAAATTCCGCAGTGGTGCGCAGGATGGCCCTAGTAATGAGCATGCCCTGAAGAGCATTGATGATGAAGGAGACGGATGGTACCGCTACACGGCCATAGATATGGGCATTACCTTTACCAAGAGAATCAAGCTCTCGCATAAAGGCGGAAAGAGCATCATTGAAGACCTGATGGATGACCTTGAGGAATAAAAAGAAAGCACTCCCATTACTGAGAGTGCTTTCATATTTTAAAGGTCAGAAGAATCAATAGCGCTGCTTACCGTTCTCGTCTACACGGTTGTTAGACTTCACAATATTAGCAAATGGATTCTCAAAATCCTGTACAGGATCCTTCAGCACCTGTGCGTTCATCCACTCATAGATGTTGTTGTAACCCTGAGGAGCTACAGAGCCACCACCGTTGTTACTTGGCTTGAGCTCACCGCCCTGCTCCTGTGATGCAGTAACAGCATCGTTGAACAAGTAGCACCATGAGAAGTGGCCATACAGCTTAGTGCCAGGATTATCTATACCCTCTACGCTCTCAAACATAGACATCCATACATTCTTGGCACCAGCCTTCACCAAGCGGTTGAAAGTAGGGATACAGTGAGACTTAGGATCTACGGTAGTATCATCGTAAGACTGTACAATCCAAATGTTCTCCTCGGTCAGCGCCTTAATCTCATTATCAGAGATATGGCTGTCCAGATAAGCCTCGCAGGTAGGATAAGCAGCAGCAAAGAACTTAGGATTACGGATCAGCATGTTCATGGTCATGTAGCCACCGTTTGAGCAGCCACCCAGGTACAAGCGGTTAGGATCCACATCAGGGTTCTCTGCCAGATAGTGCTGAATGGTAGCCATCAGCACATCGCTATAGAGCGAAGGATACTGGCCATGACCCATACCCTTAGAGGTATCCATCCACATGGTAGGACACTGAACTGCCAGCACGTATGCACCCTTGTCGCCACCCTCGGTAGTAAAGTGAGACTGGATGTCCTCACGGATCAGGGATACCACCTCGTTACCCATCAGTGCGATAGATACATCGGTACCACCCTCGCCACCACCGTGCAGCCAGATGATCAGTGGGTTCTTCTTTCCGTCCAGCTTCAGTGCCTGAGGCTCATATGCGCCATAAGTCAGGGTCTGCTTGCCAGTCTTTCCGGTAGCAATACCGGTATAGACACCACGGCGGAAGAAATCAGCCTCGGAAAGGAAGTTGCGCAGGGCATGAGGGGTCTCACACTCCACAGCAGTGAATTTCTGTCCGGCAGCCTTGATGGTCTTACCCTTAGCCAGCGCCACCTTTACAGGATAAGCAGTGCTCCAGGTACCTCTACCCATAGCAATCAGAGGCTGTGCCTTGCGGTCGGCCACATTCTCCAGACCAAATGCCAGATAATCACCATTGTCGCACCACTCGCCACGGTCGTCGCAGGTATAGATAGCCTTTACCACACGTGCCACACCATTGGTCTCCACGGTAAACAACTTTGGATCCAGTGTCTCCACCTTCTTCTCTGGCTTGACAACCACCAGATTCACGGCTGTAGATGCCTCATAGGCAGTCACGCGTACCACCTGATTGGTCATCTTCAGTGTCTGTGCACTCACAGGCACGGCTGCACACAAGGCGGCTGCAGCCAAAAACATTTTGATACTTTTCATTTGATTTTAATGTTATATAATAGGATTTACTTCATTCCTTGGGACAAAGATACAAATAATAACGGAAAATACTAATATATAATCATCTTTCTCGGATAATATTGTTATCTTTGCGAATTATATTGAAGGCCGGAGATCATACCTGGAAATCACATTGGAGTTGAGGAAATAGCAAATATATGAAAAGAATAAGTCTGATAGCAGTAGCCTTTGCCGCATTTGTGGTAGCAGCAGTGAGCGTTTATTTTATCAACCGTGAGCCTCGTGAGCAGGTACAGGTGCAGGTCTGGGATTCCCCATCCATGTGGTACCCATCAGAGAATACCACAGACTCCACAGCGGTTGATGTGTTCTACCTGGTATCTACCGAGGTTCTCTCTGCCACAGACTCCACCGGAGCAGTAGCGTGGCAGTCGCAGCTCATCCCTTCGGACAGGGAGGCCATCACGGGCGAGTTAGCATGGGTGCAGAAGCACATGTTCCATCAGGATTTCAGGTTCATTGCCCCCTACTACCATCAATATACGTTCGATGCCATCTACAAGCTCACCCCTCAGGAGTTCAGCGGTGTATATAATAAGGTGGCCCAAGAAGCTTGCCAAGCCTTTGACTACTATATGGAGCACCAGAACCAGGGGCGTCCGTTCATCCTGGCAGGTTTCAGTCAGGGAGCCATGCTCACGCTGGATGTACTCCGCCACATGACCGATGAGCAGTACGCACGCATGGTGGCTTGCTATACCTTGGGCTATCGCCTTTCGGCAGCCGACTTGCAGCATCCGCATATCCAGGCAGCCACTGGAGAGAAGGACCTGGGTGTAGTCATCAGCTTCAACAGTACCCAGACACAGGAGGCCATCTGGCCATTCGTATCCCAGGGTGCCGCAACCTGCATAAACCCAGTGAATTGGCGCACCGATGACACACCGGCAACATTCCAGTTTGAGGTAACCACCAACCAGGTACACGTGGACCAGGCATCGCAGGTGCTCATGGTATCTACCGACAATCCTGCCTATTACGATGGCTTTTATGATGTAGCGCCTTTCTTCCTGACAGCAGGTGTGGACAGAAAGAACATGCACCACTGGGATTTGCTGTTCTACGCATCAAACATCCATGACAATGCGCTGCTTCGTTCCAAGGAAAAACTAAATCAATAAAATAATGGCAAAATCAATTTTAATCAAAGACACAACCGTAAGCGAGCGCGCACAGATTGTTCGCGAGGCACTGGGAATGGACAGCGACTGCGAGGGCGTGGACTTCTCTGATATGTACGATGACTACATCTACGGATTGAAGGAGCTGACCGACATCAACCGTGAGTTCAGCGAGAAGCATGCCGGCGAAGTAGTAGCCGGTGAACTGACCAAGCCATCGGGTTGCGCATTACGTTAAGCCTATGAACAAGATACAAGAACTATCGCTGGCCATGATCAACTATGATAATGGCGATCCCAAGCGCATACAGCACACCACAAAGGTTCACGCCTACGCCACCCTGATAGGTTTAGGCGAAGGTCTTGATGCTGAAACCCAGTTCATTCTGGAGAGTGCAGCGCTGGTCCATGATATTGGCATCCGTGCCAGTGAGAAGAAATACGGCCATCAGAACGGCAAGCTCCAGGAGCAGGAAGGTCCGGCAGTAGCCGAAGAACAGCTGCATAAACTAGGCGGTTACACCGAAGAGCAGATAGCACGCATCTGCTGGTTGGTAGCGCATCACCACACCTACCACGTATGCGCAGACATGGACTACCAGATTCTCATAGAGGCCGATTTTCTGGTGAATCTCTATGAGGACCAAGAGCCTAAAAGCGCCGTGCAAGCCGTAAGAGAAACCATATTCAAGACCCAGAGCGGCATAAAGCTGCTGGATGAAATGTTTGGAATCTAAAATTCTCCCCCACACACACTGTCATCCTGAGCGAAAGCGAAGGATCTCGTCCAATCAAGGTAAGTAATATTGGACGAGATCCTTCGGTTCCCTCAGGATGACAAGAAGGGGGGCGGGGAAAAAAAGTTTGCGCAAGAATCTACTTCTCCAGCATCCACCCATGCTCCGCATGGTAGATCATCTGCTTGGTCATTCCACCATCAATGCAGATGTTCTCACCCGTAATGAAGCCCGCCTTATCAGAGCAAAGGAACAGCACCATGTTTGCAATATCCAGCGGATTACCCACACGGCCCACCGGCTGCTGTGTGGCATCGGGACCCTCATAAACGGTATAAGCCGTATCTATCCACCCCGGGGAGATGGAGTTCACGCGCGCTTTCCCCGCCAGACTCACAGCCAGGGCATGGGTAAGAGCGGCTATTCCACCCTTGGCTGCCGTATAGCTCTCCGTCTGCGGCATACTCATACGGTCGCGCGAAGATGAGATATTCACAATGGAAGCCCCAGGTGCCAGATGATCCTTCAGGCATTTTACCAGATAGAAAGGTGCGGTAACCCCCACGCTCAAGGCATACTGGAACTCCTCGTATGAGCATTCATCAATACCCCTCATGACAGGAAGCGCATTATTAATAATGTAATCCACATGGCCATACTGCCCTATCACCCACTGACAAAACGCCTCAATGGTGGATTTCTGAGACAAGTCGCCCACAAAATGCTCCCCTTCCTGCTTATCAATCACACAAACCAGCGCCCCTTTTTTCTGGAACTCATCAGCAATGCACCGGCCAATGCCCTGTGCCCCACCCGTCACTATCACCACCTTATCTTTAAATTGCATGTTCTCCATCGTAAATTACTTTTGCGCAAAAATACCGCAAGTTTCTGGAATCTCCAAAAAGAAGAAGAATTATTTAAAAGTCCCAATCCGCAGTTTGGTCGAATGAAACCCGTCGTTGGTCGGATGCCACTTTCCCGATGCTGAAAACCGCCTTATCTTTGCAATGTCAAAAGGAACAAACCCGATGACAAAAGAGAACGAAAATAAATTATAAACCAATAAAAAACAACAATTATGAAAAAGATGATTTTAACTCTCGTAGCCGTATTCAGCATGTGTATGAACTCATTTGCAGCAGAAGTTCCAAGTACCAACAATGACCGCAACATCGTTGCCCTGGAGAAGGCCCTGAACTTAGATGGCTATCAGTCAAAGGTGACAGAACAGGCAGGCTTGACCCTCCAGCACGCCGTAAAGCAGGCATTGGAGAACACCGACGAGCAGGCACGCAACAAGGAAATGAAGAAGGCCGTGCTCAAGAATCTTCGCAGTGTGCGCAGCGCCTTGGACTACACCCAGTACAAAAAATACGTTCAGGTCATGAATGTAACCCTGAAAAACTACGGTCTTAGGGACTATGTAAAGTAACCCTCCCTCTGTCATCCTGAGGGAACTGAAGGATCTCGTCCAATATTACTAGGCTTAATTGGACGAGATCCTTCGCTTTCGCTCAGGATGACAAAACGGGAGGGAGAAGAATGACAAGAGGGGGGGGGAAGAAACTGTGCTCTTTTTCAAATTACACAGATGAATGGTCAAAAAACATAAGTACAAGACAAAATATTATTATTAAATTTGCAACCAGGAAAGTAATAATGTTAAAAATGAAAAGATTTTTAATTTCAGCAGCTATACTGGCCATGATGAGTACAGTACCTGTGCAGTCGGTTATGGCTCAGAAATTGACACCTGAGAATATTGATGAAATTGTATCTGCCCTGACTCTGGATGAGAAGGTACACATGATTGTGGGTTGCGGCAACGGCTGGAGCAATCCCGATGTGAAGTTTCCAGGTATTGCCGGATGGACATACGAGGTACCCCGCTTAGGCATTACCGAGGCTCACTTGGCCGATGGCCCTCACGGTGTGAACATGAATCAAACCCGTGATTATGATAGTTTTGACTACAGTTGCACCACCATGCCTACCAGTACTGCCATGGCCGCTACATGGGATGTAGACGTACTGAAGGAAGTGGGTAGCATCATCGGCTATGAACTGAAAGAACGTGGCTTGGATGTGATTCTGGGCCCAGCCATCAACCTTCAGCGTAACATGCTGGGTGGCCGTATCCAGGAGTATATGAGCGAGGACCCTCTGCTGACCGGCAAGATGGCGGCTGCATATATAAAAGGTGTGCAGCAGCTGGGCGTAGGTACCAGCCTGAAGCATTTTGCGGCCAATGGTGCCGAGACCCGCCGAAAGGGAAGCAACTCGGTAGTCAGCCCTCGTGCGCTGCGTGAGTTGTACCTGAAGAATTTTGAGATAGCAGTGAAGGAGGCACAGCCGTGGACGGTGATGAGCAGCTACAACTACATCAACGGCATCCATACCAGCGAGAACGCAGAACTTATCAATGACCTGTTGCGCAAGGAGTGGGGCTTCAAGGGCATGGTGATTACCGACTGGGATGGAGGCTACTATCCATTGCAGGAAGTGCGTGCTACCGGCGATATCCTGGAACCGGGAAGTGAATCGCAGCGTCAGGAAATCAAGAAAGCGCTCGAAGATGGTACCTTGGATATGAAGCTGGTGGATGAGAGCGTGAAGCGTATCCTGGAGTTTACCGTCAAGACTCCAACCTATCAGAACTACAAGTACTCCAACGATATCAAGCGTGAGCAGCATCAGAAGCAGATTCGCAGCATTGCTGCACAGAGTATGGTATTGCTGAAGAACAGTCAGGATGTACTGCCAATCACTGCACAGCAGGCACCAAATGTGGCGCTATACGGTTGCACCAGCTACGATTTCATTTCCGGAAACATGGGTGTAGGCGGAACCAATGGTGGTGCTCATACCATCAGCTTGGTGGAGGGTATGCGCAAGGCTGGTTTCACGGTTGACCTGAACCTGCTGCGCCAATACACCACCTATATCGCAGCCGAGAAGGAGCGCATTGCTGCCGAGGCCATGAAGGCCAACCCTATCATGGTTAGAATCAACCGCCCTGCACGCCCTGTAGAACTGATTCCTCAGAATGAGCTGAAGCCTAAGGAGGTTGATCCAAGAATGGCAGAGATGCAGGCCAACTTCAACATCGATTTGGCAGCTATGCTGGGTGGCGGTGGCACTCCAGAGACCACTCTCCCTGAGCAGGTGGAGAAGAACGACTTTGCAGTGATTACGCTGGGCCGTACCACCGGAGAGGGCGCCGACCGTAACTACAAGGAGTTCGAGGCTACTCCCGAGGAACTGCAGTTGATAGAGACCGTTTCCAATGCTTACCACAAGGCTGGCAAGAAGGTAGTGGTTCTGCTGAATGTGTGTGGTCCTATGGAAACCCAGAGCTGGGCCAACATGGTGGATGCCGTGCTGCTGGTATGGGAACCTGGTGAGCGTTCAGGCGAGAGTGTAGCCGATGTGCTGACCGGTGTGGAGACCCCAAGTGGCCGTCTGCCTCAGACCTGGGCATTGCATTATGGTGATCAGCCTGCCGACAACAATTTCCCAAGCGATTACCACACCGATAACATCATGGAGTTCTTAGGCAAGGGCAAGATGGTGGATAATCCTCAGGTGGGTGTCGATATCATCCCTTACGAGGAAGGCATTTACATGGGTTACCGCTACTTCAATACCGCCAAGAAAGAGGTGGCCTATCCATTTGGCTTTGGCTTGAGCTATACTACATTTGACTACTCAAACGCTACTCTGGTTCCTACCGCTGATGGCTTCCAGGTTTCGGTTACCGTAAAGAATACCGGAAAGCGCAGCGGTCGTGAGGTGGTACAGCTGTATGTCACCGCTCCTGCCGGAGGTCTGGAGAAACCCGCTCGTGAGCTCAAGGCATTTGCCAAGACCCGCAATCTGAAACCAGGCGAGGAGCAGACACTCACTATGACCGCAAGCAACTATGACCTGGCTTCTTACAACGAAAAGGCAGTGGCATGGCAATCTGCCAAGGGCAATTACAGCATACAGTTGGGCAAGAATGTAGAGGACATTCACACTGTACTGAGCTACAGACTGGCCAAGCCTCAGAGCTGGAAAACGGCCAATCTGTTGAAATTGCAGCAGCCCCTGAATGAGATTTCCCTGAAAAGATAAAAATTCTCCCCCCTCCCTTTGTCATCCTGACAAGGGAGGGTAAAGGAATTTCTCCCCTCTTTTGTCATCCTGAGGAAACCGAAGGATCTCGTCCAATATTACTAGAAATAGCCAGTCCTGATTGGACGAGGTTCTTCGCTCCGCTCAGAATGACATATCATTTAGACTTGAGTTAATGTAATCTTGAGATACCTATAGTTCTAAAAACAATATTATGAAAAGATTTGCATCTTTATTATTAACATTGGGCGTGTCTATGGCTTCAATGGCACAAGAACTGCCCAGCTTGCAGAAAAATGAACATGGTGCCTGGCAGTTTATGGTAGATGGCAAGCCTTTTACCATGCTTGCCGGCGAACTGCATAATTCCTCTACCGGAAGTTTATATTATATGGATCCTATTTGGAAACGCATGGCCGACAAGAACCTGAATACGGTAATTGCTCCGGTGAACTGGGAATTATTGGAACCTGAGGAAGGAAAATTTGATTTTTCCCAGATAGACAATATGATTCAGGGGGCAGAGCGTGAGGGATTGAAACTGACCGTTATCTGGTTTGGCAGCTGGAAAAATGGCAAGTCCACCTATGTGCCGGCTTGGGTGAAAAAGAATACCAAGCGATTCCCTGTCTGCTACCTGAGCACCGGAGAGAAGAACGAATATACCCTTTCGCCTGTGAGCCAGGAGAGCATGAAGGCCGATGCACGTGCCTTTGCTGCCTTGATGAAGCACATTGCCCAGGTGGACAAGAAACACACGGTAATTTGCATGCAGGTGGAGAATGAGATTGGTACACTGGACCAAGCTGCCAGCTATATGGGCATGGAGAACCGTGCGGCACGCGATTTCTCTGAGATAGCCAACAAGGCGTTCAAGGGGCAGGTACCCGCTGCGCTGACCCAATATCTAAAGGCACATGAAAAGACCCTTCATCCTGCCATTCTGAATGCATGGAAGAACAATGGAAAGAAGATGAATGGAACTTGGGAAGAAGTGTTTGGCCCTAGTGTGAAGGTGGAGAATGGCAACTGGCAGGAGGAGTTCTCACTGCTTACCGATGAATTGTTTTCGGCCTGGAGCTATGCATCATACGTAGGCGAAGTGGTTCGTCAGGGAAAGGCACAGCATAACATTCCGATGTATGTGAACGTGTGGCTGAAGCAGGCCAAGCAGCATCATCCGGGGCTTTATCCATCGGGTGCCCCTTCGCCACACTTGTTTGATATCTGGCGTGCAGCAGCTCCAGAAGTGGATTTCTTTGCTCCCGACATCTATGAGGTGGGTTATTTCGACTGGGTTTGTCAGGACTACACCCGCTCAGGCAATCCGCTGTTCATCCCTGAGACCAAGGCCGATGTAGCGGGTGCTTCACGTGCCATCTATACCTTTGGTAAATACCCCACGCTGTGCTACTCGCCTTTTGGCATTGACGGAGGACGCTCCATTCTTTCGGCCGAAGCCAACGACCACTCGGTGGATCAAGCCTATGCCATGCTGGCCAATCTGATGCCTACTATCCAGAAGTACATCGGTTCCAATAAGATAACAGGATTGTGGATTGACGATGCTCAGAAATCAGATGAGGCTACAATGGGTGATTATACCTTCAGCCTGACAGAATTCAACCTGGGTGCTTTCCAGGCGTTGGCAGGTGTTACCGTAGAGGGAAAGAAGAAAGAGGTGGTTCCTACCGGTGTACTCATCATCCAGTTGGATAACGATGAATTCTTGCTGGCAGGTGGTTTGGGCAGCGGTACTGTGCGCATTGGCAAGAGCAAGAACAGCAAGGCCGATAAAATGGGCATCTTGTCTCTAGACCAGATCTTCTTCCAGGATGGCAAGGAGGTGCTTCACCGCCTGAACGGTGATGAGTCTGCCTTTGGAGGTCCTGTGTTCGAGGGTGGAACAGCAGTGTTCAAGCTCAAAATGTTCAAGTATTAAAAATTCATGTTTCGCAAGTCCCTAAAATGCTTGTCCACAACAACATTGT
>JAUNHZ010000058.1:11748-14098 GCA_030523705.1 Bacteroidales bacterium
GAAGCGAACCAAGAAGTTTGTCATCCTGAACGAAGTGAAGGATCTCGTCCAACCAAGGAGGACATCAAATAAACAAATAACTATGAAAAACAATTTTAAATGGGTGGCACTGCTGCTGGGCTTCTTCGGATGCCTGCAGACACAAGCTGCCGATGAGTTCAAGAAAGCAGATACACGGCTGATAGCTTTATCGCCGGTGCAGAATGCCAATCGTAACAAGATGGACATCTCTGGCATCTGGAGTTTCAAGACCGACCCTCAGAACGTGGGTGAGAACCAGCAGTGGTTCAACGGCCTTACCGATGCAGTGAACATTGCTGTGCCAGGTAGCTGGAATGATCAGATTGAAGGCTTGCACAACTACTTGGGTACGGCTTGGTATGAGACCAAAACGTTCATTCCTCAGAGTTGGAAGACCGAGAAGATCTACATCCGCATCGGTTCTGCCTCCTATGCAGCCAAGGTGTGGGTGAATGGTAAGCCTGCAGGCATGCACGAGGGTGGTAACCTGCCTTTTGCCTTAGAGATCAGTTCACTGGTACAGTATGGCCAGCCTAACGTCATCTCGGTGCAAGTGGAGAACGAGCTGAAGCCAACCCGTATTCCAACCGGTAATCTGGGCGGTGCCAGCATGATGAACAACATTCCGGCATCGAACTACGATTTCTTCCCATACAGCGGTATCCACCGCAATGTGGTACTCTATACCGTGCCTCGTGCAGCCAGCATTACCGATGTGACTTGCACTACAAGTTACGAGGGTAATACCGGTTTCATTCAGGCTAAGGTGCAGAAGACGGGTAATGCCCAGGGTGGAAAACTCACCGTTTCCGATCAGGAAGGCCGCACTTTTACGGCAACCTTCAAGTTTGCCGGTAACCAGGCCGAGGCTAAGGTGGAAATCCCTAACGTGCAGCTTTGGAATGTGGGAAAACCTTATCTGTATAATGTGCAGGTGGAGATGACAGCTGGTAGCAAAGTGCTGGACAGCTATGCCTTGCAGACAGGTGTGCGCACCGTCAGTGTTACGGCCAACGAGGTGCTGGTCAATGGTCAGCCGGTCAAGATGAGAGGCTTCGGCAGGCACGAGGATTTCATCATCTTCGGTCGTGGAGCAGCCCTGCCTGTTACCGTGCGCGATTATGAACTGATGAAATGGATTGGAGCCAACAGCTTCCGTACTTCTCACTATCCATACGATGATAATGTATATGACATTGCCGACCGTATGGGTTTCCTGGTCATCGATGAGATTCCTAGTGTGGGCCTGCTCTTCCACGTCAAGGCGCGCCAGGAGCAGTGCCGCTATTGCCTGGAGGAGATGATCAACCGCGATAAGAACCACCCTTCTGTCATTATGTGGAGTGTGGCCAATGAGCCTACCTATAAGGGTGTAGGACAGAGCGGTATGGCAGGAATGGCTACTTCGGCTGTTCAAGGAGGAAAGAGCGAGAACGATTTTGCCATTGAGTGTCTGGGTGAGTTGGTAAGGCTGGCCAAGGAACAGGATCCTACCCGCCCTGCTACTTTTGTGGCCATGAGCGGTACGCCAGATAGCTGGATGCAGGTGGGCGATGTGATGTGCCTGAACCGTTACTATGGCTGGTACGCCTTTATGGGCGAATTTGAGAAATCTGCTCAGGCTTTTGTGGGCGAGATGGATCAGTTGCATGGCAAGTACCACAAGCCTATCATCATTACCGAATTTGGTGCCGATGCCAATGCCGGTTTCCATTCGGCCGATGTGCTGGCCTTCTCAGAGGAGTTCCAATGCAAAATGCTGGAGATGTACCTGAACCAAGCCAACACCCGCAACTATGTGGCTGGTATGCAAGTATGGAACCTTGCCGACTTCCAGACCGGTCAGGGCTTGATCCGTGCCAACAGCAGCAACCAGAAGGGTGTGTTCACCCGCGACCGTCAGCCTAAAATGGCTGCTCATCTGCTGCATCAGCGCTGGACCACAACTGATAAGTATTGAGATTGTGTACAATTCTTTCTCCCCCTGGGGTCTGCCCCCAAGGTGCGTCCCCCCTCCCTCTGTCATCCTGACAAGGGCGGGTAAAGGAATTTCTCCCCCCCCTTTGTCATCCTGAGGGAACCGAAGGATCTCGTCCAATATTACTATCCTGAATTGGACGAGATTCTCTCTCCACTTCGCTATGAGAGCGAACAAGTTCGGTTACTTCACTCCGTTCAGAATGACATTGCAGAGGCTGCTTTTTCTCCCCCTGGGGTCAATTTCCATCCCCCCCTTGTTCCACTACATAAAAATCTTTGTCATACTGTTCTGAATTTATTAATCCTCAAATCCGCAAGTAAACTTCAAAAGGACTCTTTGAAGCCGAAG
>JAUNHZ010000244.1 GCA_030523705.1 Bacteroidales bacterium
GAATTAGAGTTGCTGTATATTGATGATTTGGTAACTGAGATGCTGGATGCTTTAGAAGGAAAAGAGCATCGATGCGAATTTGAAGGATTAGAGGTCCTGCCCCAAATTGATGGCAGATATTGCTATTGCCCAATTACCCATCAAGTGACTTTAGGTAAGATCGTTGAACTGATTAATAGTTTTGCAGAGCAGCCTAAGACCCTGATGATACCAGAAATACCCGAGAATAGTTTTGCCAAGAAGCTTTATAGCACTTATCTGAGCTATCTCCCAAAGGAGAAGGTGGCGTTTCCTTTGAAGATGAATGTGGATGAGCGTGGCTCGTTCACAGAATTGGTTCACACCTTGAATAGTGGACAGGTTTCTATTAATATCTCTAAGCCAGGCATTACCAAAGGTCAGCATTGGCATAACACCAAATGGGAATTCTTTATCGTAGTGGCTGGTCATGGCTTAATACAGGAACGTAAGATTGGTTCTGATGAAGTGATAGAATTTGAGGTGAGCGGTGATAACATCCAATGTATTCACATGCTGCCAGGATATACTCATAATATTATTAATCTCAGTGATACTGAGAATCTGGTGACAGTGATGTATTGTAACGAGATATTTAATCCTAACAAACCGGATACATTCTTCGAAAAGGTAAAAGAGTAAAAAGATATAAAATGGAAATTAAGCATTTTAAGAATGACGGAAAGCTGAAATTGCTGATTATCGTTGGCACACGTCCTGAGATTATCCGATTGGCAGCTGTTATCAATAAGTGTCGTCAATATTTCGATTGTCTATTGGCACATACAGGTCAGAACTACGATTATAATTTGAATGGTGTGTTCTTTAAGGACCTGAAGTTGGCTGATCCTGATATTTATATGGAGGCTGTTGGCGATGATTTAGGTGCTACCATGGGTAATATTATCGACAAGAGCTACAAGGTGATGGTCGAAACTAAGCCTGATGCCGTATTGGTATTGGGCGATACCAATTCATGCCTTTCTGTGATTGGTGCCAAGCGTCTGCACATCCCCATCTTCCACATGGAGGCTGGTAACAGATGTAAGGATGAGTGCCTGCCAGAGGAGACAAACCGTCGCATCGTAGATATTATCAGCGATGTGAATATGGCTTATAGCGAGCATGCCCGCCGCTATTTGGCTGATTGTGGTCTGCCTAAGGAGCGTACATACGTTACTGGATCGCCAATGGCTGAGGTGTTGCATCAGAATTTGGCAGAGATAGAGGCTAGCGATATTCATTCAAAGCTGGGTTTGGAAAAAGGAAAGTATATACTGTTGAGTGCCCATCGTGAGGAGAATATCGATACAGAGAAGAACTTTATGAGTCTCTTTACCGCTATCAACAAGATGGCTGAAAAGTACGATATGCCAATCTTATATTCATGTCATCCACGTTCAAGGAAACGCTTGGAGGCTTCTGGCTTCCAGCTCGATAAGCGTGTTATTCAACATGAACCTCTCGGTTTTCATGATTACAACTGCTTGCAAATGAATGCTTTTGCGGTGGTTTCGGATTCGGGTACACTTCCTGAGGAAAGTAGCTTCTTTACCAGCGTAGGCCATCCTTTCCCCGCCATTTGTATTCGAACTTCGACAGAGCGCCCAGAGGCATTGGATAAGGCTTGCTTCTTCATCGCAGGAATCGACGAAAAATCGTTGTTGCAGGCTGTAGATACTGCTGTAACGATGAATCAGAATGGTGACTATGGTATCCCTGTACCTGATTATATCGAGGAGAATGTCTCTACCAAGGTGGTGAAGATTATCCAATCCTATACAGGGATTGTTAATCGTATGGTATGGAGAAAGAGCTGAAATCCCTGCATTATAGCCGTCCCTTATCAAGGGACTCTAAAGGTATGGCGAAAGTTCTAATCTGTACAAATCATTTTTATCCAGAAACGTTCAGATGCAATGACGTTGCATTTGAACTGGCGAATCGTGGCTATGACGTGACGGTGCTGACAGCTATTCCCGATTATCCAAAAGGAAAATACTATGATGGGTATGGCATATTCCGTAAACGGCATGAAACGGTTAATGGTGTAAAGGTGATTCGTGGCTTTATCATACCTCGTGGTAATGGCGGTGGTATCAGACTGATGCTGAACTATCTGAGTTTTTTGATATCGTCCATATTTATTAGTATCTTTCTTGGACTCTTTAGAAAGTATGATAAGGTACTGATACATGAAACATCGCCTGTTATGATAGGCATTCCT
>JAUNHZ010000059.1 GCA_030523705.1 Bacteroidales bacterium
GACTCTTCGGCTTCAAAGAGTCCTTTTGAAGTTTACTTGCGGATTTGAGGGTTACGTTATTGTTATTGTTGTTATTGCTAAAAAAACGATACAAAATTAGCACTTTTCATGCATTCTCAAAAAGATTATACAAAAAAAAAGGGTCTCCGCTGAGACCCAACCTTTGTTAACCTTAAATCTAATACTATGAAAAACACGATGCAAAGGTACGGCTTTTTCTGAATCTTGCAAGCATTGTGTGCGAAAACAGAGCATCTTTTAACAGCTTTTAATGTTTACGTACACAAATTTAAGTTCATTCACATTTTCAGCATCTTAATTTAACAAGCCTAATCCTATGGGCAAACAGTCAAAAACCCTAACTTTCCCTTAACTTTGCCGTCCAAATCTTTGGCATATTACGTAAAAGGTGGTAACTTTGCGCCAAATTAATAATGTATATTCTATGATCTTATTTTTCCTTACTTCTGGCAAAAGTATAATTGCCACTCAGTGTGCCAATGAACTTGCACAGGAAGACATTCAGAAATTGTGCTGGTTATATGGTGATGCTAAAGTTGAGAATGCACAGGAACTGGAGGGCTTTTTTGTAGGTCCTCGCCGTGAGATGATAACTCCTTGGAGTACTAACGCTGTTGAAATTACTCAGAACATGGGCTTGCAGGGTATTCTGCGTATTGAGGAGTATTTCCCAGTAAAAGACGAGAATGCGGAATATGACCCAATGCTTCAGCGCATGTACAAGGGCCTAAACCAGAACATTTTTACGGTTGATATTAAGCCACAGCCTATCATTTTTGTTGAGAATCTGGAGGAATATAATGAGCAAGAGGGTCTTGCTTTAAGCCGCGAAGAAATGGATTATTTGCTGAAAGTGCAGAATGATCTGGGTCGCAAGCTTACAGACTCTGAGATTTTCGGTTTTGCACAGATCAACTCTGAACACTGTCGTCATAAGATTTTTGGTGGAACATTCATCATTGATGGTGAGGAGAAAGAGTCTTCTTTGTTCCAGATGATCAAGAAGACCACAAAGGAGAACCCACATCACATCATCTCTGCTTATAAGGACAATGTAGCTTTTGCTGAAGGTCCTGTTATTGAGCAGTTTGCACCAAAAGATCATTCAACTTCTGACTATTTCGTCATCAAGGATATTGAGTCTGTCATCTCTATCAAGGCAGAGACTCACAACTTCCCTACAACAGTGGAGCCATTCAATGGTGCTTCTACTGGTACCGGTGGTGAAATCCGCGACCGTATGGGTGGTGGTGTAGGTAGCTGGCCTATTGCTGGTACTGCTGTTTACATGACTTCTTACCCAAGAACAGAGGAAGATCGCGAGTGGGAGAATATCCTTCCTGTCCGTGAATGGCTATATCAGACCCCAGAACAGATTCTGATCAAGGCTTCTAATGGAGCCAGCGATTTCGGTAACAAGTTTGGACAGCCACTGATTTGTGGTTCTGTACTTACTTTTGAGCATCAAGAGAATGAGGCTGACACCAAGTACGGATATGACAAGGTCATCATGCTTGCTGGTGGTGTTGGTTATGGTACCAAGCGCGACTGCTTGAAGGGTACTCCACAGCCAGGTAACAAGATTGTTGTTGTGGGTGGTGAGAATTACCGAATTGGTCTTGGTGGTGGTTCTGTTTCTTCTGTAGAAACCGGACGCTACAGCAGTGGTATTGAGCTGAATGCCGTTCAGCGTGCTAACCCTGAGATGCAAAAGCGTGCATATAACCTTGTCCGTGCATTGTGTGAGGAGGATGTAAACCCTATCGTTTCTATCCACGACCATGGTTCTGCTGGTCACGTAAACTGCCTTTCTGAGTTGGTAGAGGAGTGCGGCGGTTTGATCAACATGGACAAGCTTCCTATTGGCGACAAGACCTTGAGTGCTAAGGAGATTATTGCAAATGAGAGTCAGGAGCGCATGGGTCTGTTGATTGACCAGGAGCACATTGAGCATGTACAGCGCATTGCAGATCGTGAGCGTGCTCCTATGTATACCGTTGGTGAGACTACAGGTGATGCTCGTTTCTCATTTGAGCAGGCAGACGGCGTTCGTCCATTCGACTTGAAGGTTGAGCAGATGTTCGGTTCTTCTCCTAAGACTATCATGCGTGACAACACAGTTGAGCGTCATTATGCAGATGTAACCTACGATGAGAAAGACTTAAGCGAGAAGGTTGCACGCGTTCTTCAGTTGGAGGCAGTTGCATGTAAGGATTGGTTGACCAACAAGGTTGACCGTGCCGTTACAGGTAAGGTAGCTCGTCAGCAGTGCCAGGGAGAAATCCAGTTGCCATTGAGCGACTGTGGTGTTGTGGCCTTGGATTACCGTGGAGTAAAGGGTATTGCTACTGCCCTTGGTCATGCGCCACAGGCTGCATTGGCTAATCCAGCAGCAGGTTCAGTCCTGTCTGTTGCAGAATCTCTGACAAACATCGTATGGGCTCCATTAGAGGAAGGATTAGATAGCGTAAGCCTCTCTGCAAACTGGATGTGGCCTTGCCGTGCCCAGGAAGGTGAAGACGCAAGACTCTATACTGCAGTGAAAGCACTTAGTGATTTCTGCTGTGACCTTCAGATTAACGTTCCTACCGGAAAGGATTCTTTGAGTATGACTCAGAAGTATCCTTCTGGCGAGAAGGTAATCAGCCCAG
This sequence comes from Bacteroidales bacterium, assembly GCA_030523705.1. Classification (GTDB taxonomy): domain Bacteria; phylum Bacteroidota; class Bacteroidia; order Bacteroidales; family Bacteroidaceae; genus Minthousia. The sequence continues at coordinate 2,673 of JAUNHZ010000059.1, forward strand.
GAACTGTTATTGTCAGTGCCGGTGGTCAGGTTAGCGACATCAAGAAAGTAGTTTCTCCAGTTATGGTTAACGACGAGAAATCAACCCTCTACCATATTGACTTCAGCTTTGACCACTTAGCATTAGGTGGTAGCGCATTTGCTCAGAGCTGCAATAAGATTGGCGATGATGTTCCAACAGTAAAGAACCCAGAATATTTCCGCGATGCATTCAATGCCGTGCAGACCTTGATCAGCAAGGGCCTTATCATGGCAGGTCACGATATCAGTGCCGGAGGTTTAATTACAACCTTGCTTGAAATGTGTTTCGCAAATACCGAGGGCGGTATGGAAATCAACTTGAATGGTATCAAGTGCGACGACCTGGTTAAGATTTTGTTCGCAGAGAATCCTGGTATTGTTATTCAGGTAAGCGACAAGAACAAGAGCGAGGTTAAGAAGTTCTTGGATAACGAAGGCATTGGCTATGTTAAATTAGGTAATCCATGTGAGGAGCGTCACATCCTGTTGACTAAGGACGAGGCAACTTACCAGTTTGGCATTGACTACTTGCGTGATGTTTGGTACAGCAGTTCTTATCTGTTGGACCGCAAGCAGAGCTTCAACGGAAAGGCTAAAGAGCGTTTCATGAACTACAAGGAGCAGCCATTGGAATGGGTTATCAATAAGGATTTCTCAGGTAAGATGAGCCAGATGGGCTTGGACCCAGATCGCAGAACCCCAAGTGGCATCCATGCAGCAATCATCCGCGAGAAGGGTACTAACAGTGAGCGTGAAATGGCTTACATGATGTACTTGGCAGGCTTCGATGTAAAGGATGTCATGATGACAGACTTGATTAGCGGCCGTGAGACTTTGGAAGACGTTAACTTGATTGTCTTCTGCGGAGGTTTCTCAAACTCTGACGTATTAGGAAGTGCAAAGGGATGGGCAGGTGCATTCCTCTTCAACCCTAAGGCAAAAGCTGCATTGGATAATTTCTTCGCTCGTGAAGATACCCTTTCTCTGGGTGTATGCAACGGTTGCCAGTTGATGATTGAACTTGGTTTGATCAACCCAACAGACAAGAAGAAGAGCAAGATGCTCCACAACGACTCTCACAAGTTTGAATGTGGATTCGTTGGCCTGACTGTACAGACTAACCGTAGCGTAATGTTAGGTTCATTAAGCGGAAGCAAACTTGGTATCTGGGCAGCTCATGGTGAAGGAAAGTTCCACTTGCCATTGCCAGAGGAGCACTACAATGTAGTACTGAAGTACAGCTACGAAGGTTATCCAGCAAACCCTAATGGCTCTGACTATAATGTTGCCGGTATTGCAAGCGAAGACGGACGCCATCTGGCTATGATGCCACACCCAGAGCGTTCATTCTTCCCATGGCAGTGTGCATATTACCCTCTTGAGCGTAAGAATTCAGACCAGGTTACTCCTTGGATGGAAATCTTCATCAATGCTCGAAAGTGGGTTGAAGCAAACAAAAAGTAATTGAAATGAACTTTTATCTGGATAGTTTTTTAACCTTTGCCAAGATTGGTGCCTTCACATTAGGTGGAGGATATGCCATGCTTCCTCTTATCGAAGAGGAAGTGGTAAAGAATAAAAAATGGATTGATGCCAAAGAATTCCTGGACCTAGTGGCTATTGCCCAAAGTGCTCCAGGAGTCTTTGCTGTCAACATAAGTATATTCATTGGTTATAAGCTTCGCAAAATTCCAGGTGCAATCATAACAACACTGGGAAGCATTCTTCCTTCTTTCTTCATTATCCTTCTCATTGCTCTTTTCTTCCAGCAGTTCAAGGATAATGAGATTGTGGAGAGCATATTCAAAGGTATACGACCAGCTGTCGTAGCATTGATTGCTGCTCCTACATTCAAATTGGCCAAAGACGCTCAGATTACGAAATACAACATTTGGATTCCAATCGTGAGCGCAATACTTATCTGGAAACTGGGATTTTCACCTATTTATATTATTATAGCAGCCGGAATTGGAGGTTATATTTACGGAAAGTTCTACACCGAGGATAAAGAAGCAGAATTGGAGGACCCTTCAATCTTAGCTGATGAAGCTGAGCGCCAAGCAAAAGAAAAAGAGAAGGAAGTTTTAAAAATCCAGGCAGAGATTGATAAAGCTCAAAAGCAAAAGGAAGAAGCTATGCGAAAAGAGGCGGAAGCACAGCAACGCATAGCAGAAGCCAAAGAGAAAGCAGCCATTGCACAACAAGAAGCTGCAAAGAGAAAGGAAGAAGAGCGCAGAAAGAAGGGTGAAGAACCTAGCCTCTTTGATATGTTTGACCCTAGAAGGGTAAAAGATGATAACGACTAAAAAACTGTAGTATGATTTTTTTCAAGTTATTTCTCACCTTCTTTAAAATAGGCTTGTTTGGATTTGGCGGTGGTTATGCCATGATTAGCCTCATCCACGATGAGGTTGTTTTGAAAAACCATTGGATTTCATCCGCTGAGTTTACAGACATCGTTGCCATCAGTCAGATGACTCCAGGTCCTATCGGAATAAACTCTGCAACTTATTGTGGATACACAGCCCTCATGAACGATACGGCAATCAATCAAGACGGTCAGCTCTGGCTGGGTATATTAGGAAGTGTTGCAGCAACAGTATCATTGATACTCCCTTCGCTGATTCTTATGATGCTGATTTCTGCCTTTTTCATGCGCTACAGAAAACACCCAGTGGTAGAAATGGTATTCTCAGGTCTCAGACCTGCTGTGGTGGGTTTACTTGCTGCAGCTGCATTGTGCCTGATGACGCAAGAGAATTTCTCTGCACCCGACGTGAATGCTTGGCAGTTCTGGATCAGTACAGCGCTATTCTGTGCAACATTCATCGGCACCAGAAAATTCAAGATTCACCCTATCCTCATGATTTGTCTTTGTGGCATAGCAGGCTTATTACTGCTGTAAAGGGAAGTATGGCAATAAAAGCAATGGCACATTTCTACGATTATTGAAATATGCCATTGCTTTTTTATTATAATTTAATCTTCTTCTTTGCCGACTTGGATTCATTACTCAATCTATCCAATGCCGTAACCACATAAGTATAAGATATATTCCCTTGTTCATAAGGCAACTTATAGAACGTATTGGAAGTTATCGTAATGATATGGGATGGATCACTCAGATCTACACGCTCACTTTTCTTGAAACGATAGACGACATAGCGAACAGCCCGGTCCATCTCATACTTAAACTTAGGAGCGGTCCAGAAAAGCACATAGCCATCTTCAATCCAGACTGGCTTGAGCTTAGTGACTTTCTTAGGGGCTGTCTTGTCAATAAAAGGCATGAGAGGTTGCAAAGCCGGATATTTGTGGTAATTTTTCTTGAGCATATCACCATAGCCACCTGCATTATCCACAACACTGCTAGCAGGCCACTGGCAAGAACCTTCGATATTCTCCAGAGAACGCTGAAGCTGGTACTTCCGTGCCATCTGATTGATTGTTGGGTCCATTGGATCTTTCGCATTCACGGTACGCATGACATCCTGACCGATAAACAGAGGACGCTTTCCTGCATTTCTGCTCCACCAGCGGATCAAGGTATCGTAATCTGCGGCACTATGCCCGATTTCCCAATAGATCTGTGGGATATTATAGTCAACCCAGCCTTCATCCACCCACTTCAGGATATCCGCATAAAGATCGTCATAATTCTGCGTTCCATTTGTATTGCTGCCTTTAGGATCCGAACGTTGATTCCTGTAAATGCCAAATGGAGACACACCAAACTTTATCCAAGGCTTATATCCTCGTATCATTTCGTGAATCTCCTTAATGAGCAAATTCACATTGTCACGACGCCAGTCACCAATATTCTGGAATCCTCTTGGATTCGCTGCAAAAGTCTGTTGGTCTGGCAGAGAGATACCTGGAACGGGATATGGGTAGAAATAATCATCAATATGGATTCCATCCACATCATAGCGGTCTATGATATCCTTGATGATGGTACAGAAATACTTGCGATTCTCCTCCAATCCAGGGTCACTGATAATCATCTCATCGAACCAGAAATGACGTTCTGGATGCTGTTGATAAGCATGGTTAGAAGCCAAAGCTTTTGTACCCTTAGTCTTTGCGCGATAAGGATTAAGCCAAGCATGGATTTCCATACCACGTTTATGGCATTCATCCACCATCCACTGCAATGGATCCCAATAAGGGTTTGGAGCCTGACCTTGTACTCCGGTGAGGAAACGGCTCCAAGGTTCGTATTTAGAAGCATAGAGTGCGTCGCCTTCAGGACGGACCTGAAACAAAATCGCATTAATGCCACAACGTTGCAATTCATCTAATTGCTGAGTCAACACACTTTGCATCTTTTGCGTACTCATCCCCTGGAATTGGCCATTCACACACTGAATCCATGCACCACGGAACTCGCGCTTAAGCTGAGCTTGCACTTGCACAACGGAGAAGAGCAAGCACACGAGGCTGATTAACAATTTCACTTTCTTCATCATATATTATTCATGTTTAGTTTTTCTTTCAAGAACTGACCGGTAAAACTCTCCTCGCATGCAGCAACCGTCTCTGGAGTTCCTGCCACCACCAAGCTACCGCCACGATTTCCGCCATCGGGTCCCAAGTCGATAAGCCAATCTGCACACTTGATAATCTCCATATTGTGCTCAATTATCAGAAGTGAATGTCCACGGCCAATCAATGCATCAAATGCTTCAAGCAGTTTCTTGATGTCATGGAAATGCAGACCTGTTGTAGGCTCATCAAATATAAATAAGGTAGGATCTTTCTTTTCCTGACCTAGATAATAAGCCAATTTCACACGCTGATTCTCTCCACCGGACAGTGTACTACTACTCTGGCCAAGCTTGATATAGCCAAGCCCCACGTCCTGAAGTGGTTTCAACAGTTTGGTAATCTTCGCTTGCTTGTGTTCTGTAAAGAACTCGATAGCCTGATTAACAGTCATGTTCAGGATATCATAGATATTCTTTTCGTGGAAACGAACTTCCAAAATCTCATTTTTAAAGCGATGTCCATGGCAACTTTCACATTCCAAGACCAAATCTGCCATAAACTGCATCTCTACCGTTACGGTACCATCGCCCTTGCACTCTTCACAGCGTCCACCATCGGTATTGAAAGAGAAATGAGCTGGAGAATATCCCATCTGCTCACTCAAAGGCTGAGCTGCCATGAGTTTTCTAATTTCATCGTAAGCTTTCAGGTAGGTAACCGGATTTGAACGAGTAGACTTTCCTATTGGATTCTGGTCCACAAATTCCACATTTCGTATGGCATCCAAATCTCCATCCAAGCTCAAGTGCTCTCCTGGTCGTTCACTATTCTCGTCCATATTTCTCTTCAATGCATTGTAGAGAATATCACGGACCAGAGTTGACTTACCACTACCACTGACACCCGTGACTACTGTCATGACATTCAAAGGGAATTCTACATCTATTCCTTTCAGATTGTTCTGTCGGGCACCAATCACCTTGATGCTTCTGTTCCATGGCCTTCTGCTTGTTGGAACAGGTATTTGCTCTTCACCTAGCAGATACTTGACTGTATAGCTATTGGAGCCAGGCTGCAAGTCTGACATATCACCCTGATATACGATCTCTCCTCCCAAACGACCAGCCTGAGGACCTATATCAATAATATAATCTGCCTTGCGGATAATATCCTCATCGTGCTCCACTACAACCACAGTATTACCCAACTCTTGCAATTGCCTGAGCACTTTAACCAATCGCTCTGTATCCCTGCTGTGCAATCCTATGCTTGGCTCATCCAAGATATAGAGGCTTCCAACCAAACTACTGCCTAATGATGTGGCCAGATTGATACGCTGACTCTCACCACCCGACAGAGAATTACTTAGGCGGTTCAATGTAAGATACTGAAGGCCCACATCGCATAAGAATTGCAAGCGACTATTGATTTCATCCATCAAGCGATGGGCAATTGCCTCTTCACGCTCATCGAATTTCAAGTTACGGAAAAAAGCCAGAAGTTCATAGATAGGCAAATCCACAAGTTCGGAGATACTCCTTCCACCAATCTTTACATAATTGGCTTCTTTCTTCAAACGAGTTCCATAGCAAGTTGGACAAGTGGTCTTGCCTCTATAGCGAGCAAGCATTACTCTATACTGAATCTTGTACTGATTATCTTTCACCATTTGGAAGAAGGTATCCAAGCAGACTTCTTCAACTTGTTTTCCCTTCACGGTTCCATGCCAGAGCAGATCCAGTTGTTCTCTGTTTAATTGATAGTAAGGGGTAAATATAGGGAACTGGTACTTTTCAGCCCTCCGGATGAATTCATTTTTCCACTCTCCCATCTTATCGCCTCTCCAGCAAACCACTGCACCTTCATAAATACTCAAGGCTCTATTTGGGACAACCAAACCTTCATCGATGCCCATAACACGACCAAATCCTTCACAAGTAGGACAAGCTCCCAGTGGGGAATTGAACGAGAACATCTGATCCGATGGCATTTCAAACTTCATACCATCGGCTTCAAAATGCACAGAAAAAGTATGAAGAATACCTGCAGGTAAGAAACGCATCATACAGGTGCCATCTCCTTCAAAAAAGGCAGTCTCTGCAGCATCCTCCAAACGCGACAAACTTTCTTTACTATCATCTGCAGTCAAACGAGCAATGACCAAGAACAGATCGGCAACTGCGTCTTCGTTCATCTGACTCATGTAATCTTCGATGCGCATAACCTCACCCTTGACCTCTATACGAGAAAAGCCTTGTTTCAGGTACATTTCAAGCGTCTGCTTCAAGGTTCTGTCGGGTTTACGCATAATAGGAGCCAACATCAAGAATTTTGTACCCGGTGTATAGCTATTCATGCAATCCACCAAATCTTCATTCGTATGGCGTTTTACCAACTGTCCACTAATGGGTGAATAAGTCTTTCCCACCCTAGCATACAGCAAGCGTACATACTCGTAGATCTCAGTACTTGTGCCTACGGTAGAACGAGGGTTTCGGCTAGTCACCTTCTGTTCAATAGCAATGGCAGGTGGAATACCCTCAATAAAATCACACTCTGGCTTACCCATTCTGCCCAAGAACTGACGGGCATAACTTGAAAGGCTTTCCACATAGCGCCTCTGCCCTTCTGCATACAGTGTATCAAAAGCCAGGGACGATTTTCCTGAGCCGGAAAGGCCTGTTATGACAACAAATTTATTTCGTGGGATATCCAATGATATATTTTTCAAATTGTTCACTCTGGCACCACGAATTCTAATGCTATCTTGTTCTGACATGATTTTTTTTGTTTATCGGACAAAGATACAAAAAAATGTCCATCCCACCATGTAATGCTGGAACTATCTACAAAAAAAGGCTCCCTAAAAGGGAGCCTCTGATTATATTCTCTTGCAATTAAAGAGCTTCGTAAGGTTGAGAGAATGTATCTGCACCAGCAATGCTACCAGTCGTAAGTCCCTTCTTCAACCACTTGTGGCGCTGAGCACTGGTTCCATGGTTAAAGCTTTCTGGTACAGCATAGCCGCGAGCTTTCTTCTGAAGATAGTCATCACCAATCTTCTGAGCTGCATTCAATGCCTCTTCCAGATCACCGTCTTCCAAAGAGCCAAAACGCTTGTTGTCATGGAATGCCCACAAACCTGCAAAATAATCGGCCTGCAACTCCAAACGTACGCTAATCTGATTGCTCTCTGTCTGACTAACCTGCGACATTCTCTGATGAGCCTGTCCCAGTGTACCCAGCAAGTATTGTACATGGTGTCCCACCTCGTGTGCGATGACATAGGCATAAGCAAAGTCGCCATCGGCACCGATGCTACGCTTCATGGAAGTAAAGAAATCCAAATCCAGATATACACACTGGTCTGCAGAACAGTAGAATGGACCTGATGAAGATGACGCACTACCACATCCACTAGACACCGCATTCTTGAAAAGCACCAACTTTGGAGCTACATAAGTCTTACCCATCTTACGGAACTCCTCTGTCCAGATATCCTCGGTTCCAGCCAAAATCTGACTAGCAAAAGTTGCAAGTTCCTCTTCTTCTGGAGTTGGAGTATACTCTTCCGAAGTGCCTCCAATTTGTGGCATTGTACCTGCTTGCTGAATCACATCCATTGGGTTTGCGCCCATAAGCCAAGCAATAATACCAACGATAATCATACCTCCAATACCTAATCCACCAGCCTTACCAGCACTCATACCACGGCGGTCTTCTACATTAGAGCTCGTTCTTCTTCCATCAAGTCTCATAATCTACACCTTAATTTAAATTACACATATAGCTACAAAAGTAATATTTTATTTATTTACTGCCAAAAAAACGTTCTTTTTTTTCACTCTTACCATTCTTTCGCAAGCATAACTTTCACGAATTCAACAATTAGCACATTTGAACATCAAGTGACAGTCCAATACTATGAAAGTTTCCGAGTGCAGAAAATACAAAAGTTTCCCAAAACGAAAAGCTTAAACATTGTATATCTTCGTTTTACATTTTTTGAAAATACAAAAAGTTTTCCAAAACGAAAATTCATATCATATAGACATTTCAAAAAAGGTAAATCAAAAAATATATATAACATTCCAAAATATTGTAGTTTTGACTTGCATAAGACACAAATATTATATAGCTTTGCAGCATAAATCCAAAAACGAAATTATTCCATGATACAAACCGTAAAGAAACGTGATGGCCGTATTGTAGGCTATAACGAAGAGAAGATTAAAGCAGCTGTACGCAAGGCTATGCTTCAGACTGAGCGAGGTGAAGATGAAGCCTTGATCCAGCGAATTGTTGATCGTATTGGATACATCGGCAAAGAGCAATCCACCGTGGAAGAGATCCAGGATATGGTGGAAATGGAGCTTATGAAAAGCCCTCGTAAGGAAGTTGCAAAGAAGTACATTGCTTACCGAGACCAGAGAAGTGTTGCCCGTCGTGCAAAGACCCGTGATATCTTCTTGGAAATCATCAACGCAAAGAACAATGACATCACCCGCGAAAATGCCAACATGAATGCAGATTCTCCTGCAGGTATGATGATGAAGTTTGCCAGTGAAACCACCAAGCCTTTCGTTGATGACTATTTGTTGTCCCCTGAATCTCACGACGCAGTTCGTGGCAACTATCTCCACATTCACGACAAAGACTACTACCCAACCAAGAGCTTGACTTGTGTCCAGCATCCATTGGATCAAATTTTACGTTATGGATTTATCGCAGGCCACGGAGAGAGCCGTCCCGCAAAGCGTATTGAAACAGCCAGCGTTATTGCATGTATCTCATTAGAGACTGCTCAGAATGAGATGCACGGAGGTCAGGCAATTCCAGCCTTCGATTTTTATCTGGCTCCTTATGTTCGTTCAACCTATCAGGAAGAGATTAAATATGTAGAGCAAATGTCAGGTTTGAATTTGTCCGAGCTCTACGATGCAACATTCGACGACTATCTTGAAAAACCTTTAGATGGATTGAGTGGCAAAGAGCGTGCAAAACAGCATGCCATTAACCGAACCGTTGGACGTGTACATCAGGCGATGGAGGCATTTATCCACAATATGAACACTATCCATAGCCGTGGAGGAAACCAGGTTGTATTCAGTTCTATCAACTATGGTACTGATACCAGTGCTGAGGGACGTTGCATTATGCGCGAGATCCTGAAGTCAACCTTAGAAGGTGTTGGAAATGGTGCCACCGCAATCTTCCCAATCCAGATTTGGAAGAAGAAGAGAGGTATAAGCTACCTCCCAACAGACCGTAACTACGATTTGTACCAATTGGCATGTAAGGTAACTGCGCGTCGTTTCTTCCCTAACTTTGTAAACCTGGATGCACCATACAATCATAACGATAACTGGAAGGCAGATGACCCAGAGCGTTATAAGTGGGAGATTGCAACCATGGGATGCCGTACACGAGTTTTCGAAAACCGCTTTGGCGAAAAGACCTCTATCGGTCGCGGAAACTTGAGTTTCAGTACAATGAATATCGTTCGCATGGCTATTGAAGTCATGGACATTCAAGATAAGGAAGCAAGAATCAACGCATTCTTTGCTAAGTTAGACGAAGTTCTGGACATTACAGCAAGACAGTTGCATGAGCGCTTCTTATTCCAGAAGACTGCTTTGGCTAAACAGTTCCCACTGGTTATGAGCAAGCTGTGGAATGGTTCAGAGAAACTAGGTCCTACAGATACCATTGAGTCTGTCATCAATCAGGGAACTTTAGGTATCGGTTTCATTGGATTGGCAGAGTGTCTGATTGCACTTACTGGAAAGCACCACGGAGAAAGTGAGGAGTCTCAAGAGCTGGGTATCAAGATTGTAACTTACATGCGCGACAGAGCAAATGAGTTCAGCGAGAAGTATCAGCACAACTATAGTATCCTGGCAACACCTGCAGAAGGTCTTTCTGGCCGTTTCACCAAGTTCGACAAGAAAAAGTTTGGTATTATCCCAGGCGTAACCGATAAGGATTACTACACCAACTCTAACCACGTACCTGTATATTACAAGTGCAGTCCACGTCACAAAGCAGAAATTGAAGCGCCTTATCATGATTTGACTCGTGGTGGCCACATCTTCTATGTAGAGATTGATGGCGATGCTACTCACAACCCACAGGCTATCATGGACATCGTCGACTTGATGGATAAGTACAATATTGGTTATGGATCTGTAAATCACAACCGTAACCGTTGCATGGATTGTGGTTATGAGGATGCAACAGAAGGTCTGACTGTTTGCCCTAAGTGCGGTAGCACTCACATTGATACCTTGCAGCGTATCACTGGTTACTTGGTAGGAACTACAGACCGATGGAATTCTGGTAAATTGGCAGAATTACGCGACCGTGTTGTACACAAATAATATGACATTGCAAGTAATTGATATTAATGAGGGTACATCCGTCGATGGTCCAGGTTTAAGAACCAGCATATACTTTGCCGGATGTACCCATCACTGCCCTGGTTGCCACAACCCACAGAGTTGGGATCCCAAATCCGGGAAAGAGGTCAGCGAAGAAGAGTTGCTGAAAGTCATCGAATACAATGATTTCAATGTGACATTCTCCGGCGGTGATCCTTTCTATCAAGCAGAGAAAGTGGCACATCTTGCCCATCGTATCCGCACAGAATTA
>JAUNHZ010000060.1 GCA_030523705.1 Bacteroidales bacterium
GGACTCTTCGGCTTCAAAGAGTCCTTTTGAAGTTTACTTGCGGATTTGAGGTTATTCAGAATTTTAGGCAAATTTACGAAAAAACAATGGTATAGCCAAAAAAAAGTGTACCACAATGTGATACACTTTTCTTTATGTGATATTTAGGGATATTATTCCTTGATATCGATAGCCAGGCAAAGTTCATCGAGCTGGCTCTGATCCAACTTGCCAGGAGCATCGAGCATAACATCGCGGCCACTGTTGTTCTTAGGGAATGCAATACAGTCGCGGATGCTATCCAAGCCAGCAAACAAGCTCACGAAACGATCCAGACCATAAGCCAGACCACCGTGAGGAGGTGCACCAAACTTGAAGGCATTCATCAAGAAGCCAAACTTAAGCTGTGCCTGCTCTGGAGTAAAGCCCAGGATCTCGAAAATCTTCTGCTGAAGCTTTGCATCGTGGATACGGATAGAACCACCACCCACTTCAACACCATTGATAACCATATCATAAGCGTTAGCACGTACGCTAGCAGGATCGGTATCCAGCAATGGGATATCCTCTGGCTTTGGAGAAGTGAATGGGTGGTGCATAGCCATCAAGCGCTGCTCCTCATCACTCCACTCGTACATTGGGAAGTCGATGACCCAGAGGCAAGAGAACTTATCCTTAGAGCGAAGACCCATACGGGCACCCATCTCCAGACGAAGCTCACAAAGCTGCTTACGAGTCTTCATGGCATCATCGCCAGAGAGAATCAGGATCAAGTCGCCTGGTTTTGCATTCATCTTGTCTGCAACCTGCTTCATGACCTCTGGTGCATAGAACTTATCGATAGAGCTCTTTACGCTGCCATCTTCCTGTACACGAGCATAAACCAGACCCTTAGCACCTACCTGAGGACGCTTTACAAAGTCGGTCAACTGATCCAACTGCTTACGGGTATAGACAGCCTGTCCTTCACAGCAAATACCTGCGATATAAGCAGCACCATCGAATACGCTAAATCCCTCTGGGAAAATGCTCTCTACGATTTCACGAGAAGCATTGTCTGGCTGTACGTTCTTCAATTCCACGAACTCCATACCGAAACGGGTATCAGGCTTATCGCTACCATAGAACTTCATGGCGTTAGCCCAAGTCATGCGAGGCAAGGTTGGGATGTCAATATTCAAGATGGTCTTGAACAAGTGACGGCTCATACCCTCGAACATCTGCAGGATATCCTCCTGCTCCACGAAACTCATCTCACAGTCAATCTGAGTGAATTCTGGCTGACGGTCGGCACGCAAGTCCTCATCGCGGAAACACTTACAGATCTGGAAGTAGCGGTCGATACCTGCCACCATGCACAACTGCTTCAAAGTCTGAGGGCTCTGAGGCAATGCATAGAACTGTCCAGGGTTCATACGAGAAGGTACCACGAAGTCGCGTGCACCCTCAGGAGTAGAGTTCACCAATACTGGAGTCTCAATCTCCAGGAAGCCCTGCTGATCCAGATAGCGGCGTACCTCGAAAGCGAACTTATGGCGCAATTCCAAGTTACGGCGAACTGGATTACGACGCAAGTCCAGATAGCGGTATTTCATACGAATATCGTCACCACCATCGCTCTCATCCTCAATAGTGAAAGGAGGAACATCCGATACGTTCAGGATGTTTAGCTTGTTCACGATGATCTCGATATCGCCGGTAGGAATCTTACTGTTCTTGGCAGAGCGCTCATTTACAGTACCTACAACCTGGATGACAAACTCACGGCCCAGGTGGTTGCTCTGCTCACAGAGGTCTGCATTGGTCTCAGCATTGAATACCAGCTGAGTGATGCCGTAACGGTCGCGCAAGTCCACAAAGGTCATGCCTCCCATCTTACGAGCACGCTGTACCCAGCCTGCCAATGTTACCTCTTCACCAACATTGGAGATGCGAAGTTCTCCACACGTTTTGGTTCTAAACATGTCCTATTCTTTATTATTTCTTCTTCAAAGCATCGATAGCGCCCTTCAGCTGAGCTGCGCTTTCCTTTACGGCCTCAACCTTCTGCTTGGTCTCTTCAACCTTTGCATTAGCAGCCTCTGCCTTTTCAACGCCACCATCGGTAGCCTTGTTCAACAATTCCTTAGCCTCATCAGCAGAACCAGCAACAGCTTCCTTAGCAGCGTTTACACCACCTTCCAAAGTCTTGTCGCCTACTACAACCTCAGCACCAATCTTCTTCAGCTTCTGGAGCAGAGTAGTCTTCTCCTCTTCTGTAGCAGTACCTTCGTTTGCCTTCTCAATCAGAGCCTTAGTCTCTGCATCTACAGTAGCTGCAGCCTTGTTGACTGTCTCAATCAGCTCGTTCAATTCCTCTGAAGACTCAACAACAACTTCCTCTTCTGCAGCAGTTGAATTACCATTGCCACAAGCAGTCAGCGCCAATGCTGCAACTGCCATTAAAAACAACTTCTTCATTTTCAATTTACTTTTTAAAATGTTTGCAAAATTTATGCAAAGATAGGACATTTTCGTTGTACAGCCAAAATAATACCCCTCTTTTCATTATTTATAAGAAAGCATTCTCCTAATTTGTTCTTTTTTTGTAAATTTGCACGCTAAATTTGGAATAGAATAAAAATCACATAAAAAACATGGAATTAGCAAGTAAATACAATCCAGCCGACGTAGAAGGTAAATGGTACCAATACTGGCTAGACAACAAGCTTTTCAGCTCTAAGCCTGATGGCCGTGAGCCATATACTATTGTAATCCCTCCACCAAACGTTACCGGTGTGCTTCACATGGGTCACATGCTGAACAACACCATCCAGGATATCCTTATCCGTAAGGCTCGCCTTGATGGAAAGAACGCATGCTGGGTACCAGGTACCGACCATGCTTCTATTGCTACCGAGGCTAAGGTAGTGAACAAACTGGCTCAGCAGGGCATCAAGAAGCGTGACCTGACCCGCGAGGAGTTCCTCAAGCACGCATGGGAATGGACCGATGAGCACGGAGGAATCATCCTCAAGCAGTTGCGTAAACTTGGCGCTTCGTGCGACTGGGACCGTACTGCCTTCACTATGGATGAGAAGCGTTCAGAATCTGTATTGAAGGTTTTCTGCGATTTATACGATAAAGGACTTATCTATCGTGGTCTCCGTATGGTGAACTGGGACCCTAAGGCTCAGACCGTTCTTTCTACCGAAGAGGTTATCTACCGTGAAGAGAAGTCTAAGCTCTTTCACCTGAAGTACTATGTTGCTGATGCCGACGTTAATCCTGTAGTTCTCACAGGTGAGGAAGGCGAAGTGTTCCATAAAGACGAGAAAGGTTTCTATGCTGTAGTAGCTACCACCCGTCCTGAGACCATCATGGGTGATACTGCTATGTGTATCAACCCTAAGGATGTTAAGAACCAGTGGCTGAAGGGCCATAAGGTTATCGTACCACTCGTAGGACGCGTAATCCCTGTCATTGAGGACCGTTATGTAGACATTGAGTTTGGTACCGGATGTCTGAAGGTTACTCCTGCTCACGATGTCAATGACTATGCGCTGGGTAAGACCCATAACCTGGAGACTATCGATATCTTTAATCCAGACGGTACAATCTCTGACCAGAGCCCTCTCTATGTAGGTCAGGACCGTATGGTTGTACGTAAGCAGATTGCCAAGGATCTGGAGGCTGCCGGCCTGATGGATCACATTGAGGATTACGACAACAAGGTGGGTTACAGTGAGCGTAACCAGGATACAGCAGTAGAACCTCGCTTGTGCAAGCAGTGGTTCTTGTCTATGCAGCACATGGCAGACATTGCTTTGCCACCTGTATTGAATGGTGAGCTGAAGTTCTACCCACAGAAATATGTGACTACTTACAAGAACTGGCTGGAGAACATTCAGGATTGGTGTATCAGCCGTCAGTTGTGGTGGGGTCACCGTATCCCTGCTTATTTCTTGCCTGAGACAACTGAAGGTGAGGAACGTTTCGTAGTTGCTCTTACCGAGGAAGAGGCATTGAAGAAGGCACAGGCTATTGACCCATCTATCACTATGGATCAGCTTACTCGCGATGAGGATGCTCTTGACACTTGGTTCTCTTCATGGCTCTGGCCTGTTTCTTTGTTCGACGGTATCAATAACCCAGGCAACGAGGAAATCAACTACTACTACCCTACCGCAGATCTTGTGACCGGTCCGGACATCATCTTCTTCTGGGTAGCTCGTATGATTATGGCTGGTGAGGAGTACATGAAGGATATTCCTTTCCGCAATGTATATTTCACTGGTATCGTTCGCGATAATCTGGGAAGAAAGATGTCTAAGTCGCTTGGAAACTCTCCAGACCCACTGGAACTTATTGCAAAATATGGCGCAGACGGTGTTCGTATGGGTATGATGCTATCAGCTCCTGCTGGTAACGATATTCTGTTCGACGAGGCTCTTTGCCAGCAAGGTATGGGCTTCTGCAACAAGATGTGGAACGCCTTCCGCCTTGTAAAGGGTTGGGAGACCAATGATTCCGCACAGCCAGAGTGCAATGCCAAGGCTGTGGCTTGGATGAGCGCAAAGATCAAGGAAGTGTTTGCCGAAATCAACGACAATTATTCTAAGTACCGTCTCAACGAGGCTCTCATGGCTGCATTCAAGCTCTTCACAGACGAGTTCTCTGGCTGGTATCTGGAGATGATCAAGCCAGAATATGACCGTGAGAACAACTGTTCAAAGCCTCTTGACAAGCCTACTTACGATGCAACTCTCGTCATCTTCGACCAGCTCCTACATATCATCCATCCATTCATGCCATTCATCACAGAGGAACTCTGGCAGGCTATCACAGAGCGTAAGGATGGTGAGTCACTGATGGTAAGTGAGTTCAGCCTCCCTGCACCAACAGCCGAAGAGGTTACTCTCCTTGCTACTTTCGAGGATTTGAAGCAGCTTATCTCTGGTGTACGTGCTGTACGTCAGTCTAAGAACATCGGTCCTCGTGAGCCACTCACACTTGAAGTGATTGCTGCTGATGCAAAGAACATCACCAAGAACGAGGCTCTTGCTGCCACAGCTACAAAGATGGCAGGCCTTTCTGCTATAGAATATGTAGAGCAAAAGGGTGAGGCTGCCTCTTCGTTCATGATTGGCACTCAGGAATACGCTATCCCTCTTGGTACCCTCATTAATGTTGATGCTGAGATTGCCAAGGCAGAGGCAGAAATCAAGCGTCTGGAAGGCTTCTTGATGGGCATCCAGAAGAAGCTGAGCAACGAGAAGTTCGTGGCTAACGCTCCTGCACAGGTAGTAGAATTGGAAAAGAAAAAGCAGGCTGATGCAGAAAGCAAGATTGCCTCTTTGAAAGAGTCTATTGCTTCACTGAAGAAATAAACCGTTCCAATAAGATATAAAAAAAGGGCTGCAACCTCAACAGTTGCAGCCTTTATCTATTTCATTGAGTCTTAGTTTGAACGACCATGCTTGGTGTTTGCGCCATTTGAGCGACGGTTGATTACGCCCTGGCCCTGATTCTGCTTCTTCACTTGCTCTGAACGGGTGCCAGAACCCACGCGATTATTGTTGTTGATGTTCACGTTCACCTGTACATTCTTATGGTCATCTTTCTTGTTCACATAAGATGGAGTGGTATAGTGACGGTCGACGTTTGAATTGCCACGGCGGTTCTTCACTGCCTGCAAGTGGATGTTCTGACGGTTCTTGTAGTAGTCGCGGCTATCCAGATGTCCACCTACATAAGTCTTATAGACTACTGGTTTGTTGTAGTAATTGATGCCACGAGAATAGCGAGTGTATACATTGAAATACCAAGCGTTATTCAATACTCGAACTGGATTCACGAAGTAGTCAATCTGCACATATCTACGCCACTGCCATGGAGTGAGCACCCACTGCAACTCACGAGAGCGACGATCAAAGTGTGAATTGTAGATACCTGTAACAGAACCCAAGGCACGGAAGTAGTCGTAATTAATCTCATACACATCCTCCATCTGACCCTCGGTCAGGTACAACTCATACGCCATCTTATCGGTCAAGAACCATGCCTCCTGACGAGCGCGAGAGCTTGACATTGCGGAAGCGCTGATGCTAGTCATTACAACAAGCAGGGAAAGAATCATCTTTTTCATAATCGTTATGTTTTAGCGGTTAGTATTTTATTTTTTCTACGGCAAAGGTAAGGGGTTTTTGTCCTTCTTGCAAATTGAAAATCCTAAATGATTAGGGGATTTTCCCTATTCCGTGGAGGGAAAACACACCTTTCACTTGCAAATATGCCATTTTTTTCCGAATATTGCAAAAAAAATAAGGACATATGGGATTAATTGCGATGCAAATTAAAACGGAAGATGAAGATAAGACCCTGAGACTGAATGCCACAGAGTTCATGGCCACACAGAAAAAGGTCAGACATTCCTATCTTCCTGCTGAATGGGAAGAGCAGAGCGCCATTCAGCTGACTTGGCCTCATGCCGGTACAGACTGGGCTTACATGCTTGACGAAGTAACAGCATGCTTCAAGCAGATTGCCCGCGAGATAGCTAAGAGAGAGCCATTGATCATTGTCACACCAGAGCCAGAAGTGGTAAAAGAACAGCTGGAAGACCTGACGAACATAACATTCTTTACCTGCCCTACAAATGATACATGGGCCAGAGACCATGGTTTCATCACCACCGTGAATGAGCAAGGTCCTGAACTGGTTGACTTCCGCTTCAACGGATGGGGCCAGAAGTTTGCTTCGAACCTGGATAACCAGATTTGCCGGAGAATGGCCGAAGCCAAGCTCCTGAACGGTAAATACAAGGATTGCCTGGATTTCGTGCTTGAGGGCGGTTCTATAGAAAGCGATGGCTGCGGAACACTGCTCACTACTACCGAATGCCTGACTGCACCTAACAGAAATGAGCCACTGGATCAGCCACAGATAGAAGCACGACTCAAAGACGAGTTCAAGCTCCAGCAAGTCATCTGGCTAAATCATGGCTATCTAGCAGGAGATGACACCGACAGCCATGTGGATACCCTGGCCAGACTTTGCCCTATGGATACCATAGCCTATGTACAGTGTCTGGATAAGGATGACGAGCACTACGAACAGCTCCGCCTGATGGAAGAAGACCTGAGAAGAGCCCGGACGCTGAAGGGAGAACCTTACCGACTGCTGGCCCTTCCTATGGCTGACCCCGTTTTCGAGGATGGAGAGCGACTTCCTGCTACCTATGCTAACTTCCTAATCATGAACAAGGCGGTACTTTACCCTACCTATAACCAGCCAGAGAATGACCAAAAGGCTAAAGAAGTGCTGCAAGAAGCCTTCCCTACCCGCGAGATTGTTGGTATAGACTGTAGGGCACTCATCAAACAGCATGGTTCACTACATTGCGTGACAATGCAGTTCCCAAAAGACGTATTCTATAATTTATAAGGTATATGAGAAAGATAAAAGTAGGACTAGTACAACAATCCTGCACAGGCCACATAGAGGAGAACCTGAGAAAGCTGCACCACAACATCAGTGTGCTGGCAGAACACGGAGCTCAGTTGGTTATCTTGCAGGAATTACATAATTCACTCTATTTCTGCCAAGTTGAAAGCACAGAGAATTTTAATCTGGCAGAGCCTATCCCTGGACCATCAACCCGCTTCTATGGAGAGATTGCTCGCCAGTACGGCATTGTATTGGTAACTTCCCTGTTTGAGAAAAGAGCTGCAGGCCTGTACCACAACACGGCAGTAGTTTTTGAGAAAGATGGAAGCATTGCAGGCAAATATCGCAAGATGCATATTCCTGATGACCCAGCCTATTATGAGAAATTCTATTTCACCCCTGGAGACCTGGGGTTCCACCCTATCCAAACCTCTGTAGGCAAGCTGGGTGTACAGGTCTGCTGGGATCAGTGGTACCCAGAAGGAGCACGACTGATGGCTCTCCAAGGAGCAGAACTACTCATTTACCCTACTGCTATTGGTTTTGAGAGCAGTGACACTCCAGAAGAACAAAACAGACAACGCGAAGCATGGGTTACCGTACAGCGCGGTCATGCTGTTGCAAACGGACTGCCCGTTATTGCAGTGAATCGCGTGGGATGGGAACCAGATCCTTCTGGCCAGACAAACGGTATCCAGTTCTGGGGAAATAGTTTTGTGGCAGGACCTCAAGGAGAACTGATAGCACAGGCCCCAACAGACAGAGAAATCAATCTGCTGGTAGAAGTTGATATGGAGCGCAGTGAAAACGTCAGACGCTGGTGGCCTTTCCTTCGTGACAGAAGAATAGAAGAATTTGGCGACTTGAAGCGACGTTTTATCGATTAAATCTTAAAAAATGTCAACAGAACGGCTAAAATGAGAAAAAGACGTCTCATTTTAGCCGTTTTTCATTCAAAAAGTTTTAATTTTGCACACGACAAAAGCAAATAGATACATTCTTTGAAAGTAAACAAGCAAAATGACAAATAAAATACGTTTTACAAAAATGCATGGCGCAGGCAATGATTATATCTATGTCTATACGCCACATTTTCCTATTGCCAATCCGGAAGAGGCTTCCATCTTATGGAGCAAGTTCCACTTTGGCATCGGATCGGACGGACTGATTCTCATCGGAGAATCCGACAAGGCCGATTTCAGCATGCGCATCTTCAACAACGATGGCTCTGAAGCCATGATGTGCGGAAATGGCATCCGCTGCGTAGGCAAGTTTGTCTACGACCACAAACTGACACAAAAAGAAACTATCACGGTAGATACCCTTTCAGGCGTAAAAACCCTCCAGCTTCATACAACAGATGGCAAAGTAACTAGCGCAACTGTCGACATGGGAACAGCCATCTTGAGCAACACAGCCCAACTGGCTACCCCAACGGGAAGCATGACTGCAGGGACTATCAGCTCTGAAAGTGTGGATTACACCGGCACATACGTTTGCATGGGAAATCCACACTTTGTTATTTTTGTAGACGATGTCATGCAAGTTCCACTGACAGAGATTGGTCCTAAGCTGGAACATAATCCTATATTCCCACAACGCTGCAATATAGAGTTTGCACAGGTACGCGAAGACGGAAGTATCCGCATGCGAGTATGGGAAAGAGGATCAGGAATTACCCTGGCTTGTGGAACAGGAGCTTGTGCTACTGCAGTTGCAGCTGCACTTAACGGAAAAGCCGGAAGAAAGAGTACCATTGAGATGGATGGTGGTGTCTTAAGTATTGAATGGAACGAGGAAGACAACCATGTCTACATGACAGGACCAGCCACCACAGCATTTGAGGGAGAAATTGAGTTAGAACAATAAGAGAGATATAAGATATATGGCATTAGTTAATGAAAATTTTCTGAAACTGCAAAACAGTTACCTCTTTGCAGATATTGCAAAAAAAGTAAATGCGTTCAAGACGCTGAATCCAAAGGCTGATATTATCCGCATGGGTATCGGAGACGTGACCCGACCTTTGGCTCCAGTCTGCATTGAAGCCATGAAGAATGCAGTTGAAGAACTGGCACATGCTGAAACATTCCGCGGCTACGGCCCAGAACAAGGATATGACTTTTTACAGGAAGCTATCGTAAAGAATGATTTTGCTCCAAGAGGCATTAAGCTGGAAACCAGTGAGATATTCGTAAGCGATGGCGCCAAGAGCGACACCGGTAACATTGGTGACATTTTGGGACTTGACAATATCTTTGGCGTGACAGATCCTATCTACCCTGTTTACATAGACTCTAATGTGATGGCAGGAAGAGCAGGCATGTTCCAGGACGGCCATTGGAATAACGTACATTACATGCCATGTAATGCAGAGAACAATTTCGTTCCAGAAATTCCAAAGAAGCGACTGGATTTTGTATACCTCTGCTATCCAAATAACCCTACTGGTACCGTCATTACCCGTGAAGAACTGAAGAAATGGGTAGATTATGCCTTGGAGAACGACTGTCTGATTCTGTATGATGCAGCTTATGAGGCATTTATCCAGGACCCAGAGATTCCTCATTCTATCTATGAGATCAAGGGTGCAAAGAAATGCGCCATAGAATTCCACAGCTATTCAAAGACCGCAGGCTTTACAGGAGTTCGATGCGGATATACCGTAATTCCTAAGGAGGTTACTGCACTTACAGAAGGAGGAGATAAAGTATCCCTAAACCAGTTGTGGAACCGTCGCCAGTGTACAAAATTCAACGGTGCTTCTTATATCACCCAGCGAGGAGCAGAAGCTATCTATACAGAAGAAGGCAAGCAGCAAGTTAAAGCTACTATTGACTATTATATGGGAAATGCCAAGATGCTGTGCAACGCACTTACTAGTTTGGGAATCAAATGTTTCGGTGGAGAAAACGCACCATACATCTGGTTCAAGACACCAAACGGAGAGAGTTCTTGGAAATTCTTTGAGAAGATGCTTTACGAGGCACACTTAGTAACCACTCCAGGTGTAGGATTTGGTCCATCGGGAGAAGGTTATATCCGCCTCACAGCCTTTGGCCAGCGTGAAGATTGTGAAGAAGCAGTAAACCGTTTGAAGAAATGGATGAGATAAATGTTTTGATGATTGATACAAAATATTAATGTAAGTTATTTGTCATGTTCCATTTTTAAAGTAAATTTGCGTACATAATTAGCAATCAACAAGATACACATGTAAGCAAATAGCAAAAACACATTTCTTTTTGACAGCTAATGGAATTGAGAGATAACAAAAAATCAAAAGACTTATTTAATTAGGTATTATGTCGTCAAAATTAAGATTCAAAGTTGTAGGTGAAGCTTTCTCAAAAAAGCCAGTAGAAGTACCTGCTCCAGAACAAAGACCATCGGAATTCTTTGGAAAATACGTCTTCAACAAACAGAAGATGTTTAAATATTTGCCAAAGAAAGTTTATGATAAGATGTGTGACGTGATGGACAATGGTGCACCTTTAGACAGAGCCATTGCAGATCAAGTTGCAGCAGGTATGAAACAATGGGCCATGGATATGGGCGCGACACATATCACCCACTGGTTCCAGCCTCTTACAGACACTACAGCTGAGAAGCATGACGGATTTGTGGAGCACGACTTTAAAGGTGGAATGATTGAGGAATTCTCAGGAAAGTCACTTGTACAACAAGAACCTGATGCTTCTTCATTTCCAAGTGGTGGTATCCGCAGTACTTTCGAGGCACGAGGCTATTCTGCCTGGGATCCTACCTCACCAGTATTCGTCATTGGCGACACATTGATGATTCCAACAGTCTTCATCTCTTATACAGGTGAAGCACTTGACTATAAAGCACCATTGCTGAAAGCACTCCGTGCAGTAAATAATGCTGCTACAGAAGTATGCCATTATTTCTATCCTGAAGTAAAGAAAGTTGTTACAAATCTGGGATGGGAACAGGAATATTTCTTGGTTGACGAAGGTTTGTATGGTGCACGCCCAGACCTTTTGCTGACCGGAAGAACACTAATGGGACACAGCTCAGCAAAGGACCAACAGATGGATGACCACTATTTCGGTTCTATCCCTGAGAGAGTGAGCGCATTCATGAGAGACCTGGAGATTCAGGCCCTGGAATTAGGTATTCCATGCAAGACACGCCATAACGAGGTTGCTCCAAACCAGTTTGAGTTGGCACCAATCTTCGAGGAGTGTAACCTGGCAATCGATCACAACATGCTGATTATGATGTTGATGAAGAAGATTGCACGTAAGCATGGTTTCCGCTGCCTGCTGCATGAAAAGCCTTTTGCTGGCGTGAATGGTTCCGGCAAGCACAACAACTGGTCGCTGAGTACTGATACCGGTGTACTGCTGCATGGACCAGGCAAGACCCCAGAGGAGAACTTACGCTTCGTGACCTTTATTGTTGAAACCCTTATGGGTGTCTATAAGCATAATGGTTTGCTGAAAGCATCTATCATGAGTGCAACCAATGCACATCGCTTGGGTGCAAACGAGGCTCCTCCTGCTATTGTTTCTTCATTCTTGGGCAAGCAGCTTACCAGTCTGCTGAACCATCTGGAAGAGACTGACGAAGATGAATTGATCACTCTTTCTGGTAAACAGGGTATGAAACTGGATATCCCTTCTATTCCAGAGTTGCTGATTGATAATACCGACCGTAACCGTACCTCGCCTTTTGCCTTCACAGGTAATCGCTTTGAGTTCAGAGCAGTTGGCGCTGGAGCAAACTGTGCGTCAGCCATGATAGCACTGAACACTGCAGTAGCAGAGGCTTTGGTAAGTTTCAAGGTACGTGTAGATGCCCTTATTGCAGAAGGAAAATCTACAACCACAGCTGTGCTGAAGGTGTTGCGTGAAGATATCAAGGCATGTAAGGCTATCCGTTTCGATGGCAATGGCTATTCAGATGAATGGGTAGAAGAGGCAGCAAATCGTGGTTTGGATGTAGAAAAGAGCTGTCCACTGATCTTTGACCGTTACTTGGATGAATCTAGCATCAAGATGTTTGAGTCACAGAACGTCATGACTAAGACAGAGCTTGAAGCACGTAACGAGATCAAATGGGAGACCTACACCAAGACCGTACAGATTGAAGCCAGAATCTTTGGTGACATGGCCATCAATCATATCATCCCTATTGCCACTCGTTACCAGAGTGCCCTTATAGATAATGTACATAAGGTAAAGGATATCTTTGGCGATGAAGCAAATGAACTTTCTGCAGAGAACATGAAGCTCATCAAGAAGATTTCCATGCATACCAAGAACATTACTTCTAAGGTTGACGAGATGATAGAGGCACGTAAGGTGGCTAACCGAATTGAAAATGCACGTGAAAAGGCTATTGCCTATCATGACACGGTAAATCCATACCTGGATCAAATCCGTTATGAGATTGACCAATTGGAAATGGTTATTGATGATGAAATCTGGCCATTGCCAAAATATAGAGAAATCATGTTTATCAGATAAAGACATAAATAGATTAACTTCAAATAGTTATCTATTTCTTTTGTTGGTTGTTTTAAGTTTAGGAGAAAGGTTCGTTGAGAAACGGGCCTTTCTTTCATTTTACGCTCAAAAATTGAATTAGGGAAAATCCCCCACTCTTTTAGGGTTTTTCTCTTGCCTTAGGAAAAGTCCCGCCTTATCTTTGCAATGTGAAAAAGAAATACTAACGATTTAAACGCTATAGAAATGAAAAAGGTTATCTTAACTTTGTTGGCTGTTTTCACAGTAGCTGTGAACGCAAATGCATTGAGTGTTGAACGTGCAAGAGAAGAGGCACGCTTCCTAACCGACAAGATGATGTACGAGCTGAACCTGACCGAAGATCAGGCAGACGACGTGTATGAAATCAACTACGACTACTTCCGCGCTCTTGGCCCAGTAGATGGCATTTATGACATGTACTACGACCGTCGTTACCAGGACTTGAGCTATGTTCTTTATGACTGGCAGTGGGAGTATTTCTTAGACAGAGCTTATTTCCTTCGTCCTGCTTACATCTATCGTGGTGGTTGGGCTTTTGGCATTTACAACTACTATGTACGCACCCATTTCTATTTTGGTTTCCCAAGAGTATATTACCACTATAACGGAGGTCATTATCACCACGTACACTACTACAGAGATCGCTTCGATATGCACCGCCATGCAGTATCTCGCATCCAGAGAGTAGACCGCAGACCAACCCGTATCATAAACGGAAACACTGGCAGAAACAGAATTGCCGATAATCGTGGACGCAACACCATCTCTAGAAGTACAAGAGATCATGCTACAAGAGGAATCAGCGACAGATCATCAAGAAGCATACGCGAGAACGTATCAAGAAGCGCACGTGAGAAC
>JAUNHZ010000061.1 GCA_030523705.1 Bacteroidales bacterium
CTTCTTTGCAAATGGTTCTGTGAATTACAGCCGGTCTAAGAACCCATACTTGATTAGTCGTTCTTTCCATGATCTCTTTGTGCTTACACAGTATGTGGCAGCACCGGATATCCCATCTGGTAATTCGCTGTCCCTGAGTGCCGATGTGAATAAAGGTATTGCATTCCTTCGTGGTAAGATAGGCCTAGCAGTTCAGGTTATGACCGATAAGAGTTATTTACTTCGCCAAGCTAGCCCTATGGAGTTCATGCATACCAATTCTTCTTCATATACCCTTTCTCCTTATGTAAACGGCAAACTTTTGAATTGGTGTAATATGGTTTATAAGTTGGATTATAGTACATTTAGTATGCAAATGTCCGACTTTGACAAGCATGATACTCATTCTATTACCCAGACCATGGAACTCATCTTCTCTCCATGGGATAAGTTGAATTTCAGTTTATTAGGAGAACATTACTACACAGAATTTAGCGATAATCAGTCCAAGAATCTGGTTTTGGCAGATTTCAAGGCAGAGTATAATCTCAATGAAAAGTGGCAGCTATTGCTAACTGCCACTAATATCCTCAATCACGATACCTATAATTATACCCTGGTAGATTCAGCTAATTTCACCCATTCGTTTACTTCGTATAATATACGTCCACGTAATATCCTTTTGGGTGTGTTCTATAAGTTCTGATTAAAGTTCCCTAATCCAGATATTCCTAAAGCTGATAGGAGCACTTGGGTCCCCGTGAGACTGCAGGCGGATAGGACCCGCACCGTGTTTCTTCACTTTTGGGAAGCCTATGTATTCTGTTGTACCCTGTATCTCCGTGTGGTTCTGTACTAATACGCCATTATGAAGTACGGTCACGTATGGATGATAGAGATAGGTTCCATCTTCCTTGAATACAGGTGCAGTATAAATGATATCATAGACATTCCATTCGCCAGGTTTGCGCATAGCGTTAACCAGTGGTGGTGTCTGCTTATATACAGAGCCGGCTTGACCATTCACATAGGTAGGATTTTCATAACTGTCTAGCACTTGTACCTCATACATGTCTTGAAGATATACTCCACTGTTACCCCGAGCCTGGCTTGTACCTTGTATATCTTTTGGGATACGCCATTCAATATGCAGTTGAAAACTGTTGAATTTCCGTTTTGTCAAGATATCACCCTTGCTCTTGTCTATGGTCATTACGTTCCCTTCCACTTTCCACTGAGCAGGTGTACCTTTATCGGTGGTCCATTCATCTAGATTCTGTCCGTTAAATAGAATGATAGCGTCCGATGGAGCTTCCATAGTAACTCCTGGTGTGACTACTGCAGGTTTGGGGTTCCAGTATTCTGACATGCCAGGACGCATTGGTTCCGGCTCTGGATCATTTTGTTGTGCCAGTACCGGAAGGGTAGTAAGGCCCAATCCCAAAAGAAGAAATGGTGTTTTCATGTTTTATTGTTTTATGGTTCATCCTCGCAAAAATAAGCAAAGGTGTTGAAACTTCCAAAAAAAGTCCTACCTTTGCTGCCAAAATCAGTTATTATGGCATCGAATGATAAAGTTTTTGCAATGAAATTTACCTTTGTATATCCCATGCTCATTCAGAAGGCAGAGCGAAAAGGGCGCTCACGTGCCGAAGTGTTGGAGATTACGCAGTGGCTTACCGGATATACTCCACAACAATTGGAAGATATGTTGTTGACGGATATAAATTATGGAGATTTCTTGCGTAATGCACCTCTATGGAATCCTGCAAGTTCAAAGATTACTGGCACCATTTGTGGTATAAAGGTGGAAAATATAGAAGATCCACTTATGCAGAAACTTCGCTATTTGGATAAATTAGTGGACGAATTAGCTAAGGGTAAGGCCATGGAAAAGATAAAGCGAAGTTGATTTACTGCGCTTTATGAATATGTTCACTAAATAGTCTGTAAATTTCTTGCAGATCAGGTTGGTCGTTTAGTAAGCCTAAATGCCGGTCCATTACATTTGTATCCCAACGCATGGCCGGTCCAGTCTGTGCATCTTTTGGATGAATCTCTTTCACCTTTTCTGCGGTTTCTGCAATCAAAGGCAGCATAACGGAGAAAGGTATATCATGCTTTTCTAGTAGATTTGCAGCCATGCTGTAGCAGTGGTTCACAAAATTACACCCAAATACAGCAGCTACATGTAACCATTTACGGTCGTTGGAACTCAAGACATAGATTTTGTCCGTAAGTGTTTCTGCAAGTTCTCTCATTACTGCTAAATCCTCTTCATGGTTGGCTTCCAAGAAAAATGGAATCTCCTTGAAATCTACTTCTTTCCCCTTGGAAAAGGTTTGTAGCGGATAGAACACACCTCTACGATCTGCCTCTAACACGTCCATTTTCATGGAACCAGCTGTATGTACCATGAGTACATGCTCTCTTCCTTTTAATAAGGTGCGCTGTACGTCTTCCAAGACTGTATCCTTTACGCTTAAAATGTAAATATCTGCATCGTTGCAGACTTGCGCTAAATCTGTGATAGGTTTACTGCCTAATATATCTGCCAATGCTCCTGCAGATTCCATGGTCCTAGAAAAAACCTGTGCTATCTCATGACCTGCTTGTAGCAATCCCTTCCCTAAATTTGTAGCTAAATTTCCAGCGCCTATAAGTACAATTTTCATGTCCTATTCCTTTGTGGTGCAAAATTACGCAGAAATATATTATTGAACAACCATTCGTCCCATTTTTCCATCTTTTATCCCACTTATTTGGACAGTTCCTGTTTTCTTCCTATTTTTGCTTTTGTAAAAAATGAAAAGATTATGGAAAGTAAAGCTATTCGCCAGTATGCAGGTGTATTTACTGCATTGATTGCCTATTATGTCATTCATGAGGGTGCTCATCTGCTTTATGCGATTATTACCGGAGTGTTTAAGGCTATAAATGTCATGTCCATTTTTGGTGTACAGATAGATATCTATAGAGAACAGATGACCGATACCCAGTTGGGCTTGTTCTGCATAGCAGGTCCTGTTGCTACCTTTATTGCTGCCTGGGTTTGTATAGTTTTGTCCAAGTCTATTTGTCTGAGGCAGAGTAAGATGGTAAAAGCCATAGGGTACTATGTCACTATGACATTTATGTTCCTTGACCCTATATATCTCTCTGTTATTTACCGTTTCGTAGGTGGTGGAGATATGAATGGAATAGTTTATCTCATGCCTGAAACAGCAGCATGTATTCTATTTGGAGTGATTTTTGTATTCCATCTGTTGGTTTTTGTCAAATACGTTTATCCGGTTTATAAAAAAGGGTTTGCAGCATGACCCCTGAGCAACGACACGCTAATATGGCCGCTATCCGCAGCAAGGACACTCGCCCGGAGCTGATAGTGCGACATTTCTTGTGGCATAGGGGATATAGGTATAGGCTAAATCACCATCGTTTACCGGGAAAGCCTGATATTGTCCTGGCCAAATATCGCACGTGTATTTTTATAAATGGGTGTTTCTGGCACGGGCATATGGCCAAGCTGACAGACCCTGTGGAGAGTTCTGCTTGCTGCAAGATACCTGCTACCCGCCAGTCGTTCTGGGTAGAAAAGTTCCGTAGAAACAGGGAGCGCGATGAGCGTGTACAGCATGAGCTTGCCCGTATGGGTTGGCATTGTGTTACCATTTGGGAATGTCAGTTAAAGGGCAATGAGCGTGCTCAGACATTGGAAAGTCTGGACTATACTTTAAATGTAATATATCTGAAAGATCGGAAGGGTAAACCCTATGAAATCCCTGCAGAAGAGCATTTCTTGGCTGCAGAGGAACCTCAATTCTAATTTTTATTCGCTTTTTTTTGTCAATTAAGACAAATCATTTATATTTGCTGCCGGATTGCGTATGAGCTTCTAAGTTTTGGACATTCGAATCCTTATACTTAATCCATTTAATATTTATGAACAAGATTAAACTGTTGGGGGCCTTTTTGAGCCTTATCACAGCCTCATGTTCAACCACGCTGACCGAAGAGTTACCCGAGGCTAAATTTGCAACTCTACAGATATCGGTCAGAAGCCCTGAATTAACAGAAATGACACGTGCTGTTGTCGATGCAAAAGATGTATTGAAAACAGTAGATTTGGCTTTGTATTCCTCTGATAACCAGGGGAATCTAACCCTTTATAAATCTGTGTCACTAGATGTAACTAACACGCAAGCATGTAAGCTGGTTCTTCAAGACGTAGCTTATGGCAAGTATCAAATCCTGGCAGTGGGTAATGCTTCTTCTTACGGGGGACATGCTACACTTACAAATCCGAAGGATGTGTATTTTGAGAACCAAATGGTTCCCATTACCTTCCGTGCGTATCAGACATTGGAGGTGAAAGCTGCAACGCAGGACTTAACGCTTACCTTAGAGCCCATGGTTTCATCTTTTAGAATATATATGAAAGGTGCAGTTCCAGAGGGTATCTCTTCCTTGCTGTTTGAGGTTACGAATGCGGCAAATCACTTTGATGCAACTACTGGTTTAGCCACTGCTGATCAAGTTGTTCCTTGGTCAAATACCATCACTATTCCTGCCGATAAGGTAGGAACGGTAAACTTAAATGCTCGTTTGAACCTTTATCTTACTGAGGCGGATTTGTCTACGGGTAATTCCACAGTAGCTATAAAGGTTAGTGCCTTGAATAGCAAGAATGAGAGTTTGTATTCCGTGAATCTTCAACAAGTTCCGCTGAAAATAGGAAGTATTACATCGTACACTGGAAATTTCTTCCAAGACGATGAGTTTGG
Source organism: Bacteroidales bacterium (assembly GCA_030523705.1). Lineage (GTDB taxonomy): Bacteria > Bacteroidota > Bacteroidia > Bacteroidales > Bacteroidaceae > Minthousia. The sequence continues at coordinate 4,764 of JAUNHZ010000061.1, forward strand.
TTTCTCTATTCAAGTGGATAACACTTGGGGAGAACTTTCCGGAACGTATTAGTAAACAGCCATGGTAAGCGAGTCCAAAAGCCATGGTTTTTCTTATTAAAACAATGAAGTTTAAGATTATAATACTATTATTATTCCTCTCGTTCTTACAGTTTGGCTGCATAGAAGTAGTTTTCGATGAGGAGGAGATGGAAGAAGTATGGTCTGCAGATACCCTGACAATAGACCGATGGGAAGGCCATGCAGTAGCGTTAGGTCTATCCGAGGATGGTAAGCAAGCCAAGTTGCTGTTGGTAAGCTTGCAAGAATGGGAACCAAGCGATGAAAGCTATGCTGACTATGTGGAAAAGGAAATAACAGATTGGCATATTCCCACAAAAGACGAGGCTAATATCATGCGCAAACAACTAGGTGGGGAAAAGGTCACCCCATTTTTGCAGTTACTACAGGAATTAGACGGAGATCCGTTGAGTCTGGATTTACGTTATTATTGTGATCAGAAGGCCTATACCTTCTCTTTTAAAGATGGTACGGTGATTTCAAAAGCTGGAGCATCGACCAAGAATTATCGCATTCGCTTGGTGAAAAACGTGAATGTGCCCATGGGCATTCAGTGAATTCTGCCTTGGATAGAATGGTCATTTTCATTTCAATTATGAGCTTTGTAAAGATAATGGAGTAACCATTACCGATTAAATTGTTGGATATACAGCCGATTTCTGAGACGTTTGGCCATGCTTTAGAGTAAAAAAAGAGTTAAATAGGGAAATTTTGCTTAAATTTGCGCTTAAAATTATAAAATACGATTCATTATGGCAAGAAGAAAGAAAAATTCACATGCGAAGTCACTCTTCACATTAGTAGTGTTTTTAGTAGTTGTAATTGCTGCCATTGTTACTTGTCCAACCCGCGAGGAACATCAGCAGGCGCTTATGGATAAGCTCGAGGCTTATTCTCAGGAAAAGCTGGAGCAGGTAAAGGAGAAGAATGGAATCCTGGGTACAGCTCTCCAGATTGGCAAGGATATTCTCAAGCAGAATAGTGTAGATAAATTTTTAGGTCTGGGCATTGACCAGTTCCTGGTAGTTGACGATTACTATGTATTCAGTGTAGGTCGTCTCATGCAGGGTGATCACGAGGCCAAAGTAAGCTTTGGTGTTTTCGGAAAAGTATTCACTCCAAGTTCAGAGGCCATTGATAAAGCCATTAAGTCCATCCGCTAATTTCCTCATCTCTGGGCTGCCCTCAGCATGAGAAAAATCAGTTCGAAAAATTTCCTAACCTATACTAAACTCATGAAAATAACAAAAATCCTCTTGACATTGCTGTTTCTCTTCAGTCTCTGCAGCAATATCAGTGCCCAAGGACCTTACACCGTCTATCCAGTTCCTCAAGAGCAGGTGAAATGTGCGGGTAAGGCCACATTTACTTCCACTGTCAGCGTGGTAGCCGAAGATGGAATTGATGGCTATACCCGTGACAGATTAGCTCAGATCTTACAGGAACATGGTTTGAAAGCCGTGTTCGGACTCAAGCCTGCTACAGGTACTTCGGTGGTTTATTTGGGCCTGAATGGTTCAAAGGGTGCTGCCGATAAGAAAGCCTCTAGCTTGAAAATCAAGCGCTCAGTGTTCAGCCAGCCTAAATATGACCGTCATGTAGTGAGCCTTACATCTGCAGGTGGAAAGGCCCAGTTGGTTGTGCTGGGTGAACATACTGATGCTGTGTTCTACGGTTTAGCCACTTTGGAGCAGATGCTAGATAATGGAACAAAGGACTTGCCTTGTGCTACCTTCTATGATTTTGCCGATGTGCAGAGTCGTGGTGTCATTGAGGGCTATTATGGAGTACCTTATAGCGAGGAGGTAACTGCAGATTTGTTCCGTTTTATGGCGCGCTTCAAGCTGAATACCTATATGTATGGTGCCAAGAGCGATCCTTATCACTCTCGATATTGGGATAAGGCATATCCTGAAAAAATCACTGCGGAGGAGAAGCGTTTAGGCTTGATGACCGAAGGTATGCTGAAAGACTTGTGTGATGTAGCGCATCAGACCAAGGTGAATTTTGTTTGGGCTATCCATCCAGGACAGAGCTTTACCGATGCCGCTAGTACCGATGTGCTGGACCGAATCATGTCGAAATTTGAGTTGATGTACAACTTGGGTGTCCGTCAGTTTGGCGTTTTTGTTGATGATGTTGGCGTACCTGATGATGATGTACAGCTTCGTCAGGGTGCTGAGCGTTTGACTAAACTTCAGCAACTGATAGATGAGCGTTGGAACAAACCAGGAACACCAGCAGCAGAACAGGTTAAACCATTGCACTATGTGCCACAGTTGTATGCATTCAGTTGGGTAACTCCAGAGAAGGCTCGTCGTTTTTGGGAGTCTCTTCGTCCAGTGCCAGAGAAGGTAAATATCTACACTACAGGAAAGAATGTATGGTCTGTCCCTAACAGCAAGGATTTGGATGTACTCCATGATTACTTGGGTAAAGAGGTCTCTTGGTGGTGGAACTACCCTTGTAATGACAATGATGTAACTAAGATATTCCCAGCAGATACGTATGCCAATTTTGCTGATGAGAAGCATATCGATGGTAACGAGCGTATGGAAAAGGGTTTACAGCTTAAGACCATTATTATCAATCCAATGCAGCAGGGAGAACTCTCAAAGATAGCTCTTTTCAGTGTAGGAGACTATACTTGGAATATGGCCAAGTTTGATAATATGCAGAGCTGGAAAGCCTCAATCCCAGCTGTTGTAGGAGCTGATCGTGCTGATGCATTTGAGGCATTGGTTCCATACTTGCGTTACTATGATGCTGAGACACCACTGGCAAAACTGATTGGTGATTTTAAGGCAGCTTTTGCTAAAGAGGGAGCTAAGGCATCTCCTAAGGCATTACAGGCAGAACTTTCACGTATAGAGGCTGCGTGTGTAACTGTTGAAGGTATGGCTAATGCCACTGAGAGTGATAAACTGTTCTATGGTGATCTTCGACCATTCTTATTGAAACTTAAGGCAATGGCTGTTCATGGAAATGTCATGCTTAAGGCATTGACAGAGCCTGCAACCAGTATGGATCGTGTGACATTCGCTAAGAGTTGGTCGGCTATAGTAGGCATGGATAAGAAAGATGATCATCAGTTTGATATCTTGACCGGTATGGGTTCCGACATTACTCTATCTGTCCAGACTGCTGAGCCTGCAGCACAGTCTCTTCGTCCTTTCTTGGATTGGCTATTAAAACAATTCTAATCTGCTTTTTCTCACCTTGGTGTTCCCAAGGTGAGAAAAGGTTTTATAAAGCATTTCAAAGACTGCTTGAATCCCGGCATGGTTATCTGGTACCTTACGGAGTTCCATAGATGCATAGTTTAGATCATCAATGAAGACCAACCTTTGTCTTCATAGATTACTCTCAGGGGCATCTTTTGTACCTTATGTTTTCATCATTAATTGCATGAGTACATGGTAAAAGTTTTTTTGCATAATCATCCTCAGAACGTGCTACAGGAGGAGCTAGAACAAGACTTGCTCCTTTTGCCACAATGGCGGTTGACCGAAGTGTTGAAATACCGTCAGATGATAGACCGTGTCCTCGCTACAAAAGCATATCTGTTGTTATGCAAGGGTTTAAGAGAACTGTATGGTATTACAGAAAACCCTGTCTTTAGATATCTGGCACATGGGAAACCGGTACTGAGAGATTATCCAAATATACATTTTAATCTGAGTCATTGTCACAAAGGAGTGCTTTGTGTCTTAAGTGATAGGCCTGTTGGGTGTGATATAGAAGAAATCCCTTCTTGCATAGATTTTGACCTATGTAGTTACTGTTTTTCAGAAGATGAGAACAAAATCATTCACAGTGATGAAACCCCAACCATAGCTTTTACCAAGCGTTGGACGCAGAAAGAAGCCCTCTTGAAACTTACTGGTGATGGTCTAAATGATAATCTTAAAACTGTGCTTTCAACTGAAATGAGTAGGAATGTTGAATTTTCTACGGTGGTACAGTCAGAGCATGGATTTATCTATACCATTTGTCAGTAATTTGACAATTTCATGTTTCTGAACAATCTATTGTTCGGTTTCACTTTTATATTTTTTGGTGTTATATATTTGGTTTAGGTTTTGATTCAATAGGTACTGTATAGATTATTTTATATACTTTCAAGTAGTATTTGTCGTTATTAAAAAAAGGGGGTGCGCGTTATAACGCGTACCCCCTTCTCTCTATTAAATTTTGGATGAAATTTAATAATGCGTTTAGAATATTATATTAACGCCTGCCATTGCTGTAGCTTTAGGCATTGGCATTTCTGCAATATACTGGTAATCTTGACCTAATAGGTTCTCTCCCTTAACCCAGAAGCGGAGCGTAGGATTCAGTTGGTAACCTATGGTAGCATTCAACAGGGTAAAACTTTCCAAAGTAGGATCAGCGCCAATGGCAGTGAATAAGTTGCTGATCTGCATGAGACCTGCGTTCACACTCCACGCTCCCTGATGGTAGGTGGCTCCTAGGTAACCTTTGTATTTTGGTGCTGAAACTACCGGGTTCTTCATGTGTAGGAAAGAATGGTTGGTATGCAAGGTGAGTTTATGGTTAACAGCATAGCTTGCTTCCAACTCAATACCTCTGTTCTCTAATTCACCAGTATTTACATTTTTCTTATTGACGGTCTGAATGATATTCTTGGCCTTTATTAAGAATAGGTTTACACCATACTGGAAACGATTCTTGAACAGGCGCTGTTTCCAACTCAGTTCATAAGTCCACATGCTCTCTGGTTCCAATTCGGTATTTGATGGTGGGTACAGGTACATTTCACGCATGGTAGGGTTTCGGAAACCCTTGCTGATCATGACTTTCATTTCACTGCTTTCCACTGGTCTCACTACCAGACCGGCTTGAGGAATCCACTGGGTTCCTGTAATGGTATGGTTATCCACACGTACGCCAGCATCAATTGTTAGCCAAGTGTTCAGGTCTTGGCGGATGTCTACATAGCCAGCAACCTCGTGATTCTGTTCTCTGGCACTCTGCTTGTTCTGAGTCTCCAGTTCTTCGCCGGTTTCACGCGATGTATAGTAGGCCTTTCCATAAATACGCTGATAATCAAATCCTGCAGTTATACGATTACCGGTCCATAGATTGAAACTCTGATACCAAGAAAGACCCATAAGTGCATCGTTAGAACGGAATAGGCGGGTTTGTGGTTTGCCGTTCAAGGCATTATAGCCATCGTTTATTTTGTGTCTTCCGAAGTTATCATAAACGCTTAATCTACCACTTGTTTTTTCATAATGGTTCTCTACGCCTACGTTCACCACTCCTCGGGTAATCCATTGATCTGCTTCCAACATAGGGGCTGAGATGGTACCTGGATAGGAGGCATTGAAATGGGTTACGTCTGCATCGGCATAGATATTCCAGTTGCTTGTGAGGTCATAGTTCAGCTTTACATAACCGCCATATTGCTCAAAACCCATATGTGGGCGGTGGTTGTCTGTACGAGCATATTGTCCAGCTACAGTGCTGGAAAATTTACCTTTGCGTACTTGGTTGCTGAACTCTGCCTGGACGGTACCATAGCTACCTGCGCCTACGTTCAATTGGTTGACTATACCATCTTGGTGCATACCGCGTGTAACGATATTTACAACACCTCCCATGGCATTTGAACCATAGAGTAGGGATGCTGGGCCACGAAGTACTTCCACGCGTTCGGTCATCATGGTCTGATAAGCATCGGAGATGGAGTGTCCGTAGATCCCCTGGTACTGTGGATGCCCGTCAATCAGTACCATAACTTGTCCTGCTGCAGATGAGATACCACGAAGCATCATACCACCAGATCCTCCGGTAGATACACCAAATCCCATCATGCCACGACTGGTGAGCAGAAGTCCAGGGACTTGTTCCATTAGAGATGGTAAAACGTTAATTCGCTCATTCTCTGTGAGCTTCTGCCTACCAACCACTGTTACAGTCTGAGGCAAATGGCGAATATCTGTTGCCTGACGCGTTCCTGTGACAACGACCTCATTCAGTTTGATGCTTGTAGAGTCTTTGTCTGTTGGTCCTGCTTTAGCTATAGCCGCTACCATTGCCATAGTGGACAGTAGTAAAATCTTTTGGGTTGTCATGTTCTATTATTTTGTTTGTTATCTGTCTCCGTGAGATTCATGCGATGCTGCTTTTCGTATGTAGCGGTCACCGGTGGCTCCTGCCACAGCATCCAGAAATGATTGTGAGTATGTTTGGCGGGTAGTACGGCATTTCTCATCAGAAATCTGTACAAACGCACCATCTTTCTCCTGACGGATGGCAAAGTCATTGTATTTTACTGTAAGGTAGCCCAACAGTTCCATCCAGCGTTCCATCATCTTATCTGTGTAAGTCTGTGTCTGGTTGGTGAGCCAGATTCTCCGTTCGTTCTGGTTCATATCCAATACTTTCTTTTCAATGGCTGCCTGGTCGGCCTCGTAATAGTCGTCTAACTCTCCTTGTGCTTTCTGCAAGTCGCCAATCATAACAGACCAACGATTATACACAATGTTTGCAATCATATTACTCAACCAGTATGCACGGTTCAAGCTAAAGTGAGCAGTATCGGCAATCTTTTTACCAAAAGCCTCAGGAACCTGGTTAATACAGCAATATACCGGAGTGTAAGCTATCATGGCAGGGTCATCGGCACCGAACCACATTAAGCCACCAATCTCATCTGGCAGCCAGTTTCTCAACTGTGCTACTAAAGCGAAAGCAGTTTGCTGGGTAGCAATAGGGCGCTCGCCAAAGTAGTTGGTTCCATCACTGCTCTTGAAACCTAATCCTGCGCGGTAAGGAGTGCCCCAAGGACCTGCACTTGCATCGTTACGGCAATCCAGAGGAGTGTCTTCATAGTGATCTCGCATGGCGTTCTTTACATCGCGTACAGTAAGCAACTTGGTAGGCTTGATGTATAATGGCATAGATGGAGCAGTCATGTCACCCTGGATATAGGTCAGGTATTGCTGCATACCCTCATGGTCAAAACGATTGAAAATACTCCATACACGTCCATCGCAAGAGCGGGTAGTACCAGCGCTCAGAGGGTGGTAAGCATCGCGGAAACTGAAATCAGCATCTTTCCCAGTAAAATAACCCTTTTCACGTGCGAAAGAAATGACATCTTTAGAGTAGATACAGTTTTCCTTGTCTTTCAGTGGGAAGGTAGTGATTCTACTCTGGTTTGCATGTGCACTGATACAATCATCAGGAATACGAACAGCTACCCATACGCTGCCTTTTACACCCTTACCTTTACCAATAAGTTCCATGATCCACGCCTCATTCTTATCGCAAATACTAAAACTTTCACCTGAGCTTGCGTAACCATATTCCTCTACCAAATCAGTAATCAGTTTGATGGCCTCGCGAGCAGTCTTACAACGCTGCAGGGCAATGTAGATAAGGCTTCCATAATCCAGAATACCCTCGCGGTTCATGAGTTCATAACGACCTCCGAATGTGGTTTCGCAGATGCAGAGCTGAAATTCATTGATATTACCCACAACATTGTATGTATAAGGAGCTTCTGGAATTTCACCTAAGTAGCGTTTGGTTTCCCAATCGTAGATTTTGCGCATCTCACCCGGTGCGTGTGAACCTGCAGGGAAATGGCATATATGACCAAATTTAGAACCCGCATCGTCATTATAGGTTACCATAACAGAACCATCTACAGATGCTTTCTTACCAACTATCATATTGGTACAAGCTACACTCGGAACAAGAGCAACAAGTAGATATGTTGCTAACAAAACGACTCTCTTTTTCATTTGTGATAAATTTATCTCGCTATTTGTTTGGTTTATTGCGAATATGTGTTTATATTTGCATTTGGTAACTAAGTTTATTAGTTATATAGTTAAACATTTCATTTTTGGTCTGCCCTCGCTTCATAGCGAGGGCAGTTTCTTTTAACCTTGCAAAAATACTAAATAAATTCGATGTACACAAATGGGCAAAGTGTAATTTAAGTTGAATAATATGTATAGCTAACTTGCCTAAATGGGTAAATTCCACTATATTTGCATAGGAACTATTAAACTTCTACATCTATGAAAAAGACAATTCTGCTACTGTTTACGCTGTTTCTTACAGTTTATGGAGTTTCTGCTCAAGAGACTCTACGAGTGCTATGCATTGGTAATTCATTCACCTATGTTTCTGACACGCATCTAAAAATGAAGGAAATAGCAGAGAGCCAAGGTCACAAGATGGATGTAAATGCTGTATATGTGGGAGGTTATACCTTTAATCGTCACTTGCATGATCTCAAGACTTTACAAGCAATAGAGGCTGGAAAGTATGATTGTGTTTTTCTGCAGGATCAAAGTCAGATGCCTGCTCATTATGCTCAAGATCCTATACGCTGGCGATTAGCTGCCGTAGATGCACAGGAATTGGCAGAGCGCGTTCGTATGTTCTCACCCGATGCTCGCGTTTGGTTAGAGCAGACTTGGAGCTATGCGAAGGATAATTTTGGAGGATTTGGTAGTTGGGAATCTTTTGATCATTTCCAAGCCAAGGGAGCTAGTCTTATTGCGAAGCTTATTCACACTTCTGTCTCACCTATAGCCGACGCTTTTGCTTTATGTCGTGCAGAACGCCCAGATATTCATTTGTATAATGATGACCAGCACCATCAATCCGATTATGGAGCATATCTAAAATCATGTGTGAATTATCTTCTTATTTATGGTGAGAAATTTACTCCTTCAGCATCTGCTTGTGGTCTGAATGCAGAATATTGTAAGTATCTTCGTACTATTGCAGAAAAGGTTGTCTTGAAATAGTTTTTCACTCTGGCTCTGACCCTAACATAAGAAAATTTGTGGGATTGGGATAAATTGCCTAACTTTGTACTTTATTATGAGACAAGTGTGGATTATAGGTATT
>JAUNHZ010000062.1:0-7402 GCA_030523705.1 Bacteroidales bacterium
TCCTCTATCTTTCGGGTGTTGATGTTTTTAATCTTTTCACCAACAGGGTAAAGCTTTGCTTTCTTGAGCAGTCTTTGTATTTCTTCATTGTTGATAAAACCAGCTCGCACACTATCGCTGACAGAGATATACACCTGAGTGCATACCTCATCGTCAGTGGGTTTATTCAATACTGAAACTGCAGCCATGAAATAGGCTCCCAGTATGAATAAAACTAGTGCTATGATGGTTTTCTTTATCATTTATTCTTCAGTATTTCTGTGATGCGTGGAACATAGTTCTCGATATCGCCGGCGCCGAGGGTTATCAATACCTCAAATTCCCCATTGCTCACAATGTCAAGAATCTCTTCCTTGTGAATCATTCGCTTCTCAATCCCTGGTCGGAGATTGTTGTATATTAATTCACTGGTAACTCCTGGGATTGGTAATTCTCGCGCTGGGTAGATATCTACCAAGATAACTTCATCTAGCAATGACAGGCTGTCTGCAAATTCTTTGTAGAAATCCTGTGTACGTGAGTACAGGTGTGGCTGGAATATCGCGGTGATTTTCTTGTCTTGATAAAGCTCGCGAATAGACTTCACACTCTGGTGTATCTCGGCAGGGTGGTGGGCGTAATCACTCAAGAATGCCATTTTATCGGTCTTGATCTTAAAATCAAAACGACGGTCCACTCCTCTAAAGCTTTCCATGCCTTGTTTGATTTCCTCTGCTGTCAAGCCAGCAATTTGAGCCAATGCCATGGCACCAATACCATTCTCTATGTTGATGCTTACAGGAACGCCTAACTTGATGTCCTTGATATTTCCAAGTGGAGAGATGAAATCAAAGATGATATCTCCATTTCCTATGCGGATATTCTCTGCATGGAAATCTCCACTCTCACGGTTGTAAGTATACGTGGTTACTCCTTCCTGCACTGCTGCCTGCATCTCTAGGTTCTCATGTAGAATCAAGAAACCGCCAGGAACGATGAGTGAACTGTATTTTTGAAAACTTTCCAGGTAAGCCTCCTTTGTTCCGTAGATGTCCAGATGGTCTGCATCGGTGGCAGTTATGACGGTAGCAAATGGGGTCAGCCAATGGAAAGAGCGGTCGAACTCATCTGCCTCAATGACAATGTATGGACTATCTGAAAGGATATAGTTTGTTCCGTAGTTCTTGGATATGCCACCAAGGAAGGCGTTGCAGTCTACGTGAGACTGATGCAAAAGGTGTGCAGCCATGGTAGATGTGGTGGTCTTACCATGTGTTCCTGCAGCACATAGGGCCTTTCCGGCTCTGCTGAGTGTGCCTAAAACCTGTGCACGTTTTTCAATCTCAAACCCATTCTCCTGGAAATAGCAAAGCTCTGCGTGTTCCTTTGGTATAGCTGGGGTATAGACCACTAATGTGTGAGCAGCGTCTTTACAAGCGGTTGGAATCAAGTCGACGTTTTCCTCATAGTGGATCTCTGCTCCTTCCTCCTTCAACTTTTCTGTAAGTTCACTTGGAGTCTTGTCATAGCCACCCACGGTAATTCCTTTGTGAAGGAAATAACGAGCGATGGCGCTCATTCCAATGCCGCCAATGCCTACAAAATATACAGCTTTTATATCTTCTGCTTTCATGTTTCTTTTTTACTTTTTACGGTCGCGAAAAGCTATTGCCAGTTTATAGACCTCTTCTGCGATGATGTCTGCTGAATGCTCATATGCTAATGTTGCGATATGCTCACTCAGACTCTTTAGTTTTTCTTCCTGTCCTACAGTCTGGATTGCTAAGGCCATAAGTGTATCTTGTGCCTCGGCATCTTTCACATAGAGAGCTGCATCTTTCTCTACCAGGGCAAGGGCATTCTTGGTCTGGTGGTCTTCTGCCACATTTGGTGAAGGAACCAAGATAACTGCTTTCTTCAAAAGGCAGAACTCTGAGATAGAGCCCGCTCCTGCACGTGAGATGACTAAGTCTGCTGCAGCATAGGCCGCATCCATGTTTGAGATGAAATCGGTAACATGAAGCATGTCTAAGTCTTTCTCGTCTTTCAAGCGTTCCTGTATGCTCTGGCTATAATACTTTCCTGTCTGCCAAATGAACTGTACACCAGACTTGCGAATCAGATCCAAGTGGTTTAGGATGCTTTCATTGATGGTCCGGGCGCCTAGGCTTCCTCCAATAAGAAGAATGGTCTTTTTCCCAGGTACTAGTCCAAAAACTTTCAATGCTTCTTCTTTGCTGATGGTGCTGTTCAGTAAGCCTTGACGGACAGGGTTTCCTGTTTTCATGATTACATCGGCTGGGAAGAATTTCTCCATGCCGTCGTATGCCACGCATATTTTCTTGGCATTCTTAGCCAATAGCTTATTCGTAACACCGGCATAGGAATTTTGTTCCTGGATAAGGGTAGGGATGCCCATTTTCTGAGCCATTTTCAGGGTAGGTCCACTAGCATAGCCTCCTACGCCTACAGCGGCCATAGGCTTAAAATCCTTTATGATGCTTTGAGCCATGTGCTGGCTCTTGAATAATTTCCAGAGTACAGGGATGTTTGCCAACAGATTCTTACGGTTGAACCCTGCTACAGGAAGTCCTTTAATGGGATATCCAGCGGCAGGAACGCGCTGCATTTCCATTCTGCCTTCTGCTCCAACAAACAAAATCTCAGCTTCTGGATGTTGTTGTTTGATAGCATTTGCAATGGAAACTGCCGGGAAGATATGTCCCCCGGTTCCACCTCCACTTATGATGATTCTAAGTTCTTCCATTTGTTTTTTGTTTTAAAATGCAAAAATAAGAAAATTAAATCATTTTCTTGTGATTTATTTCAGATTTTCGTCATTGTAATACATATTCGTCATTGAAGTTTCTTCTTCAATAGTCTCAATACCTGCCTTAATCTCTTGTTTCTTGTTTACATAGCGGCTGATGCTTAGCATCATTCCTATGTAGCAGCAGTTTACAAGCATAGAAGATCCACCTCGGCTAATCAACGGCAAGTTCTGTCCGGTAACAGGGAATAGTCCCACTGCCACCATCATGTTTACCAATGCTTGAGAGACTAACATGAGTGCAAGTCCAATGATGAGAAAGGCCGGGAAGTTTCGTTCGCTATGGCTGGCTATCTTACCCGCTCGGATGAGGAGGATGATGTAGAGCATTAATACGAAGAAACCACCTGCTAGACCTAGCTCTTCAATGATGATAGCATAGATAAAGTCGGAATAAGCCTGAGGCAAGAAATCGCGTTGTACGGAGTTTCCTGGCAGTTTGCCAACCACGTTACTGGTAGCAATGGCAATCTGTGCATAAGCGGTCTGTGCATCCTTGCCTGTCAGATCTAGTGTGTCCTTTTCCGAGAAATGGTTTGTGATGCGGTTTTTCCATGTAGCGGCACGGTGTGTAACCTTAGATGTGCTCTCCCCATCATCGTCAGGAACCAACATGATGAAGGAGATAATGGAACCTATTGCTAAACCAATGACTGCTACTAACTTAGCCAGTTGTACCATGGAAACGCGTCCTATAAACATCATGAGGAATACCACGCCAAAGAGCATGCCTGCAGTGGATAGGTTCTCTGGAGCAATCAAACCGCATATAATCACTGTAATCCACATGATGTATTTGAATGCCTTAGGGTTTGCTTGCTTCTCTCCTTGCATAGATGCTAGGATTTGTGCAACCGAAATGACCACAGCAGCCTTTGCCATTTCCGACGGTTGGAACTTGATGCCGAAGATTGGTATCCAGCGTGCAGCGTCGTTCTCTGAAACACCTATGAAGAATACGGCAAGTAGCAAGAAGAAAGACAGTGGCAGCATAAGCACTGGCAGCAATTTGAACCAACGGCAAGGAATGAGGTGGATACCCCATGCCAGAAGTGCACCGATGAAGATGTAGATGCTATGGCTCATGATAGGTCCCAGATAGTCGCCGCTCTTGTAGGAGAGGGTACTGGTAGCACTGTATACTTCGATAATTGAGACTAAGCTCAAGAAGAAGTATACCATCCAGATGACTTTATCGCCTTTGAATATGTTTTTAAATAGACTGAATTCCATTCTTTTTTGTGGGTAATTAGAGGGCTTTTACACAAGCCTTGAATTGCTCTCCGCGGTCTTCGTAACTCTTGAATAGGTCAAAGCTTGCGCAGCAAGGACTCAATAGTACGGTGTCACCAGCTTCTGCTAATTCATGGCATGCCTGAATAGCATCTTTCATACTTTGAACGTCTCTGACTGGGAGCCCCATTGGATCAAAGAAATCATGTAGTTTCTCATTGTGTAATCCCATGTATACTAATGCCTTGCATTTCTCTTGTACAAGCTCCTTAATCTCAGTGTAGTCGTTGCCCTTGTCCTTACCTCCCAGGATGAGAACCGTTGGGGTTTTCATACTTTGCAAAGCGTAGAAACAAGAGTTAACGTTGGTTGCTTTTGAGTCGTTAATATATGTGGCTCCGTTAATAGTAGCTACTTTCTCCAAGCGGTGTTCTACTCCTTGGAATGTCATCAGGCCATTGCGGACTACCTCCTTGGTAATACCAGAGAGATTTGCAGTGATACCAGCAGCCAATGAATTGTACAAGTTGTGCTTTCCTGTGAGTGCCAGTTCCTCTTGCTCCATATTGAATGCAATTGGCTCATCAAAGAACACCTTATTGTTATCTGTATAGGCAATTACGCCATTCTCCTTTATCTCGGCAAAAGGACAAAGTTTTGCTTTAATACCATATTTATTGAGCTCTTGCTGGATGATAGGGTCATCGTTCCAGAACACGAATGCGTCATCTTCGGTTTGGTTTTGTATGATCCTGAATTTTGCATCCACATAGTTCTGCATCTTGAAGTCGTAACGGTCCAGATGGTCTGGGGTGATATTCATCAAGATGGCAATATTGGCATGGAAGTCATACATGTTGTCCAACTGGAAGCTGCTGAGCTCTATGATGTAGTAATCAAAGTCTTTTTCTGCCACCTGCAGTGCTAGGCTTTGGCCAATATTGCCAGCCAGTCCTACGTTATATCCTGCCGATTTGAAGATATGATAAATCAGCGAGGTTGTAGTAGTCTTACCATTGGAACCCGTGATACAAATCATCTTTGCATTGGTATACCTTCCTGCAAATTCAATCTCAGAGATAATAGGTGTGCCCAGTGCCTTCAACTTTTCTATCATAGGGGCATTGTTTGGGATACCCGGACTTTTTACCACTTCATCAGCATTGAGAATCAACGCTTCGGTATGTGTTCCTTCTTCCCAAGGAATCTGATGTTTATCTAATAGTTCCTTGTATTTGTCCTTGATTTTGGACATATCAGAGACAAAGACTTCATAGCCTTTCTTTTGGGCCAATACTGCTGCACCAGCTCCACTTTCTCCTGCACCTAAAACAACAAGTCTCTTCATATTTTAATTATCTTATCTTCAATGTAATAATAGTTATAGCCGCCAAAATAATGGTTGTAATCCAGAAACGGATTGTAATCTTGGCCTCATGGTAAGGACGTCTTGGAAATTTAAACACATAACTGCACGTAGGATCCATTTGCGCAGGTGTTACTCTGAACGCATCATGAATAGGTGTGCGCTTGAACATGCGTTGCTTTACACCTCTTCTCTTGCCTAGTTTGTAGTATTGTGTCTGTAGGATTACAGATAAGTTCTCAACCAAGAAGATACCACAAAGAATAGGAATTAATAATTCTTTGTGAATGGCAATAGCCAATACTGCTATGATACCTCCAATGGTCAAACTTCCGGTATCTCCCATGAAAACCTGTGCTGGGTATGCATTATACCAGAGGAAACCAACCAGGGCTCCTACGAATGCACAGATGTATACTACTAGTTCCTCACAACCTGGGATAAACATAATGTTCAGATAACCAGCAAACTGGATGTGACTGGATACATAAGCTAATATACCTAATGTGACTCCAATGATAGCAGAATTTCCTGCAGCCATTCCATCCATACCATCGTTTAGGTTCGCACCATTGGATACGGCTGTTACCACGAATATAGTAACAATGACAAATAGAATCCATCCAGCTTCTTGCTTGTGTTCACCACAGAATGCCATAATGTCTGCGTAATCAAGCTGATTTTCTTTGAAGAATGGAATGGTTGTTTTAGTAGATTTCTCTTCCTGACTTTTATGAGCCACCATTTCAACACCATTCTCACGTTCAATGGTAATGTTCTCTCTAATTACAGCTTGTGGGCTAAAATAAAGGGTTAGACCTACAATCAGACCTAAGCCAACCTGACCTATCACCTTGAATTTACCATGGAGACCTTCTTTATCTTTCTTGAAAATCTTGATGTAGTCATCGGCAAAGCCCAATGATCCAAGCCATACGGTGGTAATCATCATCAGGTTTAAGTAGACATTGTCGAACCTTCCAAGCAACAGACAAGGAATCAGAATGGCAACAATGATGATAACGCCACCCATGGAAGGCACGCCAACCTTATTGACACCATATGGGTCAATGGAGGCATCACGCTGCGTTTCTGAAATTTGATTTCTCTTCAGAAACTTGATGAAGAACTCTCCAAACCACATGGATACCAGTAAGGAGAAAATCAGTGCCATGAGCGAACGGAAAGACACGTAGCTGAACATGTGCATGCCAGGTACGCCCAGACTCTCAAGGTATTGTGCTATATAATAAAACATAATCTATTAGATTCCAAATATATCCTTTAAAACTTCCTTGTCATCAAAATGATGCTTCACGCCTTTTACGTCTTGGTAGTTCTCGTGTCCTTTTCCTGCAACTAAGATGACATCACCTGGCTGAGCCAGCATGCAGGCTGTACGGATAGCCTCCTTACGGTCCACAATGGAAATGACCTTACGCATATCTTCTGGAGTCAATCCGGCTAACATGTCATTAATAATGTCTTGTGGCTCCTCGAAGCGTGGATTATCACTAGTGATGACCACCTTGTTGCTCTGCTTAACGGACTCCTGTGCCATGATTGGTCGCTTGCCTTTGTCTCTATTGCCGCCTGCTCCTACAACGGTAATTACCTGTCCCTTGCCATTCAAAACCTCATGAATAGCATTGAGTACATTTACTAAGGCATCTGGAGTATGTGCATAATCTACGATAGCAGTGACTCCTTCCTTAGAACGTACGGCGTCGAAACGGCCAGATACCGAGTGGAGGGTACTAAGGATTGTCAAGATTTCTTCAGGCTCCTTACCTAACATGCAGGCAGCTCCATAGACAGCCAGCAAGTTGCTTACATTGAACTTTCCTATGAAAGAAACGCTAACTTCTTTATTGTTGATGTCCAAGTACATACCCTCAAAACCCATTTCCAAGATTTTACCCTTGAAATCAGCCATTGTGCGAGTAGAGTAAGTTGCCACTTTGGCTTTAGTATTCTGGACCATTACCAATCCA
>JAUNHZ010000062.1:7412-13705 GCA_030523705.1 Bacteroidales bacterium
TATCGTCCAGGTTGGTAACCGCAAAAGCATCGCTGTCCAAACCATCGAAGAAACCTTTCTTTGCTTTCAAGTAGTTCTCTACTGTTTTGTGGTAATCCAAGTGATCTCTGGTCAAGTTTGTGAAGATACCTCCTCTAAACTTCAAACCTCCAATTCGCTTTTGTGCCACAGAATGGGAACTTACTTCCATGAACGCATATTTGCAGCCCTCATCGGCCATTCTTCCCAACAACTGGTTGAGGGTTATTGGATCTGGAGTTGTATGGTCTGTAGGAACAGCTTCATCGTCAATATAGTTACATACGGTAGAGATTAACCCCACCTTATAGCCCATCTTGCGGAACATATTATATAATAAGGTAGCAATAGTGGTTTTTCCATTAGTTCCAGTCACGCCAACCAAATCCAGTTTAGACGTTGGGTCTCCATAGAACTGAGTTGCTACTTTGCCTACTGCATCTTCTGAATCTGCAACCACTACGAAAACCACATTTTGAGGCGCATTCTCTGGTATGGTCTCACAGATTACAGCTACAGCTCCATTTTCAATGGCCTTACCTATATAATTATGTCCATCGGCTTGAGTTCCTTTTACGGCAACAAACAGATGTCCTTCCTTGATTTGTCTTGAATCAATGTTTATACCGCTGATTTCAACCTCTTCATTACCCACAATCTGGGTTGGGGTAATTTTTGCTAGGATTTCTTTCAGTTTCATATCTTCTAAATTTAGTTATTTCAATATTAATTTTACCTCAGCTCCCTTTACTGGCTTGCTTCCGGCATATATGCTTTGTTCGGTTACTTTTCCTCGTCCTGAGACTGTAACTTTCAAACCGCAGTTTTCCATTAGGTATATAGCATCTTTTGCACCCATGCCAATGACATTAGGAACTACCTTATCGCTAATTTCTTTCTTGGTGAACTGGACTTCTCCATTGCTGTTTGAGCTATTTCCCCATGTTTGCTTCTGATTGTCCACCTTTCCGTTGGTCTTGATATCCAGTGTACGTAACAAGTTGTTTGCTGCACTGATATCACCACTCTTTACCTCGGGCGTATGAGCATGAAGTGTATCTGTCGCTTCACTCAGTTTTCGGGTAAGATCCTTTGCATAAACCTTCTCGGCGATAGAGCGGAAAACTGGTCCACACATGGTACCACCACTAGCTGGGGCTCCACGTTTCTGCATAGCAACAATACAAGTGTATCTTGGATTCTCCGAAGGGAAGTATCCACAGAAACTAATTAAGTAACAGATGGTTCCACTTTTATATCCACCCTTACCCTGAGAAATCTGGGCTGTACCAGTCTTTCCTGAAATGTGGAATTGGTTGGAACCAGCTTTTTTTGCAACACCATCTTTAACTACCAAGCGGAGAATGTCATGCAGTTTGTCTATAGTAGAAGGTTTGCAAATTTCAGGCTTGATAACTTCTGGTGGAAATTCTTGAATGACCTGACCGTCTTTCTCTACGCGTTTTACAAAACGTGGGCGCATCATCTTGCCGTTATTTGCAATCGCATTGTAGAATGTGACAGTATTGATTGGCGCAATCTGTGTTTCATATCCAATGGACATCCATGCTAATGCTGTCTTGGACCAGTTTGCCCAATGTTTTCCAGTCTTGTCTTTCTTAGGACGACGGATTCGTGGCGCTTTATATTCCTTGAATGGAAGTTTCAAGTCTTCTGCTATACCTATTTTATATAAGTAGTCTACATATTCCTCTGGCTTGTTGAAATAGTAACCATCAATAATGGTACTAGTTCCTACGTTTGAAGAGTACATAAGTACTTGAGGAACGGTAATGGTTCCATAACCACCCTTATGCCAGTTATGATCCTTCATGGCTGCACCATGCATCATCTTGATACCACTTCCTGTTTCTACCTTGTCGGTAACCTTTACGATATCGTTGTCAAGTGCCACCATCATGGAAGCGGTTTTGAATGTAGAACCTGGCTCCATCATATCAGAAATGGCATGTGGAATATCTTCAAGATAAGAACCATCCTCTTGCTTTCCCAGATTTACAATGGCTTTTACGTCGCCAGTGGCAACTTCCATCAGTACAACTACACCTACATTGGCATTGATTTCTTCCATTTTGTCCTTCAATGCCTTCTCGCAGATATCTTGCATGCTGACATCTATGGTTGTTACTAAGTCTGCTCCATTTACTGGTGGAACATCGGTAATGCTTAGCCATCTGTTTCTAACTTTCTGTCTGTGGGAGAAACCGTCTTTTCCACGGAGGATAGAGTCGAAAGTCTGCTCCAATCCACTGACAGCAGAGTCGTTTGCAGCTTTAATACCACCAAGCGTTCTGCTGGCAAGTGAACCAAATGGTTTCTTTCTGCGGTTGCTGTATTCTTCGTAAATGAATCCACTCTTGTATTTACCCAAGTTAAACAGTGGCAATTCTTTTACTGCCTTGAACTGTGTATAGGAAATGCGTCTAGGGTATAGCGTCCAACAACGGCTTTGGCGCTTCCTGCCCTCAAGAATGCGTGTCTTGAATTCTGCGGCACTGCGCTGAGGAATAATCCGGTTTAATCCAATGCAGATAGAGTCAAGTTTTTCCATCAGAATGGAATCCTTGACCTCGCCACCTGCTTGGAAATCCATTTGGATTTTGTACTCAGGTAGGCTGCTAGCCATCAGTTGGCCATCGGCAGAAAGTATACGTCCACGAGTTGCCTTGAAAACTACACTGTCTCGAACTGTAGTCTTAGCTATATCCACCCATTTGTCGCGATCGACAAACATGGTGTAAGACATCTTCCCTAATATGGCAAGGGCTACAAGCCCCATTAGGGAGATGACCAATAGATATCTTGGAATTATCTTGTCTGAAATTTTACCCATTTCTCAATTTAATCAACGATTATTGAATCATGTTTTACTTCTAAAACCAAATCTGGTTCTTCTACCGCATCTGGTAAGATGCTTTCACCTTGAAGGCTGATAACATATGGGGAGTTAGAAGAAATCTGCAAGAGACTGTCCTTGCCATTTTTCAAATAGTCCTCTACATATGATTGTCGGCTTCTAGCTGTCAATTCGCTAGAACGGGTGAGTGCATTGAAGCGTGCATCATCAAGTTCCTTCTTCAGATTATCGATTTCAATTAACTCTGCCTGGTTTGTATATCTATTGCTAATGTAGACAACAAAAAACAATGCAATAAGAACAATTAACGGGAGTTGGTCGCGAACCAACTTCGCGGTAAGGAACTCTCCACCCAGAATATTACTCAAAGATGTGTTGGAAGACGATTTGATTTCGTCCTCCTCTGTGAATTCTTTGATTTTTTGTAGATTCTGCTCGGTAGAGTTTTCTAGTGCGTTTTCAGTTTCAACCCCTTTATTCGGAATTTCTTCCGGTTGCACTTCGTTCTGCTCCAAATCAGTTTCCAATAGCTCTTCTTGTATATTTGGTTCTTCGTTCATGTCAGCCTATTTTTTCTGCAATTCTTAGTTTCGCACTTCTGGAACGTGGATTTCTCTCTTGCTCCTCTTCGTCGGGTATAATAACTTTGTTGTTTACTAGTTTGAATGGAGATTCTATTCTGCCAAAGAAATCTTGTTTAAGCTTACCTTCAACATTCCCGGTTTTCATGATGTTCTTTACCATTCGGTCTTCCAGGGAGTGGTAGGTGATGACTGCCAGACGTCCTCCGGGTTTCAATACCTCTATGGCGGAGAGGAGCATTTCTCTGAGCGCTGTCATTTCCTGGTTCACCTCTATGCGTAAGGCTTGAAATACTTTAGCAAGTTCTTTCTTCTCTCGTTCCTTGCCAAATAGTGGTTGGACAACTTGCAAAAAATCTCCAATGGTCTTTATAGGTTCCTTGGCTCTGGCCTTTACTAAGGCGGATGCCAGTTTCCTGCTATTCTTTAATTCTCCGTAGAGGTAGAACAGGTCTGCTAGTTTCTCCTCTGTATAGTCGTTTACAATATCTGCTGCAGTTTTGCCTGCACGTTGGTTCATGCGCATATCCAACAAGCCATCAAAGCGGAATGAAAAACCGCGTTCTGCATCGTCGAAATGATGAGAGGAGACACCTAGGTCGGCTAATATGCCATCTACTTCCTCAACACTGTAGTAGCGCATGAAATTCTGGAGAAACCTGAAGTTGCTGCGTACGAATGTGAAATGCTCATTTTCTACAATGTTCTGTTCCGCATCTGGATCTTGGTCGAAACTGTACAAGTGTCCTTTGCCACACAATTTGCTTAAAATAGCCTTGCTGTGGCCTCCGCCTCCGAAGGTAACATCTACATAGATTCCTTCTGGGTCAATAGCTAATCCTTCCAGGCTTTCGTGTAGTAGCACAGGAATGTGATATACTTGTTCTTCGCTCATCTTCTTAAAATTGGCTGTCTTTCATGAGTTCCTCTAACGCTTGTGCAAACTCATTATTATCCATAAATGCTTGCTCAATTTTCTCTGATGCCCAGATTTCAATGGTTTTGCTTACGCCAATGAAATGAACCTCACTTTCAATTCCCGCTTTGACCAGGTAGCGCTTTGGAATCAAAAGGCGTCCGCTGGCATCCAGACTGATACGTTCAGAGTCTGCTGTGAATTGGCGTAGGATTTGCTCATGGAATTTATTGAAATGATTGAGCTTGCTCTGCAGCTCATCCATTCGTTCATTCCATACGCTCTCTGGAAATAATACCAGACAATCTTGGAATATGTCCTTACGTAAGACAAGTGTTTCTTCTCCGTAACTTTGCAGTGTTTTACGCAAAGTTGCAGGGAGGAAAAACCTTCCTTTACTGTCTGATTTTGCAGGAATATCGCCAATGAAACGTATCATCTACCTCTTATATTTATATTTTGGCTGTAAAATTACACAATTCCCCACAATTCCCCACATTTTGACAAGATATTTTTGAAATTATTTTTCAACATGGGTGTTGATAACTATAGATTGTTGGAAAAACAACTTTTGTAAATGACTTTTCTGCTGAATTTTTCGCTAGATTGGCAAAATAACATTATTTTTGCATTTCGTAAGAAAGAGTCAAGATGGCAAACGATGAGATTTTTTTAATTGATTTGGACAAAATCATCAAGGATAAAGCCAAAGATAAAGCCAAGTATGTACCTGGCTTTCTGATCTCGTTGTTAAAGCGCATTATCCATCAAGATGAAGTGAATGAGTTTTTGACCCAAACAAAAGGGAAAGTTGGTGTTCCTTTTTTGGATGAGTGTGTGGAATATCTAGATATGACACTTAAGATTGATGGCCTGGAGAACTTACCAAAGGATGGCAGATTATGTACATTTGTGAGTAATCATCCGTTGGGTGGAGCCGATGGTGTTGCTCTAGGCAAGATTTTGGGCCATGAATACGATGGCAAGATTAAATATCTTGTGAATGACCTCTTGATGAATCTTCATGGCTTAGCTCCGTTGTGTATTCCTATCAATAAGACTGGTGCTCAATCTAAGCAATTCCCATTGATGGTAGAAGCAGGATTCAGTTCTGAAAACCATATACTTATGTTTCCGGCAGGCCTCTGCTCCCGAAAAATAGATGGGGAAATAAAAGACATAGAGTGGAAAAAGACTTTTATCTCCAAAAGTGTTGAGACGCATCGTGATGTAGTGCCTATTCATTTTAGCGGAAGAAACTCTAATTTCTTCTATAATTTGGCGAACATTTGTAAGAAATTGGGAATAAAGTTTAACATAGCTATGCTGTTCTTGGTTGATGAAATGTATAAGAACAGACACAAAACTTTCCATGTGACCATAGGGAAGCCTATTCCATGGGAGACATTCGATAAATCTAAGACTCCTGCCCAGTGGGCACAATATGTGCAGGGCATAGTGTATCAATTATAAAAGCAACTGATGGAAGAACAGATTATTGCTCCAATTCCTAAGGAGGTCTTGTTGAGCGAACTTACCGAAGATAAGCGCTTGCGCTTTACCAACAAGAGTAACAATGTGATTTATATTGTTACCTGGCAAGACTCTCCAAATGTGGTCAAGGAAATTGGCCGCTTGCGTGAAATTGCATTCCGTGCTGCTGGTGGCGGAACGGGTAAAGCTTTGGATTTGGATGAGTTTGATACAATGGAAAATCCATATAAGCAATTGATTGTGTGGAATCCTGAGAAGAATGAGATTATTGGCGGCTATCGTTATATTTTGGGAACAGATGTCCGGATGGATGAACATGGACATCCTCTCTTGGCTACAGCGCATATGTTCGAATTCTCAGAGAAGTTCCTTAAGGAATATCTCCCAAGTACAATTGAGTTAGGAC
>JAUNHZ010000063.1 GCA_030523705.1 Bacteroidales bacterium
ACTTTGCTAACTACCTGTTTAATATTGGTGAGCACAATTTCACTGCTATGTTGGGTACATCTTTCTCTGCAAACCGTGTAGCTTATGCTAGAAGTGGTGGTAAGGGTTTGAACGCAGACCTTCCTACTTATGCTTATCCTGATTATTTGTCTGCAAGTGCTTCTTCTTTGGTTTATAAGGGTGATGATTTAGAGACTACCAAGTTCTCATACTTCGGCCGTTTGTCTTATGACTATAAGAACATCTATATGTTGCAGTTGACCATGCGTGCTGATGCTGCAGACTTGTCTATCCTTCCTACTGCACAGCGTTGGGGTTATTTCCCTGCAGTTTCTGCAGGTTGGACTGTATCAAATGAAAACTGGTTCCCAAAAGATACTGCCATCTCTAGCTTGAAGGTTCGTGCATCTTGGGGTCAGAATGGTTCTATCGCAGGTTTGAGCAACTTTGCTTACGCTAACGCTATCAAGAGCTCTGGTGGTTACTCATTCGTTCCTAACGCTGGTAACTATACTACTTCTTCTCTGCCTTCTTCAACTGGTAACCAGAACCTGAAGTGGGAGACTTCTGAGCAGACCGACTTAGGTTTGGACTTCAGCTTGTTCAACTCTCGCCTGACCTTCGGTATGGACTACTTCATCAAGAAGACTAAGGACCTGATTGTAAGCGGAACCAAGCCAACTCTTACTGTAGGTAACACTGTTTCTCCAGTAAACGCTGGCAATGTAGAGAATAAGGGTTTTGAGTTTGACTTAGGCTGGAAGGACAATATCGGTGACTTGAGATACTCTATCTCTGCTAACTTGGCTACATTGTCTAATAAGGTAACTTACCTGGATCCATCTATCCCACGTTTGAGTGGTGCTAGCTACAACTCTAAGACTATCACTGCATTCGAGGTAGGTTATCCTGTATGGTACTTCCGTGGCTACCAGATTGATCACATTGATCCTGCTACCGGTAACCCATTGTATGTTGCTGCCGATGGTACTTTGAAGGAAACTGTAAGCACCAATGATATGACTATGATTGGCTCTGCAATTCCTGATTTCACTTATGGTGTTACCTTGAACTTGGGTTATAAGGACTTTGACTTGGTTGTATTCGGTCAGGGAAGCCAGGGTAACGATATCTTCTCTGCTTTGGTAAAGACAGACCGTCCTCAGGCAAACCGTCTGCAGACTTACTACAAGAACGCTTGGACTGAGCAGAATCCAAACGCACAGTTTGCACGTATCGGCTACCAGAATCCTAACTACTGGCAGTCAAGTGCTCAGATTTTCGATGGCTCTTATTTCAAGATCAAGCAGATTCAGTTAGGCTATACTTTGCCAAAGAACCTGTTGAAGAAGACCTTCATGTCAAGCTTGCGCGTTTACATGTCTCTTGACGACTTCTTCTTGTTCACCAAGTACCCAGGTATGGATCCTGAGGCATCAAGTGGTACTACTAGCGCATTGGGTATTGATATGGGTTCTTATCCAAGCTCTAAGAAGATGGTATTTGGTCTTAACCTTTCATTCTAACACTTAAACGGAATAACATATGAAAAAGATATTAACATCATTAGCAGTTGCTTGTTCTGCTTTTGTCCTCTATTCTTGTTCTGATCAGCTGGATACAGAACAGCATGGTGGTATCAGCGTAGACCAATACTATAAGACCGATGCAGAGTGTCTGGAAGGTTTGGCTGCTGTATATTCAAACTTCTCAGGCTATCGCTTGAGTGATTTCATGCCATTGGCATCTTTGTCCGATGACTTCTATGCTGGTGGTGGTGACCGTGGTAATGATACCGGTCTGGAAGAGTTGAACGAGTTCAACCTGAGTTTGGATAACGCTCGTTTCAGCAGCATGTTCACTACTTGGTATAACACTATCTATCGTTGTAACCTGTTGGTTAGCCACTTGGCAGAGGCTAAGACTCCTACTGCTCAGCGTGTTTATGCCGAGGCATTGGTTCTTCGTGCATTCAACTACTTGCGTCTGGCTTCTTACTTTGGTGATGTGCCATTGATTGTAGAGGAAATCACCGATGGTAACTATGCTAAGGAGGCATCTCCACGTGCACAGGTATTTGCACAGGTAGAGGCAGACTTGGAGCAGGCTATTGCTTCTGGTAAGCTTTTGGAGAAGGCTAACAAGACTGATAAGGTGGTTAACGTTACTAAGCAGTTTGCTCAGGCATTGCTGGGTAAGGCTTATGTTTATGAGAGCACCTTCGAGGGTACTGACAAGTGGTCTCAGGCTCGTGCTGCTCTGGATGCAGTCATCTCTTCTGATAAGTATGAACTGTATAAGGGTAAGTATAGCGATATCTTCCACTTTGTAGGTGCATTCAACTGTGAGAGCATGTTTGAGTTCAACTGGGTATTCGATACTCAGAACACTCCAATTAACATGACTCAGCGTCTGGGCTGGCGTGTTGAGCGTTTCAAGCAGGATCAGTACATCAAGACTCAGGCAGCTGGTTTGACAGAGTGTCCTAATGAGTCTTATGGTTTCTATAACCCATCTATTGATTTGTACAAGGCATTTGTTGAGATGGAAGGTGAGAACGGTTACCGTTTGAACGAGTGTATGGTTACTTATAAGGAGCTCTGCACTTATCCATTGAACATTGAGAATGGTAAGTATGTATATGGTAACGGTGGTTACTTCACCAAGAAGTTCTTGCCACGTGCTAGTGAGCGTATTAAGTCTAACACCTTGACTACCAGCTCTGTATTCTTCCGTTATGCAGAAGTTCTCTTGCTGGCTGCAGAGGCTGAAATGCACGGAGGTTCTCAGGTTAAGGCTGATGGTTATATCAACCAGATTAAGACTCGTGCTGGTATCACTAACCAGCCAGGTAACTACACTTTGGACGACCTGATGAAGGAGAAGCGTCTGGAGATGTGGGGTGAAGGTACTCGTTGGCCAGATGTAATCCGTTGGGGTAAGGCTGCTCAGGTATTCAAGGACTGGGGTAAGCGTGTTCCTACTTTGTATGGTTTGGCGGATGGTTCTGACAACAGTAACCAGCAGTACGATAATGTGGATGGCTATAACATCTTATGGAAGACTACTGGTGGAAGTGGCTGGCAGGATAAATATGCTCGTTTGCCTTTCCCACAGCAGGAAATTGATGTTAATAAGAATGTTAGTCAGCCAACAGGTTGGAACTAAACACAAATCCTCATAATGCAGCGATAAGTTGCAACTATTCTTATATATTGTAATCATTAGGTACAATTATAGTAGTTTAGGTTAGTAACTCCCCTGCTGCATAATAGTGGCAGGGGAGTTTATTATTTTGATTAAAGTCTTATCAAATTTGACATATTTTGGTACAATATGTGGGATGGTAGGTAAGAATTACGTATATTTGCAATAGAATTGATTCACAAAATTTAAAATATACAATGAAATCTATTTTGAAGAAATTTGCCGCAGTCTGCTTCCTGGGCCTTTGCTCACTGCAGGGTGTTCAGGCAAGAACCATTGAGAAGTTCAATGATGACTGGAAGTTCACTCCAGCACGCCAGGTTTCTATGGGCTGGCGCATGGGTCCTTCTACTCCTGCCAAGAATGTAACCCTTCCTCATACTTGGAATGCAGAGGACTTTATGTCCGATACTGGTATCCGTCGTGGCTGGGGTACTTACACTAAGTCGTTCGATGTGCCTGATGAGTACAAGGGAAAGCGCGTGTTCATCAAGTTCGAGGGTGTCGGCATGAAGGCTACCGTCATGGTAAATAACGTAATTGTAGGTGAGCATGTTGGTGCTTATAATGCATTTACTTTTGAAATCACTAACAATCTGAAGATTGGTGCTACTAATAACATCGTGGTACTCTGTAACAATGAGCAGGCATTCGATGTAGCTCCTCAGGGTGGCGACTTCAACTGCTACGGTGGTATCTATCGTGATGTATATCTGGAAGTTACTGAGCCAGAGTGTATCTCTCCACTGTATTTCGGCTCTGAGGGTGTGCTGATTCACCAGACTCTGGTAAACGAGAAGCGCGCTGAGCTGGAGGCAGAGGTTCATTTGTCAACTCTGACTGACTACAAGAACTGCGAGGTTGTATTCGAGCTGAAGGATGCAAACGGCAATGTAGTTGCCAAGAAGAACTCTACCTTGGTAAACAATGACCGTGCACTCTGCTTCGCAGGTCTGGATAACCCACACTTGTGGAACGGTAAGCAGGATCCATACCTGTACACTGCAGTGGTTACCCTGATGAAGAACGGTAAGGAGATTGACCGCGTAGAGGAGACTATCGGTTTCCGCTACTTCTGGATTGACCCAGACAAGGGCTTCTTCTTGAATGGTAAGCACCTGAAGTTGCAGGGCGTATGCCGTCACCAGGATTGGTTGCAGTATGCATCTGCACTGACCGAGGAGCAGCACATCACAGACTACAACTTCTTCGATGAGATTGGTTCAAACGCATTGCGTCTGGCTCACTATCCACAGGCTCACTTCATGTTCTATGAGGCTGACCGTCGTGGTTACATCGTATGGGAGGAGATTCCTTTCGTAGGTTCTTATGTAGACCATGAGATGTTCGACAACAACCTGAAGACTCAGTTGAAGGAGATGATTATCCAGAACTACAACCACCCATCTATCTGCATGTGGGGTCTCCAGAACGAGATTCACAATGCTACCGACAAGATTATCGCTGAGCTGAACGACATGGCTCATGAGTTGGACCCACACCGTCTGACTACTTGTGCTACCGACCAGCCACACTCTTACTGCCTGACTACCGACCTTTACGGTTGGAACAAGTACTTCGGCTGGTATTATGATACCATTGGTGACATGGCTAAGTTCTTTGATGATTTCCACAAGGAGAATCCTAACCATAAGGCAGCCGTTACTGAGTACGGTGGTGGTGGCGCATTGAGCCAGCATGTAGCTAAGTATGGCCCAGAAGATGAGGTAGATGTACGTAGTACTTCACGTGGTCAGTGGCACCCACAGGAGAAGCAGACTTATCTGCACATGAACTCTTGGAAGGTAATTGCTGAGCGCGACTATCTGTGGGGTTCATTCGTTTGGAACATGTTCGACTTCGGTTCTGGTATCCGTAACGAGGGTGATACCAAGAATACTAACGACAAGGGTCTGGTTTCTCACGACCGCAAGACTCGCAAGGATTCATTCTACTTCTATAAGGCTAACTGGAACAAGAAGGAGCAGACTACTCACTTGTGCTCTAAGACTTATACCGACCGTAAGGAAGATGTGACTGACATCATCGTGTTCACTACTGACCCTAACGTTAAGCTGACTATCAACGGTAAGGCTATCGGTACCCAGAAGACTGACAAGTATGCTACCGTAACCTTCAAGGACGTTAAGCTCAACAAGGGCGAGAACAAGGTTGTCGTTAAGACAGCAAAGGGCGAGGACAGCGCAGTTTGGAACGTACAATAATTCAATAACAGGTCAAGAGGATTTGCGTCCTCTTGACTACCTAATTTATAATAAGATGAAGAAAGTTTATACATTTTTGATGGCATTGGTTTTACCTTTGGCTCTTTTTGCACAGGCAGAACCTACCGTTATCAAGCTGTGGCCTGACGGTGCGCCAGATGACAACGGCTTGACTGGTCCTGAGACTGTTATGGAAGGCGGACGCATTGGCAATATCAGTGATCCTGAGTTGCTGGTTTTCCCTGCTGCTAATCCAAACGGTCAGTGTATCATCATGTGTCCTGGTGGTGGCTATAACTACGTAGCTGCCGGTCACGAGGGTACGGATATGGCAGAATGGTTCAACTCGCTGGGCATTACCTATGCAGTCCTCAAGTATCGCATGCCAAATGCACACTGTGAGATTCCTCTGGAAGATGCACATCGTGCCATTACCATCATGCGTAACAAGGCAGAGGAGTATAAATTTTCTAAGTTAGGTATCATGGGCGGTTCTGCAGGCGGCCACTTGGCTAGTACCTGTGCTACTCATTTTACCAAGAAGACCCGTCCTGACTTCCAGATTCTGCTGTATCCTCTCATTACCTTTGAGGACAGAGTCACCCAGGGTGGAAAGAACATGCTCTTCGACATGTATCCTTCTCAGGATGATATTGATTACTACTGCAGTGAGAAGAATGTCCAGGATAACACTCCTCCAGCATTCATTGCTCATTCTCAAGATGATCCTACCGTTCCTATCAAGGACTCTGAGATGTATAAGGCAGCTTTGGAGGCTGCAGGTGTTCCTGTAGAAATGCACATCTATCCAGAAGGTGGACATGGCTGGGGCTTTAAGGACAGCTTCAAGTTCAAGGAGCAGTTTAAACAAGAATTAAGTACATGGTTGAAAAACCAGATGTAATAAATGTAGTTTTTAGGGTTATGTAGTATCCCCTGCAGTGAATGCAGGGGATTTTTTTGTGTTTAGTCATTTATGATAAGTGAAAAGATATTTTGAATAACACCTTTTCCATCTTTTGCTATTAAATTTGCAATGACAAAAACCTAAACTATAATATATGATAAACAAACCAGACCATAGATTCATCTACGAATTGTCATCTCACATGGAACTTCATCTGGGGGACAGTTTCTATTCTTCAACCTTGCTTGCCGAGGATATGGGCATGAGTCTTCCTACCTTATATAATTATATGAAGAGTAGCTTGGGACTAACGCCTCATGTTTTCATGAATAATTACAAGATGAATCGTGCTTTAGAAATGCTCCGAAAGGGAATGACTATTGATGAGGTGTGTGTCCAGATAGGTGCTTCGGCTGTGTCAAATTTCAATCGTACGTTCAAACAGAAATTTGGTGTTACTCCAGGTAAATATCGCCAGATTAATGCATAATATATCATAATTGAAAAAAATGTTACACGATTAAAATTTGATTTTTATTTATCCATAGAATAAGGCCTCTGTTATATATTCTTTAGTGTTTAGTATATATTCTTAGCTAATTATTTGTCCAGGTATACTAAAAAACGTAAATTTGTATGACAAATGATATTTAGATTTTAAAGTATATGGCACACAAGAATTTTGGAAAGAAGGGATGGTTGCAGCCTATGCCTGTAGCTATCATTGGTACTTATAATGCAGATGGCACTCCTAATGCCATGAATGCAGCATGGGTAGGCGAGTGGGATGCAACTCAGATTACCATTTCATTGTCTAAGCACACTTCTACTGCAAATATCAATGCAAACATGGAATTCACCGTAGCCTTGGCTAACAAGGAGAATATGGTTGCTGCAGACTATGTAGGAATTACTCCTGCATCAAAGGATCCTGACAAGGTAGCTACCTGTGGATGGACCGTAGAGAAGGCAGAGTTTGTTAATGCCCCTGTTTTCACTAATTTCCCTCTTACACTGGAATGCAAGGTTGCAGAGATTGTAGGCCAGACCGAAGTAGGTGGTGGTTGTAATCTGATTGCTGATGTGGTAAATGCTCGTTGTGAAGAGGCTTACCTGGATGAGAATGGTAATCCTGATTTGGATAAGATTCAGATTCTTTGCTTTGATACTATCGGTTTGAAATACCGTGTGATGGGTGAGGTTGTAGGAAACGCATTTAAGGATGGTGCTCAGTTGAGCAAGTAAATAAAGAAAGGCTGGAGAATTTCTCCAGCCTTTTTCTTTTATTTTTAGATATCAAGTGCAGCATGATAGCCTTCATAAACGGCCTTGGTGATGTTTGCAGGGCGAATGCAGTCGCCTACTTCTCTTACAAACTTGGCTGTTCCACGTAGTGCATCTACATCGGTACGGTTTGCACGCTGGCCTAAAGCACAGATGACAGTCTTACCAGGAACTAATACCTCGTTGCCTTCCTTGTCCAGACAGATTACACCTTCTGGCGTGATTCTCAATCCCTTATATTCTGTGTGAGCCTCAGAGAACTCGGCTACCTTACGCATCAGGATAGGACGGTTACGGATGTTGCAGTCTGGAGCCAGTGTATCGCGCATTTCTACTAGGTGAACCTTCTTGCCTTCCTGTCCCAAGTGTACGGCACACTCGCAACCAGCCAGACCACCACCTAATACGACTACGGTGTCCTGAACCTTCTCTTTCTCCAGGTAATAGTTGTTCACAACTACTACATTCTCTCCATCCATACCAGGGATAGGTGGTACCAGTGGGGTAGAGCCTACTGCCAGGATTACAGCATCTGGTTTCTCTGCTTCCAGATAGTCGGCTGTCACGGTTGTGTTCAAACGGATTTCAACACCCTCTGCCAGTGCCTGTTTCTCCAGGGTAACACCTAACAGATACATTTCATATTTAAAGGAGATAGCCTGCTCTGATTTCAGGATGCCACCTACCTTGTCAGTCTTTTCACAGAGGATGACCTGATGGCCACGTTGTGCAGCTGTAATGGCAGCTTTCAGTCCGGCTACACCAGCACCTACTATCACTACCTTCTTTTTCTTGTAGGCAGGAGTCACTTCCATTCCTTCAATCTCACGGCCCACAACAGGGTTCACGGCACATCGACGAGTAAAGGTCACAGGGCGCTCTGCCATACAGGTGTAGCATCGTAAGCAACGTACAATCTTATCTTCATCACCAGCCATAACCTTCTCAGGAAGGAATGGGTCTGCAAGTAGCTGGCGTGCCATATAGACTACATCGGCCTTTCCCTCGGCTATGATCTGCTCCATTTGTGCAGGGTCACTCAAACCACCAATGGTAGCTACTGGCTTCTTTACGTGTTTCTTAATCTCTGCTGCCAACCATACATTTACTCCGTGAGGGTCGAACATAGGTGGGGTAGTGTTGAAGAAACCAAATTGATATGAACCTGCAGAAACATGAATCATATCTACCAAGTCCTCAATTCCCTGAGCAATCTTGATACCATCCTGAATGGTATAACCTCCCTCGAACAGCTCATCACCACTGATGCGAGCCTCGATAGGGAAACCTGGGCCTACAGCCTCTCTGACTGCGGCAAGTACTTCTTTAGCCAGACGCATACGGTTCTCCAAAGAGCCTCCGTATTCATCGGTACGGTGGTTCTGGTATGGAGACAGGAACTGGTGGATAAGCCATCCGTGTCCACAGTGTACCATGATCATCTCATAACCAGCGCGTTTACATAGGGTAGCTGCATCGGCATAAGACTTGACGATATCCTTGATCTGCTCTTTAGACAGCTCCTTTACAGGTCTTCCGTCAGGGCGGACGCCATCGCTTGGACCCCACTGGCACAGACTAGCCTTCTTATTCTTATCGGACATATAGGTTCCGGCATACTGACCAGAGTGAGAAAGCTCAATGCTTGGAACAGAACCATGTCTGCGGATAGCATCGGCTACAAATGTATGAGCAGCTAATTGGCCTACAGTCTCCAAGTTTAGGTGCATCATGTGGCTACCATCGGTCTCAGGATGTACCACCAACTCACTCACGGTAACCGAGGCTGCACCACCCTTGGCACGCAACTCATAGAACCTCTGGGTTCTTGGACCAGGGCTGCACTCCGATGTGATATCTGTAGCACCCATAGGTGCAGAGAACATACGGTTTCTGAAAATCACCTTACCTAATTGGATTGGGCTGGTAAGGTGTGGAAATTTGTTTTCAATCATAGTATTTGTTTTATTAATTTATGTCTCTGTTTGCAAATTTATAAAAAAGTGGTAAAAAAAACAATTTTTTTATATTTTTGCAGTAGAAACAAAGATTATGATAAGCTTTTCGAAAATTCTGATAATATCTGGTGGTGTTTTTGGGGGTATACATCCTCTTTATGCACAACAACAGCAAAATATCATTTTATTTTTAGTAGATTATATGGGATGGCAAGATACCTCTGTACCATTCTGGACTGAAAAGACTCCGTATAATGAGGTGTATGAGACGCCTAATATGGAGCGCTTGGCGCGTATGGGAATGAAATTTACGCAGGCTTATGCCTGTAGTGTGAGTTCACCTAGTAGGTGTAGCTTGATGACTGGCGCTAATAATGCCAGGCATCGTGTGACCAACTGGACTATGTCCAAGGACCAGACTACAGATCTCCCTTCTCAGACCTTGCAGCTTCCGGACTGGAACCTGAATGGCATATCTCCAGTATCCGGTGTGAATCATACCTTTGTGGGGAAGTCGTTTGTAGAGCTGCTTCATGAGCATGGCTATCATACCATACACTGTGGAAAGGCTCATTTTGGTGCCAAGGATACTCCTGGTGAAGACCCTTTGAACTGGGGCTTTGATGTGAATATAGCCGGTCATGCAGCTGGAGGTTTAGCCACCTATTTGAGCGAAAAGAACTATGGTCATGATGATGATGGTAAGCCATATGCCTTGAATGCCATTCCCGGTTTGGAGAAATACTGGAAGACGGGTACTTTTGCCACCGAAGCCTTGACACAGGAGGCTATTCATGCTCTGGATAACTGGAAATTGGATAACCAAAAGCCTTTCTATCTATATATGTCGCACTATGCTATCCATATTCCTATCGATAAGGATATGCGTTTTTACGATAAGTATCTCAAAAAAGGCCTCTCATCTAAGGAAGCTGCCTATGCATCATTGATAGAAGGAATGGATAAGAGCCTGGGTGATCTCATGGATTGGGTAGACCAAAACGGTTTAACCGATAACACCATCATTTTATTTATGAGTGATAACGGAGGTTTAGCAACCCAACCAGACTGGCGTGATGGTCCTATATACACGCAGAATGCCCCACTTAACAGTGGTAAATGCTCTTTGTATGAGGGTGGTATCCGTGTGCCCATGATTGTAAAATGGCCGGGTAAGGTGCAGCCAGAAAGTGTGTGCGACAAGTATCTCATGATAGAGGATTATTACCCTTCTATCTTGGAATTAGCTGGTGTAAAATCTATTCCAGAGACTGATGGAAAGAGTTTTGTGCCTTTGATGCTTGGTACTGGTGATCCATCGGTGGATAGGCCGTTGTATTGGAATTTCCCAAATATCTGGGGAAATGAAGGCCCTGGCATCAACTTGAATTGTGCCATTCGCTATAACGACTGGAAATTAGTGTACTATTGGGAAACCGGGAAAAAAGAACTGTTCAATATCATAAATGATATAGGTGAAACCCATGATTTGAGTGAGCAAGAACCTATGATTACGAGCCAGCTATCTCTTCAGTTTGGCTTATACTTGAGATCTGTACACGCTCAACGACCGGTGTATAAGGCTACACAAAAGCCTTGTCCTTGGCCAGATGAACTTTAAAAATAATCCCGTGCATGTTTCACAACAGGCACGGGATCAACAATAAATCTAATCTATATAATCAATTTAACCATTGTAGGTTATAAAAGTCCTGTTTTACCAGTGAAAATCAGCATGATATAACCTAATACCAAGCCAATGACACCCATAATTAAACCTATACGCATCATTTGCTTCTGTTCTATCAGGCCTGTTGCGTGTGCCAATGCATTTGGTGGGGTAGAGATAGGAAGTACCATGGCTAGTGACGAGCCTAAGGCTACACCAATCAGCAGGGTTGAAACGCCTCCAAAAGCAGCCAAATTCTCTGCGGCTGATATACCAGCTAAGGCTAGGATAGGGATTAGCAAATTGGCTGTGGCTGTATGGGAAATGAAGTTGGCCATGGCATAGCACAAGATGCCAGAACCCACAATCATAATGATTGGTGACCATGTGTTGAATGGTATGGTGTTAATCAGGTTTGATGCCAAACCAGAATCCTGTAAGGCCACACCTAAGGCAAAACCACCGGCAACCATCCACAATACTGACCAGTTGATCTCTTCAAGGTCTCTTCTTCCAATAATACCTGCTACACAAAATGCACCAACAGGGAGCATTGCCACCACATTGGAGTTCACTCCGGTTACTTTATCAGTCATCCACAAAAGGATTGTAATCAAGAAGATAAAATATACGAATTTCTCTTGCCATGGCTTTAGCTGTCGCTCTTCTGATTCCTCTATCTTTAGTTCTATACGTTTTTGGGTGAAAGGGAAGAGCAAGAGCAACACTCGCCATGCAATGAATAGTAATACCAGTGCAAATGGGAACATGAACATCATCCACTGGCCGAAACCAATGTTCAGGTTCATACCCTCTGGGTCATTCAAGAATTTCAATGCTATGGCATTTGGTGGGGTTCCGATAGGTGTTCCAATACCACCTATGTTCGCGCCAATTGGAATAGCTAATGCCAAGCAAATCTTACCTTTACCATTGGCTGGAAGCGACTTTAACACAGGTGCCAGGAAGGTCAGCATCATGGCTGCTGTAGCCGTATTGGAAAGGAACATAGAGAAGAGGCCTGTAACTAAGATAAAGCCTAACAATACGTTCTCAGACTTTGTTCCAAATGGTTTAAGCATTACTTTAGCCAACTTGACATCCAGTCCTGACTTGGTGGCTGCTATGGCTAAGATAAATCCACCAATGAACAGCATGATGATTGGATCGGCAAAGCAGGCCATAAGTTTCTTATAGGATATAAGCGTGCCCAACTGTTCAGCTGAATAGTTAGAGAAGAAAGAGAAACTACTATCACTGGCAAAGAACAGTAGGATGACAATCACTGCTACCGATGTGTTCCAGGCAGGTATAGCTTCCATAATCCACATGATGGTGGCAAAACAGAAGACCGCAATAGTACGTTGCTCTACTATAGTCAGGTTTGTAATACCAAATGTAGAACTTGGCAAGTTCCACAGAATCAGCATGATAATCGTACAGAAAATCAGCTTCATTAATCGCTTGTTCTTGCGTGCCTCTCTTAAGTTCGCCTTTGCATTGTGGATATCCTCCACCAGGTTATAACCAATGAAATTCTTAAACATACTCAGGCGTTTTTAATGGTGTCGTTGTCAATGATAAATTTGTTTGCATGCAAACAAGTCTTACTTTTCACAATCACGTGTGCACCTACGCAAAGCATTATTACAATGCCAGTTAAAAGAATGATATTTCCCATATTTTATGATAATGAATTGATTTGGGTGCAAAATTAGAAACGTTCTATCGTTCTTTTTAATGTTCGATAATGTTTGTCCCGATAGCGGTAATCGGTGTGGGCTTAATAGTATAACCGATAACCATTATCGTGAAAAATAGGGATTTTGATTGGGTGCTATTCGAAAAAATAAATACCTTTGCAGCCAAAATCAAGGAAACATGGAACTGAGACAGTTAAGGTATTTTATTAAGGTAGCAGAATTAGGTTCTTTTTCTGAGGCATCACGTCAGCTTCACATTACTCAAAGTACTATTTCACAGCAAATTAGACAGTTGGAAGATGAGCTGAAGGTAGAGCTTCTTATCCGAGACACCCACAAGGTGGTGCTGAGTGATATAGGGCGTGAGTTCCTTCCTCAGGCTATAAAGGCCATGCATGAGGTGGATACTTGCCTGGATAAGATTCATGATGTGCAGGAGTTGGGTGTAGGTGAGTTGAACATTGGAACAACCTTGACATTTACATCCTTACTTTGTGAGACTGTTAAGCAGTTTATGCGTAGTTATCCTGGAGTTAAGTTAAAATTGGTTTGCGCCTCTATGGAAGATCTCATGAAGATGCTGGATCGTCAGGAAATTGATTTAGCATTGAGCTTTAAAGCCAATGAAGTCTATCCAG
>JAUNHZ010000064.1 GCA_030523705.1 Bacteroidales bacterium
AAAACATGTAGCTTGTATACTATTATTAATTTCTATACTATTTTTTACTGAATCATCTTGATTTCTAAGACCATGAGGCCCATCAGACATTTTTATAGATGGAATCTTTAATCTATCTATATTCCAAGTATTCCAATTATTCTTCCCCATAGTAAGTTTAGCTTTTTCCTCTAATGTCAATTCACCCAATATACTTTTAATATTCAATTTATGTCCCCCTCTTATTTTAATTTGAATGTTTTTTTGAAATTTAATTAAATAATTCAATTATAATCCATATAATAGTATATTTGTATGTAAAAATATAAATTCTAAGTATATTTGAACAAATAAAAAAAGAACATCATAATTAAATTTTAATTATGATGTTCTTTCTTTATTTCACTTGTGGCAAAAACATTTTTCCAGCTCCAAAAAGTTCACCAACTTTGTTCATGGCAGCCATGAGTGGGCCCTCGATAATGCTCACAGCCTTAGGATATTTTGTCTCCATGCACTCACGCAAGTCCATGTCAAGGTAATCACCCAAACCTTTTACTAAGGCATACTCCAAACGCTCCTCTACAGAACCATGTCTCCAAGCATTCCTTTCCCCTAGAATTGAAGAATTAGGAACGCTTGACAGACCTGAAGCCTTGGCTGAATCAGCCTCTTCCTTCAGCCACTGAGCCGTCTCAATCAACCGTTCTGTTGCATCAACTTTTCGATTTAGAATAACGTCTTCAATCTGTTCTAGCAATTCATTAGGTAAATCAGAATAAATTACAGAAGTAGAAGGATTTACAATTCCCATATCCATACCATTTGAAATAGCATGATATAAGAACACGGTATGCATGGCTTCACGTATATAGTTATTCCCACGGAAGGAGAATGAAAGATTACTTACACCCCCACTTACATGAGCGCCAGGTAGGTTCTGGCGTATCCATCGGGTAGCTTGAATAAAATCGAGCGCATAATTATTATGTTCCTCAATTCCTGTAGCAACAGCAAGGACATTTGGGTCAAAAATGATATCAACAGGGTTAAATCCAATGCCCATAAGCAAGTTATATGCCCTAGAGCAAACCTCTATACGACGTTCATAGGTTGTGGCTTGCCCCTGCTCATCAAAAGCCATGACTACTGCTGCTGCACCCATACGCTTGATGAGTTCAGCTTTTTCCAAGAATTTCTGCTCACCTTCCTTCAGCGATATAGAATTCACAATGGCTTTTCCTTGAACACATTTCAACCCTGCGACAATCACATCCCATTTGCTTGAATCTATCATTACAGGAACACGTGCAATCTCCGGCTCACTAGCAATCAAATTCAGGAATGTAGTCATTTCTGCCTGAGCATCAAGTAAACCGTCATCCATGTTGATGTCCAGTACTAGTGCCCCATCCTCTACTTGTTTTCGAGCAATGGACAAAGCTTCATCATAATTCTTTTCATTGATCAGACGCAAGAATTTTCTGGAACCAGCCACATTACATCGTTCGCCAACATTTATAAAGTTAACCGATGGATTCTCTTCCATGAGTTCCAAGCCGGACAGCTGCAGTGTATTACTGCGCTGAGCAGGAACATGTGGGATTCCTCTTTTTACAAGCGGTTGATATGCAGCAATATAGGAATCGGTAGTTCCACAACAACCACCAATGATGTTTACCAGTTGTTCATCAACGAACTCACCAACCTCTTTAAACATCATCTCAGGTGTTTGTTCATACTGGCCCAAAGAATTAGGAAGGCCAGCATTAGGATGGCAAGAAATATAGAATGGCGCACGTTTAGCCAAGACTTTCAAGTGAGGCTTAAGTAGTGATGCCCCAAAGGAACAATTCAAACCAATGGAAAACAGATTAAAATGAGACACTGAAGCGATAAACGCCTCCATGGTTTGACCACTTAATGTTCTGCCGGCTGTATCAGATACGGTCACAGAAAGCATTACGGGCACCTCACGGCCAGTTATTTTCATGGCTTCTTCGGCTGCAAATAGCCCAGCCTTAGCATTCAGTGTGTCAAAGCAAGTCTCCAGCAACAGTACATCCACACCGGCTTCAATCAGTGCAGTCATCTGTTCCACATATGCATCAACCAAGGTGTCATAAGTTAGCGTACGGAGTGCCGGGTTTTCTACATCTGGGCTCATGGAGCAAGTTTTATTAGTAGGCCCTACAGAACCTGCCACAAACCTCGGTTTCATCGGGTTTTGAGCAGTATACTCATCTGCCAAGGCACGAGCTATAGAAGCTCCCGCACGGTTCATTTCCGCACAGTAATCCTCCAGCTGGTAATCTGCCATAGATATACGCTGACTGCTGAATGTGTTTGTGGTTATGATATCAGCTCCCGCTTCAAGATATTTACGATGTATGGATTGAATAATAGCAGGACAAGTTAAATTCAGCATATCGTTATTCCCCTTCATCAATCCTGGGAAATCCTTGAACATTGTACCACGGAAATCCTCTTCCTGAAGGCTAAACTGCTGAATCATGGTACCCATAGCACCATCAAGCACCAGGATACGCTCTTTTATTAACTCTCTTATATCTTGCATAATCAATGTTTCATGGCTCTGTCCATCTCACGCCTGTCGTCCTTATCCTTCAGGCTCTGACGCTTGTCGTATTCTTTCTTACCCTTGGCCAGTGCAATCACTACTTTACACAAACCTTTCTCATTGATGAACATACGCGTAGGAACGATTGTAAACCCAGGGACCTTATCACTCTGCTGTAGTTTACGGAGTTCCTTCTTGGTGAGCAACAGCTTTCTGTCACGACGAGCCACATGATTGTTATAAGAACCATAGAAATACTCTGCAATGTGCATATTCTTCACCCACAACTCACCACCTAAAAATACACAGTAAGTATCCACCAGACTGGCCTTGTTCTGGCGAATAGACTTGATTTCTGTACCCGTGAGCACAATGCCACAAGTATAGAGATCAATAAATTCATAATCAAAGGACGCCCTCTTGTTCTTGATATTTACCTGAGAGGCCTTTATCATATCATTTTTCTTAGCCATTTCTTATTTTTCAATCGTAGCGAACTTATCCATATTCTCATCCACATAATAAGCTATCATAGCCGTTATGCCCTCTTCCTCGGTAATGAACCAGTCGTCCAGTTCATCAAACACCTCGTATTGCTCATAGAGAGCCATGAATTCCTCATCGGAACGTTCGCGTGTCAGTTCATTTTTGTATTCGTCATATATCTCCTTTGCCTTATAGATGACCTTGGAAAAATCCTTCAGTCCCCAAAGACGCATTGCCTTGGCAAATGGATTGTCAAAGATGAATGGACCATAACCATTCTGAATGAGCTGAATGAAACCACCATCCATCAGTTCCTCATGCAAGATATGGTAAGCCAGCAAGGTGATTTGCTCACCATTCAATTTCTGGAAGGTTTCAGCTGTAATATTCTCACCAGCAGCCTCTTTATAGGCATTGATGAACACTTCCAGGAAAGCATCCATTCCCTCAGCAGCTGCAGCTGCCAATATATCATCTTTAATTCTAATTTCCATTGTACCTTTATTTTAGTCTGCAAAGTTAAAGAAAAAAGAGAAATTATTTCATAGTAAA
Source organism: Bacteroidales bacterium (assembly GCA_030523705.1). Taxonomy (GTDB): domain Bacteria; phylum Bacteroidota; class Bacteroidia; order Bacteroidales; family Bacteroidaceae; genus Minthousia. The sequence goes on from JAUNHZ010000064.1 coordinate 3,599, forward strand.
CGAAAAAAAACCTAAATTTGCAGTGCTAATAAGCATTGACTAACTAATTTTTTATTTTTAAATATTAAAAATCATGGTTTATTCACACGAAGTACAAAACATGTGTTGTGTTGCCAAGGGTCCTAACCATGGACCAGCTCCAATACCTGAAGAAGGTAAGTGGATCCAGGCAAAGGAAATCAAGGATATCAGTGGCTTGACCCATGGTATCGGCTGGTGTGCTCCTCAGCAGGGTGCATGTAAGCTTACCTTGAATGTTAAGGAAGGTATCATCGAGGAGGCATTGGTAGAGACTATCGGTTGCTCTGGTATGACTCACTCAGCTGCTATGGCATCTGAAATCCTTCCAGGTAAGACTATCCTTGAGGCATTGAATACCGACTTGGTATGTGATGCTATCAACACTGCAATGCGCGAATTGTTCCTGCAGATCGTTTACGGTCGTACCCAGTCTGCTTTCTCTGAGGGTGGTCTGATGATTGGTGCAGGTCTGGAAGACCTTGGTAAGGGTCTTATCTCTCAGACTGGTACCCTGTATGGTACTAAGGTTAAGGGTACTCGTTACCTTCAGCTGACCGAGGGTTACATCACCAAGATGTTCCTGGATGCAGACGATCAGGTTTGCGGTTATGAGTTCGTTCACATGGGCAAGTTCATGGATGCTATCAAGAAGGGTGTTCCAGCTGACGAGGCTCTGAAGAGTGTTACAGGTACTTACGGCCGTACTAAGGTAGAGGACGGTGCTGTTAAGTCTATTGATCCACGTAAAGATTAAGGAGGAAACAGAATATGATTAGAGAAGTAAAATTCGAATCACAGGATCGTCGTATGCCTCAGATTCTCGCTTGTCTCGAGAAGCATGGTATTAAGTCAATCGAAGAGGCTAATGAAATCTGCGAGGCTGCAGGTTTGGATCCATACATGACATGTGAGGAAACTCAGATGATCTGCTTTGAGAACGCAAAGTGGGCTTACGTTGTAGGTACTGCTATCGCTCTGAAGGAGAAGGCAAAGAACGCTGTTGATGCTGCTAACTTCATTGGTGAGGGTCTGCAGTCATTCTGTATTCCTGGTTCAGTAGCTGATGACCGTAAGGTAGGTATTGGTCATGGTGAATTGGCAGCTCGTCTGTTGGAGCCAGAGACTAAGTGTTTCGCTTTCTTGGCAGGTCACGAGTCTTTCGCTGCTGCTGAAGGTGCTATCAAGATTGCTCAGATGGCTAACAAGTCAAGACCAGCAGATAAGCCATTGCGCTGTATCCTGAACGGTCTGGGTAAGGACGCTGCTATGATCATCTCTCGTATCAACGGTTTCACCTATGTACAGACTCAGTTCGACTACTTCACCGGTGAGTTGAAGGAAGTTAAGCGTACAGCTTACTCTAACGGTCCTCGTGCAGCAGTTAACTGCTACGGTGCTGACGATGTTCGCGAAGGTGTTGCTATCATGTGGAAGGAAGACGTAGATGTATCTATCACTGGTAACTCTACTAACCCTACTCGTTTCCAGCACCCAACAGCTGGTACTTACAAGAAGGAGCGTACCCGCGCTGGTAAGCCTTACTTCTCTGTAGCATCAGGTGGTGGTACCGGTCGTACTCTGCACCCAGATAACATGGCTGCAGGTCCTGCTTCTTACGGTATGACTGATACTCTGGGTCGTATGCACTCAGACGCTCAGTTCGCTGGTTCTTCTTCAGTTCCTGCACACGTTGAGATGATGGGCTTCCTGGGTATCGGTAACAACCCTATGGTTGGTTGCTCAGTAGCTTGTGCTGTAAACGTTGACTTGGCGCTGAACAAGTAATTATTCATTGAAATTTTTCAATAAACAAAGGTTATAATAGTTGAAACCTCCTGCGGTTTACCGTGGGAGGTTTTTATATAAAACCCAAGATTTGAAGAACTGATTTCATGGAAGAATTTTTACCTTATATAATAGTCTGCCTACTGGTATTCCTTGCTGGGTTTATAGATGCTATTGCTGGTGGAGGTGGATTGATCTCTCTCCCAGCCTATTTAATTGCTGGTCTGCCTGCTCATGCTGCTATTGGTACCAACAAGTTCAGTTCAACCATGGGCACTACTATTGCTACACTTAAATACGCACGACAAGGATTCATACATTGGCGGCACGTGCTTGTAGCCGTCCCAACAACATTAATAGGTGCCTATATAGGCTCAAATTTAGCACTGCTTGTTCCTGAGAAGGATTTTATGATAGTCATGATGTGCATACTACCACTCACAGCTGCCTATATTCTATTAAGAAAGCAGGCACTGTCAGGAAACGAGCAACCTTTCCCTTTGAAAAAGACCCTCATCATTATAGCTATCCTTTCTTTTCTCATTGGCATGTACGATGGCTTTTATGGTCCAGGCACAGGTACATTCCTTATGATAACACTTACCGGATTAGCACATGTATCGCTTAACGATGCAGCAGGAATTACAAAAACGGTTAATCTCACATCAAATATCACTGCACTGGCAGTATTCCTCTATAACGATGTGGTTTGGATTCAACTGGGCGTTGTAGCAGCAATCTTCAGTATTGCCGGAAATTATTTAGGTGCCAGTTTCTTTACCAATAAAGGAACTAAGATTGTACGACCTGTTATTCTATTAGTCTTGGCTATTTTCTTCATTAAAATCTGCCTAGATTTGATAAAATAAACAGATTGGATAAATAATTGAAAGATTGCGAAAAGTATTCCAACTAAAAAAAGTGTATCTTTGCAGAAACTTTAACCAAAAACAATAACATGAAAAAATTATTCTTGGTTGCTTTAATGGCAACAACAGCGCTTTCTGCGAACGCTCAGTTCCAGCGCAGAACGACTCCAAATGACACACTGCAGTCTGTACGTGTGCTTAAGAATGGAAATGTAGTTTATAGCATCTATGCGCCAAAGGCTCGTACCGTATCCTTGGCTGGCGATGCTATGCCTTGGGGTTCAAAAGTAGAGGCAAAGGAAAATCCAAATGGCGTATGGTCATTTGAGGTGCCTAACGTAAAACCAGGTGTTTACCGCTATCATTTCGTAGTAGATGGCGTTGAGGTTTATGATCCTAAGGCTCCAGCAACAAAGGAACTGACAGCAGTAGCAAACGTGGCTCCAAACGGCGACGAATACTTTGCTTATCGCAAGGACATCAAGCACGGCGCGATGGCAGTCCGCACTTACTGGTCTAAGACATTGAACTGCACTCGTACCATGCGCGTATGGACTCCTGCTGGCTATGAGAAGGGAAAAGAAAAGCTCCCTGTATTGTACTTGGTACACGGTGGTGGTGACACTGATACTTCTTGGCCAAACGCTGGTGCAGCAGGCGAAATCTTGGACAACTTGCTGGCTGATGGCAAGATCAAGCCTATGATTGTAGTCATGCCTAACGGTACTGTAACTAATGTTCCTAACGAGGTTCCTCCATTCGCACAGGATATGGTAACTGATATCATCCCATTCATTGAGAGTAACTATCGCGTACTGACCGACAAGAACAACCGTGCTATGGCTGGTTTGTCTATGGGTGGTATGGAAACATATGAGACTTGCCTGAACAACATTGATATGTTCAGCTATGTATGGGTATTGAGCTCTAGCTTCGCTCCTGGTTCAGATCCTAAGGCTGAGGGTGAGCGTCTGGGCGTATTCAAGAACGCAGATAAGATTAACAAGAGCTTCAAGATGTTTGTCTTGACTCAGGGTGGTCCTTCTGATATCGCTTACAAGAACTGCGAGAACACTCGCAAGGTCTTGGATGAGGCTGGTATTAAGTACCTGTATGAGGAAAATGCACAGGAAGGTCACAGCTGGGGTACCTGGCGTGCCGACTTGTACAATCTGGCTCCACGTTTGTTCAAATAATAAACTAGGATAAATAAAAATCTCCGCTAAGCCCAAATGAGTTTAGCGGAGATTTTTTTTATCTATTGTTTATTAGAATGCAATAGCACTCTCCAGAGCAAGCTTCATCATGTTAGTGAATGAATTCTGGCGATCTTCGGAACTCAATTCTACATGCGTTATAAATGAGTCGGAGATAGTCAGCAGACAAGTAGCGCGTTTTCCTAACATATTGGCATTATGGAACAAGGCAAAACTCTCCATTTCCACACAGTCTGAATGTGTGCGTTCCTTGATTTCTTGCCAAGTTTCTGCATCGGAGTAGAACACATCGCTAGAATGAACTACGCCTAACTTGCATTCAATGCCTAACTCCTCGGCCTTTTTCTGTACAATTGCATTCAATTCAGCGCTTGGCAGAATCTCATGATCATCGCAGTTACCCTGAAGCTTGGCAAAAGTAGAATCACTATAAGCACTACTAGAGAGAACGACATCCATGACATTCAAGCGCTCCGTATAACTACCAGCAGAACCAATACGGACAATATTCTCTACACCATAGAACTTGTACAGCTCGTAAGAATAGATACCAATACTTGGCATACCCATGCCACTGGCCATAACAGAGACAGGAACTCCTTTATAGGTGCCAGTATATCCTAATACATTTCGAACAGATGTAACAAGTTGTGGATTGTCCAAGAAAGTCTCAGCTACGAATTTTGCACGTAGTGGATCACCAGGCATCAGCACGGTCTTTGCAAATGCACCGTCTGCAGCATTAATATGAGGTGTAGCCATGATATTTAAATTTTAAAAGTTTCACTTTTATGCAAATTTCGTCATTTTCTCTGGATTTTCCAAATTTGTTTTGCAAAACCTATGTATATTTGCAACAGAAAACCGATGAAATCATGAGAAAATTATACATCACACTTCTAATTGCACTTGCTATCCTACCCGTTTCAGCACAAAATGTGGCTCAGATTAAGACTGAGATTGACAGCCTTTTAGCGGTACATCCTTTAATGAGATGGGCTTCTATGGGTATTCATGTATATGATGCTACTGCGGATACTGTGCTTTACTCACATGATGCCAAAAAGCTACATCGCCCAGCATCTACCACCAAGCTCTTCACTTGTGCCACAGTATTAAAGAATCTTGGAGCAGACTATGGGATTAAGACTACCATATCTACTACTGGTAAAATCCACAAACATAGAGTGAACCATGAACGCAGACATGTTTTGGAGGGAGATTTATACATCAAGGGTAACTTTGACCCAGCTTTCTCTCAAGCAGACATGGACACACTTATCATGCGACTAAAAGACTTGGAGATTGACAGTATATCCGGAAACATTTATGCAGACCTAAGCATGAAGGACAGCTTACTTACAGGTTATGGTTGGTGTTGGGATGATACAGGCGATGATTCTCCACTCCTATCACCACTGGTAATTGATAAGGATACCTGCTTTATTTCCAAGTTTATATCTGGGTTGCAAGCCGATGGAATCAATGTTTCTGGCTTTGGGTCGGTTTCAAGTCATCCCACAGAATACACCATCTTGGCGGAAAAGTGCAGAGCCATTTCTGAATTGCTTCCTCAATGCTTGAAATCCAGCGACAATCGGTATGCAGAGTCTTTCCTCTACCAATTGGGCAATTTGAACAATAAGGACTACGACAGTGCCAGCGATGCTTTATTCTATGTCAATCAGCTCATTGACAGCTTAGGGGTAGACAAGCATGATTACCGTCTGGTAGATGGAAGTGGATTAAGCTTCTATAATGCCATTACCCCAGAAACCGAAGTGGCTTTATTAAAGTATGTGCTTCAAGAATCTGATTTTTATGAGATTTTCCGCGATGCATTACCTATCAGCGGACAAGATGGCACGTTAAAGAATAGAATGAAAGAAAGTCCTTCTGCAGGCAAAGTCTATGCAAAGACCGGTTCACTTACAGGAACCTATGCATTAGCCGGATACATCTATCCAGAAAATGGTCATACCTATATCTTCTCCCTCATGAACGATGGTGTCCCAGCAGGAGAAGGTACAGGTATCAGAGAACTGCAAGATCAAGTATTAAACGTGCTGTGCAGCTATTAGAATAGACCAGCCAGAAAACCCTCTGCCGATGGAATGACATTCACAAAGAGGGTTATCAGCATAGAGTTTACAAAATCGGTAAACATACTTCCTACAATAGGAATAATCAAGAATGCCTTGACAGATGGGACATATTTGTCGCACACGGCCTGTATGTTGGCCATAGCATTTGGTGTAGCACCCATACCAAAACCACAGAAACCTGCTGATAATACTGCTGCGTCATAGTCTTTTCCCATCACACGGAAGCAGATAAAATAAGCAAATACTATCATGATGAGCACCTGGGCGGTCAGCATCAGGCAGAGTGGTAAGGCTAGCTCTGCCAACTCCCAGAGCTTTAGGGATATCATGGCAATACCCAGGAACAGCGAAAGGCAGATACCTCCCATTTCATCAATTTCTCGCATTGGTACGCCAACCAAGTTACCTCCGTATTCATCTATGTTTCTTATAATGGCTGCTGCCAGCATACCACCCATATAGATTGGGAAAGTGAAACCGGTCATGTTCAGCAATGAACTTACCAGTGTTCCTAAGCCCACAGCTATAATAAGGAGATACAGACCTTTCGTGTAGTCTCCAGTGGTTCCTTTAGTCTTGGACTGTGAACTGACAAGACTTTCTGCCAGCTCTGCTTCCTTTGAGCCACCCACAGGACGAGCCTGATTATCATTTCGTAACAATTTATGCTTCTCAATCAGTCGCTGTGCCAATGGTCCACCAATCAAGGAACCTGCCACCAGTCCGAAAGTAGCTGCAGCTGTAGTCAGTGTTGTTGCTCCTACAACTCCCATTTCCTCTAGAACTGGGCCAAAAGCACCTGAAGTACCGTGACCTCCTACCATAGGAATAGAACCTGCAGTCATACCTATCAGTCCATTTAATCCTAATCCCATGGCAATACCGCTGGCAGTCAGGTTCTGTACACAGACTAAGACACCTACCAGCACTACCATGAGAAGCAATGGCTTACCTCCTTGTTTTACGGTCTTAAAATTAGCCTGATAGCCTACTGATGTAAAGAACAGCACCATGAAGACTTGCTTCAGTGTATCATCGAAATCTACTATAAACAGCCCGGAGAGATAGCCCACCAACGTAAGGAGAGCAAAAAGCAAACCACCAATCACTGGCGAAGGAATACAGAACCGTTGCATGAAATCAACCTTGTTCTTGATAAACGTGCCCAGCCACAAGGCTAAAACGGCTGCGCAGACTGTTTGATAGAGATCTAAATGTACCATAGTTTAATTGTATTTTGTATTTATTCGTGCATTCTCAACAGGCCTTTGTGTGCAAGTACTTGCATCCAGTAGCCACCAATTACAGAACGGGCGCGGAAACCTATCCAGAGACCTGTCTTGGTATCACTCCAGTCGCTGATAGGCACGCGGGTCTGTGTTTCATTGATATACTTATGTAGTGGTGCAGCAAACTTGCCAAAGGTGGCCTTATCTGCAGCCATGGCCGCAGTCCACATGATCCAGTCGCTCTTGGTGTAATCCTTGCGGATATCCAGTGGCAGACCATACTTGTTCTGCTTGCCCAGATAATATTTCATTTCTTTCTGAATAACCTCTGATGGGAAAATCTGGGTATTCCAGAGTTTATCCCATACCAGATTATATTTCTGGCTCCAGGTATTCTCACGGTCAAAAGCCAATCGGTAATGATCACCTTCGCGGGCCATCTGCTCCCATTTCTGTGCATAATCCTTGGCTATCTTTCCGTATTTCTCTGCTTGCTGGGTCAAGCCTTTCATGCGGCAGAGTTCTGCAAATCCCTGGATACCCATGATAGCCTTGATAGAAAGGTTGGCATTATGAGCCCAATGTCCGGCAAAGTCGTCAGTACACAACTGATTCTCCGGGTCCAAGCCATACTCTACCAAGTAATCGGTCCATGTAGTCAGGATATCCCAGTAAGGTTCTACATAAGCAGTACTCTTCTCCAAATGACAGATAGCCGCACAGAGTGTCAGCATGTTTCCGCTCTCCTCTACAGGCATGTCACCTCCATAGGCCTGGCCATTTGCTATTGGATATGTTCCTAAGTCGTGTGCAGCAAAAGGCTTGGTCCATCTGCCAGTCTTGCTATATTCTAAAATACTGGTCATCTGACCTTTCTGTAATTCAGGATTATAGATTAAGAACAATGGAGCTGATGGATAGGTCAAGTCAACGGTATTCACACAGCCATTGGAATTATTTTCCTTAGAGAACCACAGCAAGTGTCCTTCTCTGTCCTTGAAAAGTTTGTGAGCCGCCATAACCTGACGATAGGAAGAAGCACAGATTTCTGCATATTGCTTTCCTCCAGCCTGGAGTGCATCATCGTAGATCAAGGCATCGAGGGCACGACAACGGTCCATGATGGACTCATAGTTCAGTTGGAATTTCTGGAAGGCATCGGTTATAGAGAACATACCCTCATGTTTCCAATAACCCTGATAGCGAATGTGCATGTATTCAATGCTATAATCGTCATCGTAACCCATCATGACGAAATCCTGGACAGGCTGTGCCTGCACATTTCCTAAATCCTGCACGTATGCCATTATAGGCTGATGATCTTTTCTAGTCGTACGTACTGTGGTCTTCGATGCAGGCAGCTTACCCTGATTCATGAACGCATTTTTAATCTGTATTTCATCGCCAAGGGCATACTGCTTAGCCGCATGCTGCTCTCCTACCAGATAGGCATAACCCCAATTGATGCAAATCTGGTCGCCACGCTGTCCTAAAACAGGCTGGTTAATGGTTCCTGCCTTGAGGAAACTCAAACCATTCTGCTGATTGAACCAGCTCTGAGTTTGTTCTCCATTGGCATTGATAGCCATATCTGGAGCTGTCTGCAAGAAGAATTGTACCTGATGTGCCTTGCCATCGGTTGATTTCACCTGATAGCTGATGTAGTTCACTGGTGTAGAAAGTAAATCCAAGTCTGTAATCAGCTGGGGTGCGGTGAAAACCAACTGCAGTTCCACTGGTCCGCATGTAAATGTGTAGTATGTTGAAGTGGCAGTTACGGTAGCGCTCTTCTGCTTAGCCAAAACCGGGAACTCCACAGCATTTGGGTCTTCTACATAAATACCAGCATCGATAAACGTGTCACCGGTAATGTTATGGCAGTGTGAAGCCAGGATATTCTGTCCTTTTTTCAGTGTCTTGACAGCCTGTTCTGGAAGAAGTACATATCGAATCTGACCATTTGGCTCTGTTTCCTTGGCTACTTGCACGCCATTCAGATAGATTTCGCCATCATCATCATTGGCATAACCAAGGAACAGTTTACCTTGAGGCACTTCATCGAGTGTAAACACACGGCGCACATACATATCTGTGTAATCACCCACCCAACGAGTTCCAATATTGGAGAAATTATCATTTCCAAAGGCACCCTTGCCATCTTTCCATGCAGCGTCATTGAAACTCAGGTTCATCCATCCATCTGCAGGTTTCTCCATGGTATATTTTGCATCGTACGCTCCGTAAGCAGCCAATGGAGCTACGGGGTTCAGCACTTGTCGGTCTTTACCAAGGAAACGATACGATTTCCCATCTACACGCAGTACGCCAAGAAGAGATTTCTCGCTGTTTGTCCAATGTGTAGGCATTCCCTGGTTCAGGTCATTGTAAGGAGACCAGATGGAAAAATATGGATCATTCGTGAGCAATGGATAAGCAGGAAGTCTAAGTGAATTTGTACGTACAGGCGTAAGGTCTGCAGCCTGAGCACTAAGTGACAGAGCCAGAAGGACTGAACTAGCTAATTTTATGAATGTGTTTGCCATAATTATTTGTTATTTGTAATTTCTTGCAAATTTAGTTATTTTTTGTGATTTCCACAAATCTAAGATTAATAACATGCTTTAGAAGCATTACAGAAGACAACCATCCATTATCATTGATAACCGGTGCCAGTCATGAATAATGATATTTTATGGCCATCAGCGTAGGCTTTTAATTTCTGAGACAAAGATAAGGCAAAAGTGTGCAGGTGGTCGAATACTTTC
>JAUNHZ010000065.1 GCA_030523705.1 Bacteroidales bacterium
TTACATACTTATATACAATAGTTTACATGCTCTTAGTGGAGAGTGGAGTGTTTCTCAAAAAAAATAAGATTTCAAGTTCCTACCAAGCTCCTCCCAAGTAAGTCCCAAGTAAATCCCATTTTTCATGGAAAGACAAATAGAGGAAATGTGGTACAATGCGTATTCATCTTGTCATCAAAAAAGGGGGATTTAACATCCCCCTTTCTTTTATTCTTTTACTTTCATTGAAGCTTTCACTACATAGACTATCAACAAGATATACATAACTAATGAGAGGATTTCACTCCATGGATTCTCCCACCATGCGGCATAATCAAAACTTATACCAGCGAAGCGTATTCCGGCACTTACTACACCCATCAGGGCACCACCGGCAATGAAACCACTGGCGAGTAAGGTTCCCTTTTCACCTCGTGCTGCATTCAGAGCTGCATCGTTACTGCGGGTTGTGACATACCAGTTGATGGCACCTCCTACTAATAATGGGGCATTCAGTTCCATAGGGATGAACATACCCAATGCAAATGCTAGTGCTGGTATCTTGAAATAATTAAGAACTAAGGCTAAGATAGCACCTGCGCCATAGAGGAACCAAGGCGCACCTGTTCCACTCATCAATGGCTCAATTACTGCAGCCATAGCATTGGCTTGAGGAGCAACTAACGCATTGTCGCCAACAAATCCATAGGTCTTATTCAAGATGATCATAACACCACCTACTGTAGCTGCACTTACCAAAACACCTAAGAATTTCCAGGTTTCCTGTTTGGCTGGAGTAGTACCTAACCAATAACCTATCTTAAGGTCTGTTACAAAACCACCAGCAGTAGAAAGTGCGGTACATACCACACCACCCATGACCAGAGCTGCTACCATACCAGCTGAACCCTTCAAGCCCACAGCTACCATAATAACAGATGCAAGAATCAGGGTCATAAGAGTCATGCCTGAAACTGGGTTCGTTCCTACAATGGCAATGGCATTTGCTGCCACTGTAGTAAACAGGAATGCAATAATAGCAATAACCAGCAGGCCAACAATAGCATAAAGCAGGTTAAACTCTACAACGCCAGCATAGAAGAAAACGAAAGTGGCAAAGATTGCAAAAATCACACCAATAGCGATAATTTTCATAGAAATATCCTTCTGGGTACGTTCTACTGACGCAACACCGGCAGATGAGCCCTTAAGCTCACGACCAGCCAGGCCTATAGCACCCTTGATGATACCCCACTGCTTGATGATACCAATCAAACCTGCCATGGCAATGCCACCAATACCAATATGACGTGCAAAAGTCTTAAAGATGGTTTCAGGTTCCATATCTGCTACACTACCCATAGCAGCTAAGTCAAACGTAGGATTCAAAGTCTGAAGCATCTCATCACCAAACAAAGGCAACAATGGCACCAGTACAAACCATACAAGAGCAGAACCTGCACAGATGATAGCGGCATACTTGAGACCTACTATATAACCTAAGCCTAAGACCGCAGCACCTGTATTAATGCTGAACACCAACTTAGCTTTCTCTGCCAGTGCCGCTCCAAAAGGAATGGCACGAGTAGAGAATGTTTCAGCCCATGTGCCAAAGGTAGCTACCACAAAATCGAATAATCCACCAATTATACCTGCAATAAGCAATGGTTTGGCTTGTGAGCCACCTTTCTCACCGCTTACCAATACCTGTGTGGTAGCAGTAGCCTCTGGGAAAGGATATTTGCCATGCTGATCTTTCACAAAGAACTTGCGGAAAGGAATGAGGAACAAGATGCCTAATACTCCACCCAATAAAGATGAGAAGAACACCTGCATGAAATTAACGGTAATTTCAGGATACTTGGCCTGAATGATGTAAAGAGCTGGCAATGTAAAGATTGCACCTGCAACAATCACACCGGAGCATGCTCCAATACTCTGGATAATGACATTCTCTCCCATGGCATTCTTGCGCTTGGTGGCTGATGAAAGGCCAACGGCAATAATGGCAATTGGAATAGCAGCCTCGAATACTTGACCTACTTTCAATCCTAAATAAGCAGCTGCTGCACTAAAAAGAACAGCCATAAGGAGTCCCCACGTAACAGACCATACTGTTACTTCCTTAGGGGAAGATTGAGCCGGCATAATAGGCTCATAGGTTTCACCTGGGTTTAACTCACGCATTGCGTTTTCAGGTAAACCTACTGGTTTTTCGTTTTGTTCCATAGTATATTAATTTAGAAATTTCTTAATACGGGAAAGGCCTTCTAATAAGGTAGCACGTGGGCATGCCATATTGATACGGATAAAGCCTTCTTTTCCATACATGGTTCCAGCGTTTACCCATACTTTTGCTTTCTCCATGAGTTCTTCTTCCAACTCTTGTGTAGGAATACCTAGGCTGCTGACATCTATCCATGCCAGATAAGTACCTTCTAACTTGCAGACTGTAAACTGGGGCATCTCTGTTTTAAAATAAGTACAGAGAGCCTTATAATTTTCTGCAAGATAGGAATTTAGCTGAGTAAGCCATTCCTCTCCCTCTGCTGTATATGCTGCCTGAAGTGCAACCACACCAAATGGATTCACATCACAGACCTCATTGATATTGATGGCTTTATCAACCTTATTATATATGTCTTGGTCTTGGACAATGATATTTGCTATTTGTAATCCGGCTATATTAAATGACTTGCTAGGCGAGATACATGTGGCCGAATGTGCCATAAACGCTGGTTTTACACTGGCAAATGGGGTGTATTTATAACCGGGCATGACAAGTTCACAGTGAATCTCATCGGAAATCACAAACACATTATGAGGATTGCAGAGTAAGAAAATCTTCACTGCAGGGTCACTAAGCTTGGCTTCTAAATCCTCAAAATCAATCTCATAATGATTGTCTCTCAATACCAAAGGAGAATCTACCTGTTCACATCCGCTGTTTCGAATGCTTGAGAAGAAGCAATTATAAACGGGTGTCTGTACTAACACTTTATCCCCTGGAGAGGTTAAACCCTGGATAATGGCAGAGATTGCTGGAACCACACCACTGGTGTAAATAAAGGATTCACGAGGAATCTGCCATCCATGTCGGCGAGAGAACCATTGAATGGTGCTCTGATAGTAGCTTTCGGGTACGCGTACATAACCATAAATTGGATGTTCTATTCGTTTACGCAAAGCTTCTTGCACTATTGGGGCTGTAGGAAAATCCATATCTGCTACCCACAATGGAATAATTTCCTGACTTGGGGCAGCGTCATATTTATAAGAATTGGTGTTCCAACGGCTTGGAACGTGGTCAAAATCATATTTCATTCCACAAAATTAAACAAATCTTTTGATATTAGCTACAAATCCGTTAATTTCGCAGCCAAATTGTTTTAAATTAACGGTTATGAAGAATAAAATTAGTTTGGTAATCCTTCTTTTCGCAATGGTTATGCCTGTTGCAGCACAGAAGAAGTTTACCCTTGAAGAAGCTCTTGCTGGCTTCGGACTTCGCCAGGAACGTGCGGCTATGCCTAACTGGAGCGAAGGTGATTTTAGTGTAAGTGAGGTGAAAGATGCAAACGGTAAGCCTTTCCGTGCGCAGGTTTCTGCCATGAGTGCAGACAACAGAAAGGCATTGTTGTACACAAATTCTAAGCGTGTATGGCGTTCAAATACACGTGGTGATTACTATGTGTACGACCGTGATTCTAAGAAATTGGCACAGTTGGGTAAGGGTCTTCCAGAGAGCTCACTCATGTTTGCTAAGTTCTCTCCAGATGGAACTCGTGTGGCTTACGTTTCTAAGAACAACATTTATGTTGAGGATGTAAACACCAACAAGTACACCATGATTACTAAGGATGGTACCGAGGAGATTGTAAACGGTACTTCCGACTGGGTTTACGAGGAGGAGTTCTCATTGCGCGACTGTTTCCGTTGGTCTGGCGATGGCAAGTACATTGCTTACTGGCAGTTTGACACCAGCGGTACCGGATGGTTCGGTATTATTAATAATGTTGATTACCTCTATCCAGAGATGACCAAGTTCCCTTATCCAAAAGCTGGAACTACCAACTCTGCTGCTAAGTTAGGTTTCATTGCAGCTGAAGGTGGTGCTACTACTTGGTTGCCTCTCCCTGGTGATCCTCGTAATAACTACATCCCTCGCATGGAGTTCATTCCTGGTTCTAACACCATGTTCATCCAGCAGATGAACCGAGAGCAGAATACAAATAAGGTATGGACTTACACTATTGGTCAGGACGATTTGAAGAATATCTTCACCGATTCTGATAAAGCTTGGGTAAATACAAACGACCGTATTCACTGGTTGAAGAAGAACACTTGGTTTACTTTCTTGAGTGAGCGTGATGGTTGGAGACACATGTATCGCGTTTCTGCCGATGGTTCTAAGATTGAGAAGATTACTGAGGGTAACTTTGATTTTATCAGCGAGGTTGGTTTCGATGAGAAGCGTGGCTTTGTTTACTTCATGGCTACCGAGGACAACTTCACCCAGCGTTACCTCTATCGTGCAAAGATCTGGGGTAAGGGACAGTGCGAGCGTCTGACCCCTATGGATCAGAATGGTACTCACTCCTACCGCATGAATGCAGATTGTTCAGAGGCTATCCATACTTGGAGTTCAACTACCATGCTGCCTCATACTGAGCGTGTTGCATTCCCTAAGGGTAATGTCATCGAAGTATTAACTACGAATGAAAAGGCTCAGAAGCAGTGGGATGAGATGGGTCTTCCTAAGAAGGAGTTTGTGAAGACTAATTCAGGTGACGTAGAGTTGGATGCTTACTGGATTAAGCCAGCAAACTTTGACCCTACCAAGAAATACCCAGTTATTCTGGATATCTATGGTGAGCCTGCAAGCAGCACCGTTCAGGATGGTTTCTCTACCGATGGTTGGCATCAGTACTTGGCTTCACTGGGTTATATCGTTATGAGTATTGACCCTCGTGGTGCAAATACACCTCGCGGTCGTGAATGGCGTAAGTGTATTTATGGTGAGGTTGGTACTTTGGCTTCACTTGATGTGGCTATGGGTATCAAGAACTTAGCAGAGAAATATAGCTTCATTGATAAGGAGCGTATCGGCGTTACCGGTTGGTCAGGTGGTGGTGCTCAGACCTTGAACTGTATGTTCCGTTTCCCAGATATCTTCAAGACAGGTATTGCTGTGGCTTTCGTAGCCGATGAGCGTCTGTATGATACCATTTATCAGGAGCGTTACATGAACACTCCACAGAATAATCCTGAGGGTTACAAGAAGGGTTCACCTATTACTTATGCTGCAGGTTTGACCGACAAGCAGAATTTGCTTTTGATGCATGGTACTGGTGATGATAACGTACACTATCAGAGCTGTGAGCGTTTGGTTAATGAATTGATCAAGAATGGTAAGATTTTCTATCAGATTTCCTACCCTATGCGTACCCACGGTATCTCTGAGGGTCAGGGTACCAGCCTTCATGTTCGTAAGACAATGGCTGATTTCTGGCAGAAGTACTTACCTGCTGGTGCAAGATAAAAATCACATTTTATAGCAAGAGGCCGAGGGGTGAATTTCACTTCTCGGCTTTTTTTGTCCTATTTGTCCGAAACGTCTTGATTTATATCAAAAAAATGCACGATATTTCATAAAATGTGCATTCATTCGTCTTTTAGGCTTGCAAAAACCGACTAAAAGGACTATCTTTGCAGACGTATTGAACAAATTATGACAATTATGAATAAAAGATCAATCCTCTCAAGCATTGTAATTGCTTGTGCCCTTCCTGTTATGGCGGGCGGATTTCTGACAAACACAAACCAAAATGCACTCTTTTTGCGTAATCCTGCCATCGATGCATATATGCGCAGTATTGAAGGTGTTTATTCTAATCCTGCTGGTAGTGCATTTTTAGGTAGAGGTTTTCACTTGTCTTTGAACATCCAGAATGCTAAGCAGCAGCGAATTATTAATTCTACTTTTGCTCCATTTGCAACTGGTATCAAGAATAATGGTAACCCTTCTAAGGAATACGTTGGTAAGGCATATGCGCCTATTATCCCTAGTTTCCAGGCAGGTTATAACACTGGCAATTGGAGCTTTACTGCTAGTTTTGGCTTGACTGGTGGTGGTGGTAAATGTGAGTTTAGTGAGGGCTTGGCTTCTTTTGAGTCTATCGCTTCACTTCTTCCTATGATGGGCGCTGAGCAATTGGGTATCCGCAGCTACAACATGGATAGCTACATGCAGGGCCGTCAGTATTACTTCGGATTGCAGTTGGGTGCTGCTTATAAGTTGAATGAACACTTGAGTGTATACGGTGGTGGACGTTTGGTATATGCTACCACTAGCTACAATGGTTACGTAAAGAACATTCAGATTGGGTTAGCAGATGGAAAGATGAATCCAGCCAGCAAATACTTTATGGATATCCATGACCAAGCTATCGGTGTTGCAGCACAGTTGAATGCTGGAGCTGGCCAACATAGAGAATTAGCCTCACGATATGAAGCTGCAGGTGATGCTGCTACTGCTGCAGGATACCGTGCTCAGGCTGCTCAGTACGAAGCTCAGGCTGCAGGTTATACCAAGCAAGCATTAGAAATGGCCCACCTATCTGGTGCTACCGAGAATGTAACACTTTTCTGTGATCAGAAAGGTTGGGGCTTTACCCCTATCATCGGTGTAGATTGGAAAATTAATGACCAGTGGAACCTCGCTGCTAAATACGAGTTCAAGACTCGTCTTCGTCTCCGCAATAAGGCCGCAAACTCTGCTAGTGCAGATAATTTGGCTGCCTTAGACCAGTTTAAGGATGGTAAGAAGGTTGCCGAAGATGTGCCTTCACTCCTTACCTTAGGAGTTCAGTACTCTCCTATTCAGTCATTGCGCTTGAGTGCTGGTTTCCATTATTTTGACGACAAGCATGCTACAAAATATGGTAATACCCAGGAACTGCTCGATGGAGGTACTACTGAGATCTTAGCTGGTGCTGAATATGACATCAACAGCAGAATTACAGCAAGTGCAGGTTGGCAGAAAACAAATTATGGCCTTACCGATAAGTACATGAAGGACATGAGCTTTGTGACTAATTCAAATACAGTTGGTTTTGGTGTTCGCGTAAAGCTGACAGAAAAGGTGAATCTGGATTTGAGCTACTTGCAGACTTTCTACAGTACATACGACAAGAAATCAAACGACTATAATAACGTATCTGGCGTAGCTAGTATTGTAATTGGTCAGGAGCGTGTTAATGAGCTTTTGAGTAATCAGCAGGCAAACCCATTCGTCGGTATGGATAGCTTTACGCGTAAGAACCGCGCATTTGGTATTGGTTTAAGTATCGATTTCTAATCCGTCAACTTTCATCATTTTTTTTGATTAGATATATGTAAGATGGGGTAAGTGCCTATTCGGGTGCTTACCCTTATTTTATGGGTTTTAAATTTGCATATCCCACAAAAAATCAGTTAATTTGCAAGATATTTTGAGTAAAAAATAATAATTATACAAAAATCAAACAAAATGAAGAAAACACTTACATTGGTAGCTCTACTTTTAGCTGCCATTATGCCTGCTAAGGCTGATGAGGGTATGTGGCTTCCACTGCTTATCTCTCAGCGTATTGGCGACATGCAAGCAAAGGGTTTCAAGCTGACCGCTGATGACATTTACAGCGTGAATAAAGCTTCCCTGAAAGACGCCGTTCTCTCATTCGGTGGTGGATGTACCGGTGAAATGGTATCTGATGAAGGTCTGCTCTTTACCAATCACCACTGTGGTTACGGTAACATTCAGGCATTGAGCTCTGTAGAACACGACTATCTGAAGGATGGCTATTGGGCAATGAATCGTTCTCAGGAACTTCCATGCCGCGGTCTTACCGTTAGCTTCCTGGATTATATGGAAGAGGTAACTGATCAGATTCTGAAAGGTTATAAGGATAAGATGACTGAAGCTGAGCGTCAGGCATTGGTAGCAGCAAACACCAAGGCTGTTGTAGAGAATGCTACTAAGAACGCTGGTCCTGGCATCCGTGCTCAGGTTAGCACCATGTACTATGGCAACCAGTATTTCCTGTTCGTATACCGCACATTCTCTGACGTACGTTTCGTAGGTGCTCCACCTTCATCAATTGGTAAATTTGGTGGTGATACCGACAACTGGATGTGGCCTCGTCATACTGGCGACTTCTCTATGTTCCGTGTATATGCTGATAAGAATAACAACCCAGCTGCATACTCAGAGGATAATGTACCATATCATCCAAAGCGCTCTTTCAAGATTAACCGTGGTGGTGTGAAGGAAGGCGACTTTACCATGGTCTTCGGTTATCCAGGTTCTACCAAGGAGTATATCACCAGCGATGAGGTTAGCTATATTGCCGAGGTTTCAGACCCTATGAAGATTGCTATCCGTACCCAGCGTCTGGATATTTTCAAGAAGTATATGGGTCAGAGCCAGAAGGTTCGTATCCAGTACTCTTCTAAGCAGCAGGGTATTGCTAACTCTTGGAAGAAGTGGCAGGGCGAAGCTCTTGGTGTAAACAAGATGAAGACCGTTGCTTCTAAGCAGGCATACGAGAAGAAGTTCAATGAATGGGCTAAGGGCACCAAGTACGCAGGTGTATTGGATAAGCTCCATGAACTCTATGCTAAGCGTAACCCTTATATGATTACAAACGAGTACTATTCTGAGACTGTACGCACCATCGAGTTGCTTACTTTGGCAGGTAACGTAAAGCGTGCTTTGAGCAATAAGGCTCGTAAGGATCAGACCGTTGAATCATTCTTCAAGAACTACTATCAGCCTATCGATGAGGAGTGCTGCGTAGCTGTATTGAACTACTTCAAGAATGGTGTAGCCGAGAACTTCAAGCCTGCTTACTTTACTCAGAAACTGGCACAGTATGGTACTGTAGAGGCATGGGCTAAGGATCTATATGCTAAGTCTATGTTCACCGATAAGGATAAGATTTTGGCATTGACTCCAGAAGATGCTGCTAAGGTAAATGCAGACCCTGCTATTGAAATGGCAGAGGCATTCCAGGCATGGGCAACTAAGGAGTTGAGCCAGGTTATTGCAGATTGCAACCGTGAAATCAACTTGCTTTACCGTACTTATATGAAGGGACAGATGGAATTCTCTAAGGACAAGACATTCTATCCAGATGCAAACAGCACCTTGCGTGTAGCTTACGGTCATGTAGAGGGTTACTCTCCTGCCGATGGTATCTACTACAAGCCTGTTTCTACCCTGACTGGTATCATTGAGAAAGATAATCCTGAGATTTTCGATTATAACATCCCTCAGTCTCTGCGTGATATCTATGCAGCTGGTGGCCATGAGAATCAGCCAGTTTGCTTCTTGGCAACAAACCATACTACTGGTGGTAACTCTGGTAGCCCTGTCATCGATGCTAATGGTAACCTGATTGGTATCAACTTCGACCGTGTCTGGGAGGGTACCATGAGTGATATCGCATTCGGTCCATCATTCTGCCGTAACATCCAGCTCGATGTTCGTTACGTGCTCTTCTGCATTGAGCATGTAGGACACGCTACCTGGTTGTTCAATGAAATGAAGTTTGTTAACTAAACATATCACATCACTCCCCCGGGTTTTCTCCGGGGGAGTTTTTTCTTTATTCTCCCATGAATCCAGCATTTTCCGTACAGATTGCCACAGCAGCACATATTCCTTATATTCCTGCCATTCTTGATGCCATCTATGTAGCCAGTAAAGTTCCGGGTAATAGCATTGTGATGCGCAATCCTGATTATCTGGCACTTAAAATGAAGGAAGGCAAGGCAGTCATAGCTCTCCACGGCGATGAGTTTGCTGGCTTTTGCTACATGGAGGCTTGGCAAAATGGAGAATTTATAGCTAATTCAGGTTTGATTGTGAAACCTGAATTCCGCAAACAGGGACTAGCGCGAGAAATCAAGCGCCAACTGGTGGAGGCTGGTAGAAAACTGTTCCCTGGATCTACCGTTTTTGGTATAACAAAAAGCCCAGCAGTAGTCAAGATCAACCTATCCTTAGGATTCCATAAGGTAAGCTATCAGGAACTTACCACAGACCCTGCATTCTGGAAAGGCTGTGAAACTTGTCCTTACTACCAGACTTTGGTAGAGAACCAGGGCAAGGATTGTTTATGCCAAGCCCTGATTCTGAAATTATAATCCTTATTTATATAGAGCAGCTGCGCCCATCATGGCAGCATCGCTTACCAAGGTACATGGACGAATGTTTACCTCCATGCCTAATTCCTTGAAACGCTCTTCCATCTTAGGACCAAAGAGGTTCAGGCATCGTGCTATATTTCCACCAATAAGAATATCCTTGCACATGAACTGTTGAATAAGTGGAGCGGCAAAATCTGCTAATTCCCAGCCAAAAGACTCCAAGGTCTGACGTGCTGCTTCATCGGTAGCAAAACGCTCTGCAATTTCTTTCACTCCTCGCATTTTCACACCGGTAAGTTTCTCATAACGAGCTACAACACCACGAGTAGAGAACTGAGCATCGGCTATATCCTCACCATAAGGCAAGTTCCACACTTCACCATCAGTTGGAACGGTATCACCGGTCTCTACAATCTGATGATTGGCAATGAAACCACTACCTAAACCTGTACCAATGGCTAATACTATCACACGGTCTGCATCTTTAGCTCCACCAAAATAGGCCTCTCCAAGTGCGAAGGCATTAGCATCATTCACAAACTTAAACTCCAGGTTCTCACTGTTTTTCATTCGCTTGCGCAACTCATCTGCTACAGAAAGTCCCTTGATATGTGGCATCTTATGCTCCATCTGTGAAATACCATTCACATAGTCGAAAGGTCCAGGGAAATCCATACCAATTCGGGTTACAGGCTCTGGTGCAGCAGCCAGGCATTGGGTCAAATTATCAGCCCAAGCAGCAAAAAGAACATCTGCAGGCTCGGTATGAGCTACATCGGTTGTGATAGGTTCACCTACTATTGTACCGGTCTCAATGTCAATTACGGCGCTACAAACATGGCTTCCACCTACGTCCACGCCTAATGCTAAGTTTTTCATAGTTAATTTTTAGGTAATTAATTGTGTACTGCAAATTTACTCTTTTTTTACAGATTGTCCTATAAATATCCGCCATAAAACGATGGATTAAAGAATGAAATGTTTATCTTTGCATAACTATAATACGGAAACGAATATGAAAAAAGTAATTTTATCTCTTTTGATGTGTGTCATGACACTTGCTGCATCGGCACAAGTTTTGAAGACTGTAGATGTAAAGGCTAATCTCCGTGGTGATTTGGGACTGGGTGCTGGTGTTACCATCGGTCTTACAAATTCCGTGGATTTTACCCCAAGCCTGAATATCTATTTTGGCGATGATTTCCTTACCATTGATGGTGATTTTCATCTGAACTTACCAGTCGGAGATTCATTTGTAATCTATCCTATAGCGGGTCCTACTATTGCGCATGATCGTTGGACATCTGCAGACCCAGTCTCAATAAATAAGAAAAAGCATTCCAAGATGTATCTGGGTGTTAATCTAGGTTGCGGTGGACGTTACACCGTGAATAATTCTCTTGATGTGTTTGCAGAATTGAAATATCAGTATCTGTTTGGCTCAAAAGGCTGGGATGATACGTTCTTCACTGTAGGTGCAAGCTTCCCCTTGTAAATAAATTAGGTCACTATATGTTCCCTCTGGAAGAAGGAACCTTGATTCCTGCTCGTGGCCGTGGTGCTGTCGATGAAATGTCATTCAGCATGACCATCATGCCTCATTCTTATAAGGTATTCAAATTCTGATCACTCCCCAGTTTGAGGATAAAAAAAGCCCCGGTCTTTACAGACTGGGGCTTATATGTTGGAATGAATCTATTAGATAGCAAATGGATTCTCGCCTGGGTACAACTGACCAGCAGGAAGTGGAGTATTGATATCATCAACACCCAGCAGATGCAGAGCCTCGAAGAGCACCTTACCGCAGTGCTTGAATGCGTATGCACCATGGTGTGGGAAGCGCTTGCCAATGAGGACGTGACGATAGAAGCGTGCAAATCCAGGGATAGCAGCAATACCGATACCACCAAATGAGCATGGATCAATATCCAGGAACTGACCTTGTGCAATGTAAGAAACCAACTTAGAATCAGAATTAGCCTGCAAACGGAACATGGTAGTGTCGCTTGGCTTAATCTGACCTTCCAGTGTACCCTTGGTGATATCCTCACCCATCAGGCGTGCCTGGATAAGCTGATACTTGATCTTGCAATCCTTCATGCATGAAGAGCAAGTGTTACCACAGTGGAAGCCCATGTACAAGTCGCGCTTGTCGGCACCAGCTAAGTTTGCACCTGCAGGAATAACATCATCTGGAACAGAATTGTTGATATCCAGCAATGTAGCAGGCAACTCGGTAGCACATTCTGCCATGAATTCAGAAACAGCACCGTAAAGGTCTACCTCACAAGCTACTGGAATACCACGACCAGCCAGTCGTGAGTTTACATAGCAAGGCTCAAAGCCGAAGACAGGCTGCCAAGCTGGCCAGCATTTATCTGCAAATACAGCATAGTTGCATGCACCACGCTGAGTCTCATACCAATCCATCAACGCCAACTCCAACTGTGCCAATTTTGGCAATACTTCTGGATATGTGTTGCGAGAAGCACCCAACTCCTCTGCCATATCCTTCGCAATAGCCTCAATTTCAGCAGTGCGGGTAGCAACCTTCTCGAACTGGCACTTCAAGTCCAGCTCTGAGTTTTCCTGTACCTCGATGCCTAAATCATACAAAGGCTGGATAGGAGCATTACATGCCAGGAAGTCGAATGGACGAGGGCCGAAACCAAATACCTTCAGGTTCTTAACGCCAATTACTACGCGAGCGATGTCCTGGAAATCAACTAATTCCTTAACTGCCTCGGCAGGAGTTACATTTGGATACTCAGGGATATAGACACGTAGACGGCGCAGACCTACACTGTAAGAGAAGTTCAGTACACCACAGAGTGCATCACCACGGTCCGATGCCAGGTTAGCCTTACCCTCTTCCTTAGCTGCCAGAACCATAGCAGGTCCCTGGAACTTTTGGATGAACATGGTAGTTGGACCCTCAGGACCAAAGTTACCTAAGAACATACAAACAGCATTGATACCATTCTCTTTCGCCCAATCCAGCGCCTTCATGGTATCAAACTCGTTCTCAATAGTCACAGGACAGTCATACACTTCAGAAAGACCAGCTTTCTTAACCTCTTCCATCACCGCAGCCAGACGTGCGCGAGTCAAAGTAATAGGGAAACAGTCGCGGCTAACACCCACAATACCCAGTTTCACCTTAGGTTGATTCATCATAGTATTTTACGTTTTAATAGTTTGTTTATAATACTTCACAAATTTAACCATAATCTTCCATTCCCCCAAATTTTCTCAGATTTTTCTCCCCATGGGATAAGACAAAAAGCCATGAAAAATAAGTACGAAAGATGCGAAGGATAATAAAAAATGCTTATATTTGCAATATGAAATTCAGAGGATTGATTTGTGGTTTATGCCTCTTATTTGTGC
>JAUNHZ010000245.1 GCA_030523705.1 Bacteroidales bacterium
CGATGCTGTATTGAGAGAATCTGGGATAATAAGATAGAACTACGACTGAATTACCAACAGCGTAACCCCATTGTTTTCCCGGAAAAGAGTCTATATGCACTTGAGCATGATCATATGGACGCTTCAACCAATTCTATCTATCGTGGATTGTATCAATTTCTGAAAGCTCCACAAGACCGGAAAGATTTGATTCTCTGTCAGCGTGAACCTAGGTTCGATTATACGAAGAAACTCCAGGGAAAATATACCAATGAGGTTATAAACCGTATCGTACTACAGGCTAAGCGTGCCTTAGATTATTTTCTCTTGGTAGGTCCCCCAGGAACAGGAAAAACCAGTGTTGCGCTTAAATCCATTGTGCAAGAGTTTTATGGAGATTCATCTTGCAACATCTTACTCATGAGCTACACCAATCGTGCGGTGGACGAAATATGTGAAATGCTAGAAAGTATTCAACCTAAACCGTCATACTTACGCATTGGAAAGGAGTTGAGTTGTGAACCAAGATTCCGTTCTCATCTGCTTAAGAATCAGACTGAAGAGTTGAAAAACAGAGAGCAGATACGTAGTCTATTCCAACAAAACAGAATCATTGTAGGAACAGTGAGTAGTCTAGGCGGTCAATTGCATACCCTATTCAAGCTTAAGCATTTCAATGTTGCAATTATCGATGAGGCTTCCCAGATTCTAGAGCCTCAATTGCTAGGAATTCTATCTGCTGTGGATGTTCAGGGAAATTGTGCCATTGAAAAGTTTATCATGGTGGGAGATCACAAGCAATTACCTGCTGTTGTAGTGCAAAGACCCGAACAATCACAAGTCACAAACGAGTTATTGCTAAACATAGGACTGAAAGACAAAAGGAACTCTCTTTTCGAACGATTATATACTTGGCAATTGGAAAACCAGATTACGGGTTCTGTATCCACCTTATTAAGGCAAGGCCGAATGCATCCAGAAGTCGCTGATTTTGCAAATAAGCATTTTTATCATTGTGAATTATTACCTGTTCCAGTGCCACACCAGCAAGAATCATTGGAGTTTTCTAAGCATGGTACTGATTTTCAGGAATATGTAGCTACAACACGCTTTGGTTTTCTACATTGTGATTACCCCAAAATTGAAGAGAACAACAAGTCGAATATTGGCGAAGCCAAGATTGTGGCAGCAATAGTTGGAAACATCTACGAATTATGTAAGCTAAACAAATTAGAATTTGAACCAGCAAAGCGTATAGGTATCATTGTTCCGTTCCGAGGTCAGATTGCCATGATTAAGAAAGAGTTAGCTAAGCTACCTATACCAAATACTGAGGAAATAGTAATTGATACCGTGGAAAGGTTCCAGGGAAGTCAGCGTGATATTATGATATTCTCTGCCACGATTAGCCAGAAATATCAATTGAACATTATATCTGCGCCTGTGGAAATTGAGGGACAGCAAGTAGATCGCAAACTGAATGTGGCTCTTACACGAGCAAAAAAACAGATGTTCATTATTGGAAATGAACATCTGCTGAAATTAGATCCATTATATCGGGATTTGATTAAAAGAGGTTCAACTTCTGACTGTTAGCCTCTTCTAAAGAAACCATTTTTACTTGGCTCTCATGGGTTTGACGCAATTCATCATACATTGCGTTTAACTCTTTTACGTATTCATCATGCTGTGCAGGACTCATTAGCCTTGCTATAGCTAGAGAATTCTGGCTTGCATCTTTCAGATGTACAACTGGTCCGCCATAGACCGGAGCAATCTTGAGTGCAGTGTGTAACAGACTTGTAGTGGCCCCACTTACCATTAGAGGGTTTGTAAATCCCGCCTGTTCAAGAGCACGAGCCACATGCACCATTTCTTCCAATGATGGTGTTATCAAACCACTTAGAATAACAGCATCGACATGCTCCTCAAGAGCTACTTTCACAATTTGCTCTGCAGGGACCATTACTCCTAAGTCTATGATATCAAAACCATTACATGCCATAACTAGGCCCGCTATATTCTTTCCTATATCATGAACATCACCTTTCACTGTAGCAAGTAATACCTTTCCGGCTACAACATCCGATGTCTTTTCTTGTTCTATATATGGTTGAAGAATGTCAACGGCTTTCTTCATGGTTCTAGCCGCTTTTACCACTTGTGGCAAAAACATTTTTCCAGCTCCAAAAAGTTCACCAACTTTGTTC
>JAUNHZ010000066.1 GCA_030523705.1 Bacteroidales bacterium
CTCAGTGCAGATTTCCCTGAAATGGTAAAGAACTTGAACTTGGCAAGTCAAAATTCCGTTCGCGTGACTGCAGATTTAGATGAGAAACTCAACCAACTTGATATTGATGGCTTGATGAAGCAGGTAAACGGCACATTGAATAATGTAGAGACCCTCACAGCAAAACTCAACAGCAAGGATAATACGATAGGTTTACTGCTTAATGACCCTACCCTCTACAATAACCTTACAGAAACATCGGCTAATGCAGCAAGCCTGCTGGGAGATTTACAGGCCCACCCTAAGAGATATGTGCATTTCTCTCTCTTCGGAAAGAAAGACAAATAAGCGTTATCTAAACATATTCCAAATAAGAAAGCCTATCATATTTTCTTTTGAGGAGGTCATAACTAACTGAGAAACAGAAAGTGAAAAAAATAGTTTCCAAAAAAAGCAATATTCATATTGTTTTCTCAACAAATCGCATAAGTTTTTCTTTTTTAGGAATTTGCAATTGAGTTTGTCCTATTTTTTTCACGTTAAGGAGAGCATCCCCAAACAGCCTGTAAATCAGTCATCTATAAAAGTTTCCAAATTTGCAAGAAAAAACGCATTTGTTTTTTCAAAATAAGTTTTAGATATTTGCAGTCCGAAAGCATTGTAGCTTGTAATGAAAAGCATGGAATTAGAAGTTCAACTATATTGGAAGCGCTGCCTTGATTTCATCCAAGACAACATTGAAGCCGAGCCTTTTAAGATTTGGTTCCTCCCAATTGTACCTATTTCTTTTGATAAAGGAAATAAGGTACTCACTATAGCTGTACCTACTAATTTCTTCTATGAATTTCTTGAAGAGCACTATCTGGATATCATGCATGCCGCTATCAAGCACGTGTTTGGTGAAGGAGTTGTCTTAATGTATGACATTACTGTAGACAAGGAGAACAAGCAGACTACAGAGGTTGCTTCCAATGATCCTAAGGTTATCAAGCCTGAAAGCATTGAGAATGGGAATCAAATCCATAAGCAGGATATTGCCCCACAGAACGATTTGGATCCACGCTTGAATCCAAACTACAGCTTCAACAACTTCATAGAGGGCATGAGCAACAAGCTTTCACGCCAGATTGGCCTTAGCGTGGCTGAAAAACCTGCGCATACCACATTCAACCCACTCTTTATCTACGGTCCTTCGGGCGTAGGAAAGACTCACTTGGTGAATGCTATTGGCTCGCAGATTAAGCAACGTTATCCTCATCTGAGAGTTCTCTATGTATCTGCGCACTTATTCATGGTTCAGTACACAGAATCAGTACGTAACAACACGTTCAATGATTTCATGAATTTCTATCAGAGCATTGATGTTCTGATTGTAGATGACATGCAG
The DNA here is from genome assembly GCA_030523705.1 of Bacteroidales bacterium. Classification (GTDB taxonomy): domain Bacteria; phylum Bacteroidota; class Bacteroidia; order Bacteroidales; family Bacteroidaceae; genus Minthousia. The sequence goes on from JAUNHZ010000066.1 coordinate 1,367, forward strand.
GAATTGGCAGGTGTAACACGCACGCAGAATACCTTCTTCCATATCTTCAACCACCTTCATCAGACAGGTAAGCAGTTGATTATGACTGCCGATCGTTCTCCTGTTGACATGAAAGGCTTTGAGGACCGTATGCTCACACGTTTCAAGTGGGGCATGCTGGCAGAATTAGAGAAACCTACAGAGGAGCTGAGAAAGAAAATCCTGCAGGTAAAGATTAAGAAGAACGGTCTGGATATTCCCGATGATGTGGTGAGCTATATTGCGCATGCAGTAAATGAGAGCGTAAGAGACTTGGAAGGTATCATCAATTCACTGATGGCTTACTCTGTAGTGTTCAACAGCGAGATTGACATGTCACTTGCAGAAAAAGTGGTTGGTCGCTCCGTGAAGTTCATCAAAAAGGAAATCACCATTGAGGATATTATCCAGCAGTCTTGCAAGACGTTCAATGTCAGCGAGGAGGACATCTATAGCCAAAGCCGTAAGAGTAACGTTTCTAAGGCTCGCCAAGTAGCTATGTATCTGGCACAGAAGCACATCAAATTGTCTCTTACTCGTATCGGTGCACTCATTGGCCACCGTAACCATGCAACAGTCTTGCATTCTATTAACCTCGTAAATGACCAAGTGGAATTAGATAAGGATTTCCGAGCAAAGGTTGGAGAAATAGAATTAGCCCTGAAAGACTAAATTTGCATGAAGAGAAAAAAAACATACACTTTTGAAGAAGTTCTTGACGCATCCCTTCCTTTTTTTGAAGGGGATGAGATTGTTGCACGCACCTGGGTTGAGCGTTTTGCCAAACGCGATGAAAACGGGGAATTAGCAGAATTGGCTCCAGTGGCTCTGGATTGGAGCACAGCCAAAGAACTGACAAACTTACTGAAGCCTGTCAATAAGCCTGAGCAAATCACAGAAATCCGTCCAAAAGTATTGGAATGCGATGTAGTGCGTTTCCAAAACAACAAGGAAAAATGGGTGGCATTTGTAGGTCTGCTGGATGGATATCCATATGAGATCTTCACGGGTCTCCAAGATGATGAGGAAGGTATCTCTCTCCCAAAATCAGTAGTGGGTGGACGTATCATCAAGAATCTGGATGAGCATGGAGTCAAGCGCTATGATTTTCAGTTCCAGAACAAGCGTGGATACAAGACTACTGTGGAGGGACTTTCCGAGAAATTCAACAAAGAGTATTGGAATTATGCCAAACTGATTTCTGGTGTCCTACGCTATAGAATGCCACTAGAGCAGGTCCTGAAGCTCGTTGATTCCCTGCAGTTTGACAGTGAGAGCATCAATACTTGGAAAGTGGGTGTTGAACGTGCATTAAAGAAATATCTCAAGGACGGTTCTGAAACCGTTGATTGGATCAATGAAATTTAACAACAGCTACATACACCTCAAAGATGTACGGTTCTACGCATTCCATGGCGTGCTGCCTCAAGAGAGAACCGTAGGCGCATATTTCATTCTGAATGTATGTGTAAAGGTGGATTTTGCAAAAGCTGCAATATCTGACGAACTTTCAGACACCGTAAGCTATGCCGACATCTACCAATGTGCAAAAACGGTAATGCAGACGCCGTGCAACCTCTTGGAACATGTTGCTCAAAAGCTTTGCACAGCTCTCTATGAGAAATTCCCTGAGATACTAGCAATTAACGTCACCTTAGAAAAAGAAAATGCTCCGATTGGAATCGGAGCACAAGGTCTTGCTGGCATTACGCTAGAAACTTCCCGCTAAAACTTTACCAAGCGAGTTCCATCAGGCTGTTCTGTAATTTCAACTTTCACAGCATCCATTGGTAATAAATCTTCTATGAGTTCTGGCCATTCAATAAAGCAGAGCGCACCACTATAGAAATAATCTTCATAACCCATATCATAGACTTCCTCAAGTTTTTTTATGCGGTAGAAATCAAAATGATAGATAAGTTCATCGGTATTACTACGATACTCATTTACAATGGCAAATGTTGGAGAGTTAATAACATCTTCCACACCTAAACATTCACAGACAGCTTTCGTAAAAGTAGTTTTTCCTGCACCCATACTTCCATAAAGTGCAAAAACCGTATTATCGCCCATGTTCTCCACAAAGGTATGGGCAGCCTCAGCAATCTTGTCGATTGATTCAATTATAATTTCCATGTCTTCTATTTTTCGTCAAAAACAAACCAGCCTTGCAAACAGCATACAACAGGATGGATACCAATATAATACAAGCGCCTGATGGTACGTTCCAAAAATAAGAAAGGCACAAGCCGCCTAAACAACTTGCACATCCAATAAAGATGGAACTAATCAGCATTCGCTTATAATTCAATGTAAATAAACTAGCTATACTCTGAGGAATAGTGAGCAATGAGAGTACCAAGACTATACCTACCATGCGCAGGCAAGCAACGATAGTAAGTGCAACAAATCCCATGAGTAAGTAATCGATAGCTTGTACAGGAAGTCCCTGAGAACGAGCAAATTCTCTATCAAATGCCACAAACATAATGGTACGATAGAACAGCGAGAACACAGCGACAGCTAAACAAGCCAATGTACCAAGCAGCCACAAATCACCTGCAGTGATGGTTAAAATATTACCAAACAAATACGAAGATAAATCTGGCATAAAAGTAGGACTTAAGAAACTGAAAATTATACCAATACTCATTCCGAAAGTCCAAAAGATGGCAATTGCTGAATCCTCTCGCATCTCATGCCTCGTACTTAGCCATTGAACACCAAAAGCACTCAAGACAGTAAATAGCATTGCAGAAAGTATAGGTGATATGCCCAAATACACTCCCAAACCAACGCCACCAAAAGATGCATGTGTCAGTCCACCACTGATGAAAACGAGACGACGGGTTACAATATAGGTGCCCACTAACCCGCATAAAATACTGGCTAAAAGGCTACCCAACAAAGCATGCTGGAAAAAACTATATTGCAGAATGTCCATCATCAGTTTGCTATTCTACGTTCACCAACGATTAAGAAGACCTCGTCCTTGATCTCATCGGGAAGCTCTACAGCTCTCAACTGAAGAGAGCGAACCCATCCGGCCACTTCATCATCGCGCATGGTATAGAGGATATCACGAAATTCCTCTACAGCAGCTACATCGTATGCATCGGAAGGCATACCTCTAAAACGATCCAGCTCCTCATCGTTATAGTATTCTATTTCTTTACTTACGGCAGCAAGCAGACTGTCTTTTTCACACGTTTCATGCTGACCACAGCACTCCATATCTTCTATTTGCTTGATACTTGGGAACTCCGTGAGTTCTCCGCGATCAATCTTTTTCTGGATATTCCTATTCCGGAGAAATCCCAGAAACATGGCCACTCATGCAGCAACAACCAAAGCTGCAAGAAGAACACCTATGATTATCATTCATTAACCTCCTCTATGATAAAACCAACTTTCCGCAAATCATCCCAAAAACCAGGATAAGATTTGCTTACAACCCCAGGATCATTAATGAGTATTTCTCCAAGCTTTATGCAACAAGGGGCAAATGACATTGCCATACGATGATCCTTATAGGTATCTATCACCACGCGGCCTTTTTTCTTGGCGCAAGTGCCACGTTGCCACATCAGCATTCCATCCTCATCGCCTCCACGTAGCTTGAATCCCAGTTTAGCCAACTCAGTCTTCAAGGCCAGAATTCGGTCGGTCTCCTTGATATGCAGACTTTCCAAACCGGTATAGAGAAATGGCATATTCCTCATGCAGCAAGTAACCACAAGCGCTTGTGCTAAATCGGGACAAAGCGAGAAATCTGCACGATGCGAAACCATACGCCTATCCTTTGGTATTTCTAGGACGAACAAATTATCCGCCCAACTGGTATAATGAACATCAAAAACTTCTTGGTACATCTTGCGCACAACGGAATCTCCCTGTAAGCTTTGGAAACCATCCAAGCCCTTGATACTCAAGTAGCCATTCCAATTGGTTCCAAGAAGGGATGAAATCTCAAACCAAAAAGCAGCAGCACTCCAATCAGCTTCCACATTGAAAGAATTTAATTCCTCAGGATAACCTCCTGCTTCCACTTGAATGGATGAATAGTCTATTGCTGCGTGAACCTTTGCCCCCAGTTCCTCCATAAGTTTTATGGTCATTTGGATATAAGGTTTCGATGCAACCTCTCCTTCCAAGCGTAATTTCAAACCGGTTTCCAATAAAGGTGCTATCATCAGAATAGCAGAGATGTACTGAGAACTCACATCACCAGGCATCGTGACAGGCTGCTGGCACTTGAGTTTCTTTCCTTTGATTTTCAATGGAGGAAAACCATTATCACCTAAATACTCTATATCTGCACCCAGACAACGGAGTGCGTCCACCAATGCCAGAATAGGACGCTGTAACATACGTGCAGTCCCTGTAATGACATGTTCTTGGCCTTCTAACTGAGAAAGATAAGCCACCAAGAAACGCATGCTGGTACCAGCAGCTCCCACATCAATGGTGTAAGGAAGATCTGTCAATGCTGCAAACATGACATTAGTATCATCGCAATCAGACAGGTTCTCTATGGGGAAATCCTGTCCACTCAATGCCCGAAGCAGAAGCATTCGGTTACTGATACTCTTAGAAGCGGGTAAGTTGATTGCTACACGCTGGGGCTTAACAGGTGGTTTTACTGAATAAATCATTCTTTTTTCGTTAGTGGGTGCGAAGTTACAAAAATATTCGGGAAAATTTGGCTTTAATCTACGATTATTGTATTTTTGCAATCCCTTTTCTGAAAGTTCGGGGTGTGGCGCAGTTGGTTAGCGTACGCGTCTGGGGGGCGTGTGGTCGGCAGTTCGAGTCTGCTCACCCCGACTTTTTATGTTCTTATGACCAATCTTTGTCTTTTTTCTCCTAATTTTCACAAATTCACCCCTTTAATTCTCTTTTTTGTTCTTTTTTTTCATATATTTGCAAATAATAACGAATCTTAATTATAACTATCTACTTATCAAAAAAGGAATTATATGAAAAAGCATTTAATTCAGTTTCTGATGGTTTGCTCGCTATTCATTTGCAGTACTGCTGCATGGGCACAAACCACAGTGAAAGGTGTTGTGGTGGATGCAGAGAACAATGAACCGCTCTTGGGTGCAGCGGTTATGGAAAGCGGAACCACCAATGGTACAGCAACTGACATGGATGGCGCTTTTGAATTGAAAGTTGCCAAAAATGCCATGCTGATAATCAAGTATGTGGGCTTCAAGGATTTAGCCCTCAAAGTTTCTCAAAAGGGTAATATCACCGACTTAGGTGTCATTAAGTTGGAAAGCGATGCCGTTATGCTGAAAGATGTTGTGATTACATCTTCAGTGGCAGTGGCTAGAAAGACTCCTGTAGCCATGTCTTCTGTCCCTACTCTCTACATTGAGGAGAAGCTCGGTACCCAGGAATTCCCTGAAATCTTGAAATCTACTCCTGGTGTCCATGCCAACAAGCAAGGTGGTGGTTATGGAGACTCTGAAATTTACATGCGTGGTTTCGATAATACAAACGTTGCAACCATGATCAATGGTGTACCTATGAACGATATGGAAAATGGTACCGTATATTGGTCAAACTGGTCAGGTTTGAGTGACGTGACACGTAGTATGCAGACCCAGCGTGGTTTGGGTGCAAGCAAAGTATCAGCTCCTTCTGTAGGTGGTACCATCAACATCATTACCAAGGGTTTGGAAAGCAAGCGCGGTGGTAATGTTTCTTACGCTATGGGTAGCAATAACATGAGCAAGATTCTGTTTACCGTCTCAACAGGTATGAGTGAATCAGGATGGGCTCTGACATTGCTGGGAGCTAAGCAGGAAGGCGATGGTACTGCACAAGGTCTGGACTTTGTAGGCTACAACTATTTCGCAAATATCGCTAAAAAGTTGAACGACAACCACCAGCTTTCTTTGACTGCATTTGGTGCACCTCAGGAGCACTATCAGCGTGGTAACAACAGTGCATTGACCATTGAAAACTGGAAAATGGTTGAGCAGAAATATGGTGTTACCAACTATCGCTATAACGCCACTTATGGTTTTGACCAGAATGGACAGCGCAAAACTTCTGATTACAATGTTTATCACAAGCCACAGATTAGCTTGAACCACCAGTGGGCTATTAGCGACAAGTCATCTCTGAGTACATCGGTTTACATGTCCATCGGTCGTGGATATGGTTATTCCGGTCAGGCAAACGGTGCAAACTCAAGCTACACTGATATTGATGGTAAATCATATACCTATCAGTCTTGGTATGGTGGACGATATGGTCAGCTGTATGATACTTTCCGTAAGTCGGATGGTACTTTCGACTATGGAGCAATCAACCAGATCAACTCTACCAGCGAATATGGTTCTCTCATGGTCATGACCAAGTCTAAGAACTACCACAATTGGTATGGTTTGCTTTCAACCTTCACCACACAGATTGGAAAGAATATCGACTTCTACGGTGGTGTAGATTTCCGTTATTATAAAGGTACTCACACCAATGAAATCATTGATTTGTACGGTGGTGACTACTATATGGACGACTATCGTGCAACTGTAAATGTATCACAGAACAAGAAAGCTGCCGACCAGTCATGGGTTACCCAGAAACTGGGTGTGGGCGATGTTGTTTACCGCGATTACGACAGCCACGTAGTACAGGAAGGTGGATTCTTCCAGGCAGAGTACAATAAGGATAAGCTCTCAGCGTTCGTTTCAGGATCATTAAGCAACACCACTTACTGGCGTTACGGACGTTTCTATTACGATGAAGCACATGCAAAATCTAAAACCGTTAGTTACATTGGCTTTACAGCCAAGGGTGGCGCAAACTACAACTTGAATGATAACCACAACGTATTTGTAAACGTGGGTTATATCTCACGTGCTCCAAAGTTCGCATACGGTGCATTCATGACATCTACCACAAGTAATGTCATCAACCCTAATGCTAAAAACGAGAAGATCTTCTCTGTTGAAGCTGGTTATGGATACCGTAACGACTGGATGACTGCAAACTTGAACGTGTACTATACCAACTGGTTAGATAAGACCATGACTAAGACTGGAACCCTGGACAATCAGGAAACCTATTATATGAATATGACAGGTGTAAATGCATTGCATAAGGGCGTTGAGTTGGAAGCAAAGATTAAGGCTACCCCTTGGTTAGATATCAATGCCATGTTCTCATTAGGCGACTGGACTTGGAACAGCAATGCTACCGGTTATGCATACAATGACCAGGGCTTACCTCTGACTTCAAAGGGTGAGATTGCATCTGCAGTCCTGGCTCCAGATCATGCATGGGCAACCATTAACCTGAAGGGTGTACGCGTGGGTGGTTCTGCACAGACTACCGCAGCTCTTGGTTTCGATGCGAAGCTAGACAAGCACCTGAGCTTCAGCGTAGACGGTAACTATATTGGTCGCAACTATTCATACTACTCATTCTCTGGTAGCAACTTGAGCATCGGCAAGGAACTGAGTGTAGCTGAACCTTGGAAGGTCCCTGCAGCTGTAACATTCGATTTGAGCGGACGCTATAAGTTCAAGATGGCAGGTTTGGATGCAACCTTCAGTGGTAATGTAAACAACTTGCTGAACTACCAGTACATCTTAAAGGCTTGGAACCCAAGTTCTTTGACCACAGCAGCCGATGAGACTAACATATACTGTTTCTTCAATACCGGTAGAACATACACATTGAGATTAAAGGTTGCATTCTAATCCTAAAAGCGTAACATTATGAAAAAATATATCTATTTGTCATCTATCGCTCTGGCCGGATTACTTTCAGCTTGTAACGATGAATATGTCGACAAATTCGACATTGACTATAATCCTACTGATGTAAAGAGCATCAACCTTACGCTTTCTCCTTCAGATTATGCAAGCATTGCTTCAAATGCTACAAACCAGGAGATTGCGTTAGCTAAGGATCCTGAGACTCAAGTCTTTGTAGAAGCATTGAACGCAGTGAAGAACAATAAGTATTTCACAGAGAACGCTCCTGCAGATGAATACATTCCAGCTTTACTTGCCGGAAGATACCCTAACGCAGATTTGGGCAGCAAGTTCAATGTAACCTATAATGTCTATCAAGAGCCATCGGCTTACTTGAATGAATTATCCTATATAGCAGACTACTCCCTCACTAAGGAGGATTACAAAAGCGTATGGGGAACTAAAGTTGAAGCAAATTTCCTGACTCCAAGCACAACAGATAAGATTCCTGCTATCCTTTCTGCAAATGTCAAGGATGCACAGAACGGCGACATGCTGTTGGTGAACTATGCATACTCTGCTACAGAACCATCTATTGGTGGCGGAACTGTAGAACCTGTAGAGCCAGCAAAAGTTTACGATAAGATTGGTGATGTAGCAGCAGCTGCTGCAGGTGAACATGAAGTGAAAGGTGAAGTTATCGCTACCAACGCTCGCGGATTCTTGATGAGCGATGGTACTGGAACCATCATGGTTTACCAGAACACCACATCGAACTATAGTGTAGGCGACTCTGTTATTGTCAAGGGTACTACCAGCAAGTACAGTGGATTCATGCAGTTCCCTAAGGAGGCTACCATTACCCGTACTGGTCGCGCTGCCACCTTTACCTACCCTACCCCTACAACCATGACTGGTGCTGACATTGAGGCATGGGCAGCAAAGGCTGAAATCAAATACGTAAAGGTTACTGGTAAATACACCCAGAGTGGAACCTACTATAACCTGGCTATCGATGGTACTACCGCACATGCAGGTTCAATCCAGTACCCAGTAGCAGGCTTGTTCACCGAAGAAATGAAGGACAAGGACGTAGATATCACGGGATACCTTTGTGGTTACAGCAGCAAATATGCTTATTTCATGGTAACCTCAGTAGCAGAGGCAGGCACAACTGACGCATTTGTTCCTGTATCAAACGTATTATATGGTGCCAATGAAGAGTATAACATCCGCGGTGTTGTTGCTGCTAAATATGCACGTGGATTCCTCCTTACTGATGGAACCGGTAATGTATTGGTTTACAAGAGTGGAGGTTACGAAGTCAATGTAGGCGATGAGGTTACCGTAAAGGGTAAGTCTTCGGATTATGCAGGCTTGAAGCAGTTCAGTTCTCCAACCGTAGAGGTATTGAAGACTGGTGGTAAGTTTACCCTTCCTGCAGCACAGGAACTAAGTGCAGAGGATGTAGCAGCTTATGTTGAGGCTCCATATTGCGCCCTGGTAAAATACACAGGAACTTTGAACATCAGTGGTTCTTATTATAATGTAGTAATCGATGGTACTACCGTTCAGGGTAGCTTGGCTTATGTTCTTACAGATGCTGTTCCTGCAGACCTGAATGGCAAAAAGATTACAGTTACTGGATATGCCATTGGACAGACTAGCAGCAAGAAGTATCTGAACACCATGATCACTTCGGTTGAAGAAGCTACCACTTCAGCATCAGCTAAGATGCTGGCTCCTGCACAGGGTGAAGTTGCAAATACCGATGCTGCATTATACACCTTCAATGGTACAGCTTGGGCTCCTTACACAAATGACAATGCAAATATCGCAGTCTTTGGTCCTCAGGATTATGAGGCTTTGGGTAGCAATGTTGTCACTGCTCCTGAATATGTGCTTCCTATCTTCTTGGAGAAGAAATATCCATATGCCGAAGCAGGTACGAAGGCTGCTGTTATCTACAAGAGCAGCAAGGGTCTTACTGCAACCGAGTTCACTTTCAACAACTTATATGCATGGGAAGAGACTCCATTGTTCACTACAGAGACTACAACATTCTCTGTGGATAAAGATGGCATCAGCGCTAATTTGAGCATTTATATCAGCGACACCTTCTTAGGTACTACCGGTGGATTTACCGTACAAGACGTTACACTGAATGGTTTGACTTACGTTTGGAGCAATACAGCTGCCTATGGCTGGAAGGCTACTGCCTACGTAAACAAAACCAACTGTGAATCTGAGTCTTGGATTGTTTCTCCAGCGCTGAACTTCAAGAAAGCTAAGCAGCCAATCCTTACTTTTGAGGAGGCTCACAAGTATTTGAATGGCGCAGACCCTACCGTTTATTTCGGCATCTTAATCTCTACAGATTATAAGGATGACGTTACCAAGTGTACTTGGACAGATCTGACTGCCGATGCACAGAACTGGTCCGATGGTTCTACTTGGGACTACGTGAATGTAGGTCAGATTGACCTTTCTAAGTTCGTAGGCGGTAAGGCTGTTGTAGCCATCCGTTATAAGAGCGATGCGGCAGCTGCTGCTACACTGGAAATCAAGAACTTCAAGGTTGTAGAGGCTTCTGCTCTGACTGAATAAACCACTTAAAAGGAGAAAGATGAAAAAACTATTATCACTCCTGGCGTTGGCTATGACCCTCTGCGTCGTTACAGCTTGTAACGACGAGGAGGTCCCTGCCAATGGCTATATTGAAACCACACAAAGTGGTGCTTCCACCTTTGTTTTGAAGGGTTATGAGAGTGTTGCTCAGGGATTCTCTGTCCTTAAACCTGCAGGTTTTACTACACCTTATTATATTAAGGACAAGGCATTCTATGGTGCAGCCTTTGATTTCATTCCTTCTTCAGAGAAGCGTTTGGAAGACATGACTGTCGTTCCGGAGAATGGCAATTGGCAGCCAACAGCAGCCATTGTTCCTGGACAGACATACTGGGCTCGTTATGCGGGTGGTGTGTATAAGTATATCAAGTTCCGCGTAGCTTATGTCGATGGCAATAACGTAGGTATTGAATATGTGGTAAGCGATTTTACCACTGCACGTCCTAACAGCAACTCCAACATGGAGAGCAGCGATCAGGGTGCTTGGGGCTTGGAGATTCCTCACTTGACTACTGGGAATTTCTTTGCACCTCACTATGTTACCTTCGAGGGAAACACCTACATGAACCTGGCAATTGAATGGAATGCTGCATTAAGACATTCTAACTGGGTTGCGTTCAGTTTCGACAAGAACACAGGACGTGACCGTGTCTCAAGAGGCAATGCCTGGATGTGGGACCCAGCAATCCCTGCTACAGAGGGTGGCGTAGAGGAAAGCAACCACAAGAGCGATGGCTACGATAAGGGCCACCTCTGCGCAAGTTCTGACCGCCTTTACTGTACTGAGGCTAATGACCAGACATTCTACTACACCAATATGTCGCCTATGATGAACAAGTTCAACACGGGCTTCTGGTCTGGTTTGGAAGAGATTGTACGCAACTGGGGCCGTTCATGCACCCAGGGCACATTCGACCATGTGTATGTTACAAAGGGAGGAACCTTGAACAACTTGCTCAAGAATTTCACGGCAACCTACAAGGGCAATGACAATGTACTGCCTGTAACAGATGCGAATGGACTCACAAAGGGCGGTTTGGCTGTACCAGCAGGCTATTTCATGGCCGTTCTTGCAGAAAAGGACGGCAAGTTCCAAGCATTAGCTTTCTATGTTGAACATTCAGACAAGCTCAACACAAAGCCTACGACCAATGAGCTGAAAGCTTGCGTCCTCAGCATCGATGAGCTGGAAAAGAAAACAGGTATAGATTTCTTCTGCAACTTGAGCGATGAAGTTGAGAACGATGTTGAATCTGCTGTAGACACCAATCTCTGGGCTTGGTAAACCCATCATTCACATAATAGACAGAGGCTGTTTCTGAAGAAAGAAGCAGCCTCTGTTTGTTTTTTCATAAATTCTCAATCATTATTTAACGTATTTTTCACAACTTTTAGCTAACTTTGCAACCGAATTTAAAACTATATATTTTTTAAATAATTTATTATGTCCCTAAAATCCGCAACTATCATCCAATACACGATTAAGGGTAGATTTATGAGTCG
>JAUNHZ010000246.1:0-1809 GCA_030523705.1 Bacteroidales bacterium
ACCTGCGCTGGAACATCGGTCTAGGCAGCCTTGCCGGTATCTATCTTGCCGCAGGACCACAGTTTGGCTTTGCCTTGGGCGATTTCAGCGATGCCTGGGACAGTAATTTCTACAAGAAGGAGAACATGAACGTAAGCATAAATCTTGGTGCGGGTCTCAGCCTCCTCAAGCATCTTGAGTTAGGCTTCACCTACAACATCCAAACCAAGGACAGCTATACTATTACAGAGGTCTATGCCGGCGGCAGCACCGATCGTGAAATAACCGACATAAAGACCAATGCCTGGCAGATTTCGGCCGCATATTACTTCTGATTAGTTAAATAAATATAAATATTTTGGGCTGCAAGGGTATATTCTTTTTATATTAGGTGAAAAGTTTGTACCTTTGCAGTCCGATTATTTAGGGGAAGACTTAGAGCCCCTCGGATTGCTGTGTTAATAGCTGTGCCTTTGGCCGGACATGGTGGTTAGTGAATCAGCGTCCAAAAAAGAAAAGAAAAATGTTTTTTAGTAGTAAAATTTAAAAATTAAAAATGAACACTTTAAGTTACAAGACTATTTCCGTAAACAAGGAAACAGCTAAGAAAGAGTGGGTAGTAATCGACGCTACCGACCAGATTGTTGGTCGCCTCTGCTCAAAGGTAGCTAAGCTCCTTCGCGGAAAGTACAAGCCAACTTTCACTCCGCACGTAGACTGTGGAGACAACGTAATCATTATCAACGCAGCTAAGGTTGTGTTCTCTGGTAAGAAAGAGACCGATAAGGTTTACACACGTTATACTGGCTATCCTGGTGGTCAGCGTTTCAACACTCCAGCCGAGCTCCGCAAGCGCGAAGGTGGTGTTGACAAGATCATTCGTCACGCTGTTAAGGGCATGCTGCCTAAGGGTCCTCTCGGCCGCAGCTTGATGGACAACCTCTATGTTTATGAGGGAACTGAGCACAAGCACGAGGCTCAGAAGCCAAAGACAATAGATATTAACCAGTATAAATAATTAAGGTAGAATGGAAATAATAAATGCAATTGGTCGCCGCAAGAGTGCTGTAGCACGTGTGTACGTTAGCGAAGGTACAGGCAAGATTACGATCAATAAGAGAGACTTAACAGAGTTTTTCCCATCAGCTATCCTTCAGTATGTTGTAAAGCAGCCTCTTGAACTGCTTCAGGTAGCTGAAAAATACGATATCAAGGCAAATCTCGATGGTGGTGGTTTCACAGGACAGAGCCAGGCTCTTCGTCTTGCTATCGCCCGCGCTTTGGTTAAGATTAACGCAGAAGACAAGAAGGCGCTTAAGAGCCAGGGCTTCCTCACACGCGACTCTCGTGCAGTAGAGCGCAAGAAGCCAGGTCAGCCAAAGGCACGTCGTCGCTTCCAGTTCAGCAAGCGTTAATATTGGCTATCGTTTAGTATCTAAACTGGAGAGACTCCTCGATGTAATCGGGAGAGGACTACCCGCCAGTTGGTTCTAACAAAGAATTAAAAAGAAAGTAAACAACAAATTAAAGCAATTTTAGACATTATGTCAAGAACAAATTTTGAAATGCTGCTGCAGGCTGGCTGCCACTTTGGCCACCTTCGCCGCAAGTGGAATCCAGCAATGGCTCCATACATTTATACCGAGCGTAACGGTATTCACATCATCGACCTTCACAAGACTGTAGCTAAGATAGATGAGGCTGCAGAGGCATTGAAACAAATAGCAAAGTCAGGTAAGAAAATCCTGTTCGTCGCTACTAAAAAACAGACTAAGGACGTAGTAGCTGAAAAAGCTGCCAGCGTAAACATGCCATACGTTATCGAGCGTT
>JAUNHZ010000246.1:1819-2142 GCA_030523705.1 Bacteroidales bacterium
ACCAACTTCCCAACAATACGTAAGGCCGTAAAGAAAATGGCGAACATCGACAAACTGATGAATGACGGTACATACTCAAACCTTTCTAAGCGTGAGTTGCTTCAGGTTACTCGTCAGCGTGCTAAGTTGGAGAAGAACCTTGGTTCTATCGCCGACCTTACCCGTCTGCCTTCCGCCCTGTTCGTAATCGACGTTTGCAAGGAGTCTATCGCTGTGAAGGAAGCTAACCGCCTCGGTATTCCTGTATTCGGAATTGTCGACACCAACTCTAATCCTAAGGATATCGACTTCATCATCCCTGCTAACGATGACGCAAAAGACAG
>JAUNHZ010000067.1 GCA_030523705.1 Bacteroidales bacterium
ACTCTTCGGCTTCAAAGAGTCCTTTTGAAGTTTACTTGCGGATTTGAGGTTTATATATATTTGTATATGTAAAACAAAACGTAGAAAAAATGACTTTTAAACATCTCGCATTACTTGCATCTACTGCGCTCTTCATGGTATCTTGTGGGCAGCAAGTGGCTTCAGAGCAGGAGCAGGCTCTTGGTTTCCTTAAGGTTCAGGGCCAGGATATTGTGAAACCCGATGGTGAGAAATTCTTCATCAAGGGAACGAATTTAGGCAACTGGTTGAATCCTGAGGGCTATATGTTTGGATTCCAAAAGACCAATTCCCCACATTTCATTAACGAAATGTTTTGCCAGTTGGTAGGTCCCGATGCGGCTGCCGATTTCTGGAAATCGTTCAAGGACAACTATATCACAAAAGAGGATATTCATTTCATTGCCAGTCAAGGGGCAAACACCATTCGCTTGCCATTCCATTATAAACTGTTTACCGATGAGGATTTTATGGGCCTCTCTGCACAGCAAGATGGCTTTGCGCGTGTGGACTCAGTTGTGAAATGGTGCAAGGAAGAGGGGTTGTACTTGATTCTCGACATGCACGATGCTCCTGGTGGACAGACTGGTGATAACATTGACGACTCCTATGGCTATCCTTGGTTGATTACCAGTCAGGCTAGTCAGGATTTGTTCTGCGATATCTGGAAAAAGATTGCTGCATATTATGTGAATGAACCTACAATTTTGGGATATGAGCTTATGAATGAGGCTGTTGCTACCTATTTTGAGCCAGAGTATGCCACTTTGTTCCCTAAATTGGAAGCGCTCTATCGCCGTGGTGTAGAGGAAATCCGCACGGTAGATCAGAACCACATTATATTAATAGGTGGAGCATGCTGGAATTCTAACTTTGAGTGCATTACCGATGTAAGCTACGATGATAACGTCATGTTTACTTGCCATCGATATGGTGGCGAGCCTACCGCTGAGGCTATCCAGCACTATCTGGATGTGCAGCAGAAATTTAACCGCCCTATGTACATGGGTGAGTTTGGACATAATACCATGGAGTGGCAGTCTAATTTCTCTAAGACATTGACAGATAAGAATATAGGTTATACCTATTGGCCATATAAAAAGGTAGATGACAGCTGTATGAACGCAGTTGTCCGCCCAGAAGGATGGAAGCTGATTGTTGATTTTTCCGAGGCAGACCGAAGCACTTATGCTGCCATTCGTGAGGCTCGTCCTGACCAGGCACATGCACTAGAATTGATGAATCAGTATCTGGAGAACATCAAATGTGCCAAGTGCGTTCCACAAACCGACTATATTCAGTCCATGAATCTCAAGTAAGAGAACTAAAACCTTATATTTTCCATTTGATCGTCCTTCCGGCCTTTTGCCAGGAGGGCGATTTTTTCGCCCCCTCAGTCTGACCCCAAGGGGTGAAAATCTATCCTAAATGAAAGTCTTTCAGTTGCTCTTTATACCAGTCGGAGCGGGAGCTGTCCGCATTTCGCATGCAATAGGTGTAGGCACGTGGAGAAACGCACTTACCTTTCTTGTGCACTAAAACATAGCGCTTGGCAGGTTTGTGTGGCATGGACTTGACTTGATAGTTGTCTTGCAGCCAGAAGCCTTTCAAGAGGCATTCCGTAGTGAAGTCATCGAGTACTTCTGGAGGAATGCAGACAGAGAATACACCTTCGTCTTTCAGCAGGTTATAGGCACCGGAAACCAATACGGAGAAAGGAAGGCTCGATGTATGTCGCGCACGTGTACGCCCTAAATCCGGGCATTCCGTACTCTTGTCAAAATAAGGCGGATTACAGACCACACAGTCGAATTCTGCCGCTGGATTACTAGCCAGATAATCTTGAAAAGAACTGTGAATCAATTCTATCCTGTCGGAAAAAGGCGACTGCTCAAAATTCAGTTTCGCATCCATCACAGCCTGGTCATCTATCTCCACCGCCGTAATTTTAGCCTCCGGGAAACGCTGTGCCATCATGAGTGCAATGATTCCCGTGCCCGTTCCAATATCCAAGATACGTAATCCCCCTGCAGCCAGCGTGCCCAGCAAGTCGCTGTCCGTTCCCACCTTCATGGCCGCATGTTGTTGGCAAATGGTAAACTGCTTGAATTCAAAGAAATCTTTCTGTCTCATATTCTGTTTTTCGTGTGTAAAGTTACTTCTTTTTTCAGAAAAACGTTTGCCCTTGTACATATTTTTCCATAAATTTGCATTTTAACAAAAAGTAAACACTAGAACGCTTATGCTCCTAATTCCCGTAATGTTGGTTTTAACCGGTATCCTGACCGGTATAGTAGTTAAACTGTTAGGCAAATTCATCAAGCTGCCCTATACGGTAACCCTTTTCGCCATTGGCATCATCTTGGGATTGTGCAGCTGCGTGGAACCCATGTCTAACTACACCATCTTTAAGGAAGGCATGTCCCAGATTTCCTCCATGGATCCGGATTTCATTTTGTTTGTGTTCCTGCCTATCCTGGTGTTCGATGCAGCCTATGAAATGGATTTGCATGTGTTCCGTAAAACCTTCACCAACTCCGTGTTACTGGCAGGTCCCGGCCTGGTAATCTGCATGTTACTCACGGCATGCCTGGTTATGGGCCTTGCATGGGTGTGGGGTGAATACGATGACTCTTACTGGGTCTATGCCCTTATGTTCGGTGGTCTGATCAGTGCCACGGACCCTGTAGCCGTGGTGGCACTCTTGCAGGAGTTGGGAACCAGTAAGCGCTTCTCTACGCTTGTCGATGGAGAATCCCTTTTGAACGATGGTACCGGTTTGGTCTGCTTCATGATGTTCTATAGCAAGTTTACCGGACAGGAAACCATAGAGAATCCGTTCCTCTATTTCGGATGGGTGGTACTCTGCAGTTGTGCCATAGGTTATATCATCGCCCGCCTAACCATCTGGTTGCTAGTTCATTTTGGTTCCGAGGAACTACTGCAGAACTGTCTCATGGTAGTAGCTGCCTACATTACCTTTATTGTTGCGCAGAGCTCGTTCGATGTGTCAGGTGTCATTGCCTTGGTAGTTTTTGGCTATGTGTTCTCACAGAGCGGTCGCCCACACCTCAAGCCATCGGTGAATGAGTTCATGGAGAAGTTCTGGGGCTTTTTGGCCTATATAGCTAATACGCTGATTTTCCTTATTGTAGGTATTCTCATAGCCACTAAGGTAGATGTAGATTGGCTGATTATCCTGAATACCTTCTTGTTGTTCATTGGCTTGAATGCCATTCGCTATATCATGATCCAGGTGCTTTTCCCCATCCTTAAGCGAAACGGTTATGGCCTGTCTAAGGGAGAGTCCTTGATTTTGGCTTGGGGCGGTTTGCGTGGTGCATTAGGCATGTCCATGGCACTCATGGTAAGTTGTAATGAGAACATTCCACAGCATATCCGTGATTATATACTATTTTATACGGCAGGCATCGTGACCTTGACCCTCTGCATCAATGCCACTACTAGTAAGAAACTGGTGAACAAACTGCAGCTCATTCCGGCTAAGAGTTCATCGGAGTTGCACGTCTGGAACCGTATCCTGAGTTTGATTCAGACTCGCGATAAGGAAACGCTGGAGACCCTGAAACAGAATCCATACCTGGAGAATGCCGACTGGAAGGCAGTGGAGAAGAAAGTAATCTCTGTCAATCAGCATAAAGCCACGGGAAACAACCTGCTTACCAGCTCCGATATGCTGAGTGTGCTCCGTCTGGCTGTCATTGCGCACGAAGGGGCAGTGGCGCGTCAGCTTTACGATGGTGGAGCGCTGAACCTGCATAGCTTGGAGTGCATTCAGGAATCCCTGTCCATCTTGATGGATTTCGAAGGCACCAAGCCATTGGATCAGCGTGATTTGCAGCATCAGATATCCCGTCACAAGTGGATACGCACCAAGCGCTCCTTAATTATCGATGCCTGTAACCTCTGTCGTGGTTATGCCATGATTCAGATGCAGTGCCTGGAATACGTAGATAACGTGCTGAGTATCGGATTGTTTGAGCTGAGTCTGGAGAAGAATGCCGTAGAGACCATCCGACAGGAAATGAGCAACTTGATTCAGCAGGCAACAGCCATTCTGGACAACTATAGCAAGAGCTACCCAGAGATTTTTGCGCAAGCTGTAACCGACAAGGCCATCCGCATGCTCTTGGCTGGAGAGCGAAATCAGGTACTGAAACTTCAGGCCGATGGTGTGCTGGCACCAGATTCTGCACAGATCCTATTGGCAGATATTGCCAAGCGCCAAGGCTTTGAGATTGTGGGATAAAAAAAACTCCCAGCTCCATTTTGATATGGAACTGGGAGTTCTATTGAATAATCTTAATGACATTAACGCTTCGTGAAAAAGAGAGTTTTGCCATTTGACGTACTGAAACCAATACCAGAACTGGTCTCAACGATAGTGGCACTAGACAATTTACCATTCATGGCAGGAGTGATGGTAATCTTGTTACCCTTACGAGTGTATGTAAATGAACTCTTCTCATCGTTGAACATAGGAGTAGTGGTAATGGTATTTTCTGTAATCACTACATCATAGAAATCTTTGGCATCCATGATTTCAGGAACATTGCCGTCATAACGGAAGGTACCAACAATTTTAATATAATCCATACCTTCATCATCATCATCGGAACAAGAAACTAGACATGCAGTAAAAATGCAAGCAAAAAGTGCGCTCAAAATAAAATAGAATTTTTTCATAATGTAATGAGTTTAATTTTTTTTGATTATTTATTTTTTCTGCTGCAAAAGTAGGGCTTTGTTATGTTCGATTTATTATGAATACACTGTATAAATTTATAATTTCTTTCAAAAATGTTCGAAGTCCATTATAAAAATGTTCAAAATAGTCATTTTTGCAATAAATCATGGAAACACACGCCATAATAGTGCTGGAATGAACAGCTCTTTATGTATAAAAATAATGTAAAGAATACACACCAGATATAAAAACAAAAAACCTACTGAAAATCAGTAGGTTTTACCTTTCAAGGGTGGAGCTGGAGGGATTCGAACCCTCGTCCAAACAAGGAAAGAATGTGCTTTCTACATGCTTATCTCTGCCTTCGGTTTTCGAGCATGAGCAAGACCAGAGCCACCAACCCATACCTTAGCCTTTAAATCTCACCCGTGCATCAAGGCCTACACAAGCTATCCCCGATTTACCTGTGCCACTGGACCAGAGCGCTTCGGAGCAACAGCCTCTGAGTGACATCTCGTTCCAGCACCTGGTGCCGGAATAAAGCTAATCTACTATACTTCGATTAAGCAGCGAGAGCGTAATTGTTTTCGCCAACTAATTGTTGGTAACTGAGATTAAAGAGGAAATCACCGACCCTCTGCATGCTTACACACCCGTTCATCTCGCTGTCAAATCCAGTCAACCCCTTAGTTGTTTATCTCTTTAAAAATGAGATGCTTAAGTATGATTTTGGAATTGTCGTGTGTAAAAAATGTGCAAAATATATAGCCTATTTTTTTATAAACACATCTTATTTCCGTTGCAAAGATATAGCTTCTTTTTGATATTTGTGGTTTCTTTTCACATTTTTTGTGTTTCTTTTTTGTAGTTTCTGCTACATACGGTTAGTAAATATTTTCAATCGAATAAATTTGTAACTTGTTATGAATGAATATTTTTCTTGTTTGTATAGGTGAAATATTCCCTCGTAATACGTATATATTTTTATTTGAAAACTCAGCGAAAATCGATAAAAAATTGCGATTTTCGCTGAGTTTTCAAATTATTTCTCATTACATAATCTGCTCTTTCCCTCATTGTTTCCATTTGGGAAAAGAGCTTTGAATCTTCTGGGGATAAAAGTCCTGTTAACACGTAATATTGTCCGATTGCACTTTTCATGCCGGCATGAGTGTGTACATCATGCTGGTCTGCAAGAAGCAATCCTCTAAATGCGTTGATGAGTAATAATACATGCGGTTTGCTGTCATTGGCCACATACCAAGTTTCTTAGCTGCTTCAGCTTCTTCCCATGTTTGGTTGGACTTGTCCAAATACTTATGTATTAAGTCTATTCTGGACTCACAATCTAAACTCATGCGATTCTTATCTTATCCTGTTCAACATTATGGTAGAATGGGGTGTTCTGCCTTCTTTGCCATTCTTTATAAGTGTATAAAAGTGGACTTACAGCAATAGACCGATGCCATCCTTGAAGAACAAAGGGATAGCTGAACTCGTCCTCGTCAACGGAACCAACTTTATCTTTATCAACAAGAATCAGAATGTCCCAATCAGAGTCTTCACGATTATCACCTCGTGCTCTTGAGCCATAAAGCCAAACTTGACTTCCTTCTGGAAGTACTTGTTGGGCTATCTTATGGAAATCTTCCAATATGATGTTGTTCTGGTTCATGTCGTAATAATTGATTCTTTTTGCAAAAATATATTTTAATTTAGATGTAAACAAGAATTTGAATCGTTTTTTGTAGAAAATAAGAGACCATTAGTGCTCACAGAAACCAATAGAATCCATCAGATACCGCTTCTGGAACAAAAAATACTTACCACTGTGCCCGGTGTTTGCAGCCTGGGATATATACCCCTGACCATATTTTCGTAAAAATTACGTTACGTTTTTACGTTCTTGCAGATGGAAATGCTTATTTCTGCTGCAAGATCTGCTTGTTGAACCACATGAGAGGCGTTTCACCAACCACGTCCTTGAACTTGGAGTTCAGGTAAGAGGCATTCTTGAAACCACATTCATAGGCTATAACCTCCTGAGTGGCAGTAGGATTCTCCATCATGTACTTCTTGACCGCCTCAATGCGGTAGCTGTTCAGCAAGTCGCGGAAAGGCATGCCATACTGACTGCTGATAATCTGCGAGAGGGTAGTGCGGCCTATTCCAAAATGCTCTGCCAGTATGTTAAGGGTGATGTTCTCATCCTTGTAGATTTTTTCAACATCCAGCATCTGCTGCAACTCAGTCTGTATCATACGGATGCGAGCCGATGTGTGCGATGGGATTGGCTCTGGCTCCTCTTTTACCGGTACTTCCTCTGGCACTGCAGCTACAGGCACTGGCTCACCCAGTTTCAAGTGAGTAAGATAATAAAAGGTGATTTCCTTCTGGTTATCGCTGTAGTACTCAATGTGAGCCAAGCAATGCTCCACCACAGAAATCAGCAATACCGTGAAAATACCCACCATTGGGGTTTGCATGACATAGGTTCTGCCCATGATGACCACTGGCAGCAGAGAACCCAGTTTTAAGGTGACCAAAAGGGCAGCAGCTCGCGCAGGTGTGGTCTTGCCACCCTTGAAGAAGAAGCGGAAGGTGTTTCCCAGCGGATATTTATCCTTGCGGAGAATGCATATCACCTCGTATGCCATAATAATGTAGCAAATTAAGCATACTACACTAAGGACCTGATAGTCGAAGAATTCATAAAATCTGTACAGCTCGGTGTTAAACTCTGCTGGTAGCGGCTCTCCTTTATCTAATAGCTCTGTGAAAGTGGAAGAGTTCTCAAATCCAATCAGCAGATAGAACATGGCGCAGACTGTGCCTATGATCAAGGCAGGTGAGAGCAGCAGCAGTTGCAGCGGATTGAGCTTTATGCCTTTCCAGTGCATGGCCAGGTACACCATGAGTATGGCTGGGATAATCAGAATGATGGGCACGTTTATGACATCCATGACACTCATCAGCATGTAATCCGTGATAGGTGAGATGTAGAAGGCGTAAGTGGCATAATAGAATACGTCTGCAGCCAGCAGCCAGTTATACAGTTTCTGCCTGTCGCTCTTTACCTTGAGCAGAAATGGGAAAAACCACAAAAGGGTTATAACGCAAGGTAAGAAATATATGGGTGTCAAAAGCATGCTTTTGTTCTTTTCGTTAGATTATTGGTGCAAAATTAGAAAAAAAAGGTTAAACCCGTATTTATTTTATTATGATTTTGTTCAAAAATGGTATAAAATTATAATCGGCACCACTTTTTTGTAAGAAATTGTGAAAATGAAATAAGTTTTTCTAATAATTTGTCCATGGAAATGTTGTATACTTGCATTCGAAAACAAACAAAGGACCCAAAATACAGATAATATAATTATAAAAAAATACATTATGAAAGCATCTAATTTTTTAAAGGGCATGTTTATGCTCGCAGCCATGGCTTATACTACCACTACTATGGCGCAAGTTGAGAAGAATGTGATTTTCCGTGCAGCTCAGGGTGAGATCAAGTACGAAGAGCCAAAAGAGAAGCCAGCACCTAAGGGTATTATCGGTGGCTTGGTGGAACTGGCTAAGACTGGTCTTAGCAACACCGTTCACCATCCAGAGTTTGTGGAGAACATCCGTACAGCCATTGCTGGTGCAGTAGGTACTACTCGCCGTATCAGTGTGGTAGATCCTACCGTTCTTGCAAGTGCGCCTGAAGATGAGACCATCTTGGTTTTCGATGGTACCATCGGTACAGTCACCACTACTTCAGAGAATGAGGTGACAAAGGACGATAAGGGTGTCAAGCATGATAACGTGAAATACATGGCAGTCATTACCGCTACTATCAATATAAAGGATGGCCGTTCTGGAGAGATTATTACTACTATTCCTGTAAATACTAACGACTATAGCTGGACTTGGGTAGAATCTGCAGAAAAGGCTTTGGGTAATGCGCTCGCTAATGTTCGCAAAAAGGTTACTACTCACCTGAACCTGTTCTTCCCTTTGTATGCCAGCATTGTTGAGGGCGACCGTGCAAAGAAGGACAAGCAGAAGGAGGTTTACATTGACCTGGGTGAGCTCGATGGCGCTTTCAAGGGCATGACTTTCACCGTTTATACCCTGAAGACAGTAGCTGGTCGCGAAGCTAAGAAGGAAATCGGACGCCTCAAGATTGAAGAGGTTATGGGCGATGACATCAGTCTTTGTAAGGTAACCAAGGGTGGTGTGCAGATTAAGCAGTGCATTGATAATGGCGAGGATTTGGTCATTACAAGTACTAACTAATTGAAAATGACATGAAAAAAATATTCTACCTTGCCGTAGCAGCCTTGCTGTGTGGCTGTGCACAAGAAAAACAGACGGTAGCGCATAAATGCATCGCTCCGCTTCCTGCTGGTGTGGCAGTAGATGATCTGCAAGATTGCACCGTTCCCGCTGCGTTCACACTCGATGATTTCAACTGGATGGGTGGTAACCTGACCTTGACGGTCTATAATCAGGACCTGTACGATGTGGTGGATATCTCAGAGATGCAAGTGGGCGATACCCTTATCTACAATGGTAATCCTATGGTTATCAACAAGATTGACAAGGGAAATGGCGGCATTGACATCAATGGTGGTTTAGATGAAGGAGGCTGTTGCCTAGCCGGATTCGAGGGTGGCACTTATGTAGCCAGGAACTGGGATGACCATCCTACGTTCACTGAATTAGGTAAGGCACAGGTAGCATTGGATCAGGATTTCGTCATCATGGATTGCGGCATGGACCCTCAGGACCCAGTGGATACCATCCGTACAGGCCAGAAGCTCTATCTGGAGACACTGCAGGATGGCCGCAAGGATTTCTTCCAGCTGAACACCCGTGTTACCATTGAGAATGGCCAGATTACGGCTATCAGCCGACACTGGATTCCTTAAATCCAAGACCGTTATGAAGAAATATATTTACGCAATAGCATGCATGGCTTTCATGGGCTTGACTTCTTGTTCTAACAAGCCTGTGGAAACCCATGTGGCAGAGGCCGACAGCACCTATATGGTGGGAGCCTATGCAGATTTCCGGGCCCTTTCCGATGAGGACAAGCAGCTCTTTGAGACCGTTTATGCACATCAGGGTAAACTCACGCCACAGAGCGTAGCTACCCAGGTGGTGGCAGGCACAAACTACAAGTTTATCTGCACCGATGAGGGTGGTGAAGTAGTTAAGGTAGTGGTTTTCAAGCCTCTTCCTAATCAGGGTGAGCCTAAGGTGTCCAGCATTGAGCCAGTAGCCGAATACGAATCCATCATCGCTGCTATCCGAAATGAGGACTATACCGGTGTCAGCCCTATTTACCAGTATAAAAGCCCTACCATGGGTTTTGCCAAGGCTGACATCAATGACGATGGAATCCTGGAACTGCTCTTAGGTGATTCTCAAGATGCCTATTATGACATCTTTACCTACGATGCAGCCGAGGGAAAAGTAAAGCACGTTTTCTGTGGCGGTGAGAGAGACCGTGTCCAGTTCACCGGTTCATGGGCCATTGTAAGAGAGGGCTCCAATTCCGCATCCGACAGCTTTACCAAGTTCTACCGCCTGCAAAACAGTGAGTTAGTAGAGGTTCCAACCGAGGAGCAAACAGATTCCCCAGACATTCTTTTTGAGGTGTTTTGAGAAAATCCCCCTCCCTCTTGTCATCCTGAACAAAGTGAAGGATCTCGTCCAATATTCCTTACTGGATTGGACGAGATTCTTCGCTTTCGCTCAGAATGACAGGAGCCACAAGCTATTTACTTCTTCTCATACACACATTTTCCTTCAAAGAAGGTATTCAGCACCTGCGTGTTATGCAGCTCCTGGACATCGCAGGTAAGCACATCCTTATCTATAATGATGAAATCCGCATACTTACCTTCTTTAATAGAGCCACGCTCATTCTCGCTGTACATCTGGTAGGCACCCTCTATGGTCAGGGAGCGCAGGAAATCCGCACGGTTCACCACACACTCCTTGGTGTCAAAAGGCTCAGGGCAGTCCACCTCATTGTTCACTAAGGAACCCGTGCAGGCTATCTGCATGATGCCAAATGGGTCCTTAGGTGAGCCCGAAGAGGCAGGCGCATCGGTATGGATGGTAGTGTGGATGCCGTGATTCAGGAAAGACTGATAAGGATAAGCCTCATAGAAGTACTTCTCGTTCATGGCATTAGAAGTCCTGAAGTATTCCCGGGTAGATTCCTTTGACCAGTGCCACAGGATACCACTCACGCACACAATGCCGCAACGTGCCAGACGGTCGTAATCCTCTGGAGCCACGTTACGCATGTGTACCATTTGGTTACGGATAACGGTAGGAGAGAAGTGCTCTTTCTCGTTGATATTGAATGCGTTCTCATAGGCATCCATCACATTGCGAACAGCACCATCGCCCATGGTATGAACGTGAACGGTAAGACCAGCTTTGTTGGCCTTGAGGGTAATGTCAGAGAGCTCCTGGGTACTCCAGATGGCCCTTCCGTTGTTACCGCTGGCTGCAGGAAGCAGCGCGTGACCCGTTCCAGTTTCCATGGTACCATCCTCAAACAGCTTCAGGATATTGGCATTGACGTGCTTGCTGCTGAACTTCATGGCATCTATGGCCTCCTGAATACCCTTCTCAGTCTCTTCTGGGGTCAGGTTCTCAATCTCATAGGACATGGTCACGTTATAGGTCAGCTTACCCTCCTTATCCATGGCGTTCAGCGCCTCAAAGGTAGCAGTACCCATTTGGTTTCCCCATGCCTCCAGTGCAGCCGTGTAACCCATAGCGTTCAGGCCCTGCTGTGTATCAGTTATAGCCTTGAACCATATCTCGTTACCATCGTCAGGCACACAGGCGCGTGAACGTACATAGGTACCAGCCTGCTCGCGCACCAAGCCAGTAGGGTAGCCATTGGCATCTACCTCCACAAAGCTCTTGTACTTGAAATCATCGCGCACCTTGCCGTTCTCATCCAGAATACCGGAATGCTCCAGGCAGTAGGAGTTCACCAGTCCCTTGTGACCCTCTAAATCAGAGAGATAGACAGGCACATCGGCCATAATCGCATCTATCTGGTCCTTGGTAGGGAAGTCGTGATGCTTGTCCAGCTCCGTGTAGCTCCATCCAAAGCCAAAGTAATAGGTAGATTTGACATCGGCCACCTTCTGAGCCAGTTTCTCCAGGATATCCTTGCTGGTATCCTTAGGTGTCATGAACAGGACCGACTTGGAGTTCTTCAGGAAGTTAGACACAATGTAGTGACCGTGGCCCTCGGTGCAGCCCGCCATGATCATACCCTGACCGGTGCGGTCAATGACCTGCGTTTGCTCGCCAATGTACTGTGCAGCGCCCTCCTTGGAGCCCACATAGACATACTTTCCGTCTTTCACCACCAGCGCCTCGGCCAGGCTGTCCTGCTTCTCTGATGTGAAGATTTTTCCATAGACCACTAAATCGGCAACGGTTTCCTGGGTACACGATGCCATCGTCAAGCTTAATGCAGCCACCAGACATGCACCAAGCAACCCAAGATAAAGACTATTCCTTTTTTTCATAATGGATATATTTTTTTTGAA
Organism: Bacteroidales bacterium; assembly: GCA_030523705.1. Taxonomy (GTDB): domain Bacteria; phylum Bacteroidota; class Bacteroidia; order Bacteroidales; family Bacteroidaceae; genus Minthousia. The sequence continues at coordinate 12,304 of JAUNHZ010000067.1, forward strand.
ATCTTATATGCTTTTCATCAGTAACTTCGTAAGCAAAGTTATTAAAAAAGAATAGATTTCACAAGGAAAATCACCATCAGAAAAATTACGGATAATTATAATTTTGTTCAAAAAACGTACAAAATCATAATTTCCAGTGCATTTTTAAATAAAGTTTCAAAAACGTTATACAAAATTCTAAAAGGTTGTGCGTCATTCTGTGCTAATATTGCAATCGAAAACAATAATGCGAATCAAAATCAATAAAAAATAAAAACTATGAAAAAGTTATTTTTATTAGGTATGTTGTTATGCATGACCGTAGGTTTGTCAGCACAGGACAAGCCAAAGAATGAGTTGGCAATCAGTTGGGGTGTAGGTACTACTCCACAGTTGGTAGATGTATTCACCAGTGCCCTTTCCGGTGGCTTGGTAGATTACAGCAGCAGTACACAGGCTATCAGCGCGCAGTACCTTAGAAACCTGAACAAGACCTGGGCAGTAGGTGCAGCAGCTATCTACGAAGGAATGGAGTCCGATGACGCAAATTCCAATGGCAAGCAGAACCTGATTTCTGTAATGCCTGTGGCACGTGCTCACTGGTTCAACAAGGCACACTTCGGCATGTATTCCAAGGTAGGTGTAGGTGCTTGCTTCTGGAATGAGAAGCTGAACGGTCAGACCTCAAACGACGTGACTGTAGCTTATCAGGTATCACCAGTCTGCATGGAGGCAGGCAGCGAGAGTGTACGTGGATTCATGGAGGTAGGCTTTGGTTTCCAGGGCATCATCAACTTGGGTGTACGTTTCGGATTCTAAAAATGTTTAACCTTAATTTCGCAGCACTATAACATTAAACATATTTTAAGGTCCTGAG
>JAUNHZ010000247.1 GCA_030523705.1 Bacteroidales bacterium
CTATTTTTTCAAGTGGCAAACATAGCACCCTGCGGTCTGCCCTCAAGAGGAGAATTATAATGTAGTATATTTTTATAAGGCAGAATTTCTCAAATAATTACCTCATATATAAAAAGAAATGACTATATTTGCCATAATATAGAAAAATACGTATGGCAAAAGAAACAAACACTACCTCAATAGGTTTTGAGGACAAGATATGGCAGGCTGCCGATGTGCTCCGTGGTAATCTTAACGCTGCAGAATACGAGGGTGTGGTCCTGGGCCTTATCTTCCTGAAATACATTTCCGACCGCTTTGAAGCCAAGTTCCAGGAACTGCAAGATGATGAGTATGCAGACCCTGAGGATATTGATGAATACACAGCAGAGAACATCTTCTTTGTACCGCAAGGTGCCCGTTGGAGCGTGATCAGTGCAGCTGCTCATACTCCAGAAATTGGTAATGTGATAGACGAGGCACTCAAGCTCATTGAGCAGAATAACGACCGACTGAAAGGTATCCTCCCTAAAAACTTTGCTCGTCCGGAACTGGATAAGCGCCGTTTAGGCGAGGTGGTGGATTTGTTCACGAACATCCAGATGCACGATGCCGGTGAGGAGCGCGACCTATTAGGCCGTACCTACGAGTACTGTCTTCAGAAGTTTGCCAGTATGGAAGGCAAGAATGCCGGTGAATTCTACACCCCAAGTTGCATTGTACGCACTATCGTAGAGATTCTGCAGCCTTACGAGGGCCGTATCTATGACCCTGCCTGCGGTTCCGGCGGTATGTTTGTGCAGAGTGCCAAGTTCATTGCACGGCATCAGAAATCGGTAGATAAGATCAGTATCTTCGGTCAGGAGGCCAACCCTTCAACCTGGAAGATGTGTCACATGAACCTTGCTATCCGTACCTAAAAGAAAACATGAATTACGAAGGCCTGCAAGATACCTCAAATAAAGTGCAGGTGTGGACTACATATCTAGCTAAAATTCTGCGTGATAAATACCATATTGTAGGTGATAACTGTCCTTTCTCCTTCAAGAGAAAAGAACATGATAATACCATTCTGATAAAGAGCCAAGAACTTGAACTTTTATCTGAATACAAAGTGTTCTTAATAAACTCTATAAAAAAGGAATTGGCAAGTGTGGCCGATTTAGATATTGCTGCATATAATTGGAGAATAGTAGGTAACAGTATTGTCAGAGCATGCAAGGATGCAGCTAAAATGAACACGCTGCATGAAATACTTATGCTACTAATGGGATTGGAACGCTATTTTGATTCTCGTGTTATTGAGGGGAATAAGAGCATTCATGATCTTGTAGATTCATACTATAAAGATATTCAAGATAAAGCACTAAGATATTTGGTAGAATGGAAAGAAGATGCTGCATTCTATAAGAAACTTCTGGAAATTTACCAACCTGATGAATTCGATGAGGTAATCGTTGAAGAAGATGACGATGAAGAATTTAATGCTGGAAACACAGAGAATAAACTTCTTCTTGATCTCCGAAAATTAATTCGTCTACTTGCATTAAGTGAAATAGAAAAGGTTGTCATAGATGGACGTAAGGCAAAATTACTGGAACTTGTTGGAGATAAAATCAGTACAGAAGAAATCAGCGCATTCTCAAGCATTGCTCTCTTGAATAAGCACATTGTCCCTGTAATACAGAATTATGAGCTTTTCTTATTCCCTATGATAGCTAAAACGTATAAAACATTCAGATTACAGGAATTTGAAAAGGGAAATGGAGAACGCTGGAACCTAACTCTTTTGAAAAGAATTGCCAAAACTCAAGATAATCGTCCTTTACATCCACAGGAACAGTCTCTAATCTTAGGTATTATCAACAACATTATTCTTGAGATTCGTAAGGCTTCCATTAGCAAATTTGATACATTATCACATAGATTTGGAAAAGCGTACAAGGAAGTTTGCTGCCCTGTTATCGGTATTGATGAAGCAACAGACTATTGCTTATTAGATTTTTATGCTATCAATTCTCTGAAACACTACGATGTTTCTGCTATCACTATGACTGGTGATGGAATGCAGTGTCTGAAAGAAAATGGTGTATTTGAATGGTCTTCATTGAATGATAAGAGACTTTTT
>JAUNHZ010000248.1:0-1764 GCA_030523705.1 Bacteroidales bacterium
TTCTGCTTTCCAGAATGTCACATGATATTCTACAGGTACACCATCATCACCTAAAATGTTAATCTGTTCAGAGATTTCTTTACCTCGCTGCAAACGTGTCTTTAACTCATTCACCTTGTCAAGCCAGGTAGGTTCAATACGCTTAGCAATGTACTCTTGGAATTCAGGATACTCCACATATTTGGAATAAGAATCAATCGGGTTGATAGCCGGATAACGTTTACGGTCGGCACGGTCCTGTTCCAATGCGTAGAAACAACGGGCCACTTTCTTGGTATTTTCAGTCACTGGCTCCTTTAAGTTACCACCGGCTGGTGACACAGTACCGATAAAAGTGATAGAACCTGTATTGCCGTTATACAACTTCACGTAACCACAACGACCATAGAAATTGGAGATGATAGATGACAAATCCATAGGGAATGCATCCGGTCCAGGCAATTCCTCCATACGGTTAGACATTTCACGTAAAGCCTGTGCCCAACGTGAGGTCGAGTCAGCCATCAACAACACTTTCAAACCCATGCTACGGTAAAACTCACCCAAGGTCATAGCTGTATAGACAGAAGCCTCACGGGCTGCCACAGGCATATTAGAAGTGTTTGCAATGATTATGGTACGTTCCATCAACTTACGACCAGTATGTGGGTCCACCAGTTCTGGGAATTCAGTAAAGATTTCCACCACCTCATTCGCACGCTCTCCGCAAGCTGCAATTATAACTATGTCTGCCTCTGCTTGCTTGGAGATTGCATGCTGTAAGACTGTCTTTCCTGTACCGAAAGGTCCTGGAATAAAGCCTGTACCACCTTCGGTGATAGGATCAAGCGTATCAATAACACGCACTCCTGTTTCTAATAAACGGAAAGGACGTGGTTTTTCGACATAATTAGTCATAGCCACCTTAACTGGCCACTTCTGAATCATATTTACTTTTACCTCGTTGCCTTCAGCATCTTCAAGTATTGCTATAATATCTTCAATGGTATAGTCTCCTTCAGCTACGATTGACTTAACAGTACATTCACCTTGCTGCTGGAAAGGTACCATTATCTTTAAAGGTTGGTGGTTCTCTTCTACCTGACCAAGCCAGTGAGAAGCTTTTACCTTATCACCTACCTTTGCCAGAGGAACAAAATGCCATACCCTTTCCTTATCAAGCGGATAAGTGTATTGCCCACGTTTTAAGAAAACGCCCTCCATCTTGTCGAGGTCATTCTGAAGACCATCATAGTTTTTAGAGAGCATGCCCGGTCCCAATGTAACTTCAAGCATGTGGCCGGTAAAATCAGCTTCGGCTCCAACTTTCAGCCCTCGTGTACTTTCAAATACCTGGACATAAACCTGTGAGCCCACCACTTTAATTACCTCAGCCATGAGGCTGTCTCCACCAGTATGAATATAACAAATTTCATTCTGAGAAACAGGCCCGTCAACGGTGAGGGTTACCATGTTGGAGATAACTCCACTAACAGTTCCTTTTGTTGCCATATAATGTTTTTTATTATTTTAAATCAGAATTCACTAGGTACTCTTACTTCACCTTTTAGCGAGTCTATGATCTCACGGAACATCTGGTTTCCCTTCTCCTTGTCCAGCGATATCCATCGCTCAATGATTTCCAATTGTAAAAGGAATACGTACAGACGCTCAATTGAAAAATAGTCGAAGAAAGTTTTGTCTTCCATCCATTTCCAACGAAGTTGATCAAGCCGTTTCTCACGCTCTACCAAATCATCTGTCTCGCTAATTTTCTGTAACTGA
>JAUNHZ010000248.1:1774-2105 GCA_030523705.1 Bacteroidales bacterium
TCGGTAGTCAATCCGAAATCACGCGCATTCGACGTCTTCAGGGCTTCGCATATCTCTGTATCTCCCACAATCAACGTTGCTATAGGTAGTTTGTATTTTCTTGCAGCCATAGCTACCAATACATTATTAGTATTGAGATTGAACTCGAACCATGAAGAGACAAATTCATTCTTACACCTCATGGCATAATCATAATAAAGTCCAGACAACCAATCTTCTACTAAAACATCACTTGTAACACCTGCTTCCTGCTGACTGAGATAGTCTTGGATAAACTTTATCATATATGGTGGGAGTGAGCCGGGGGAGGTAATAACACCTTCCTCATCAA
>JAUNHZ010000068.1 GCA_030523705.1 Bacteroidales bacterium
TATTCTTTAGATAGGGAATTGTATAAATCTTCCAAAGTGAATGATTGCGAGTCTTTAAATTGTTCCCAAAGGAATGCAGCTGTTTCGTTTAAAGAATAGACATTTGTGAGTGCATTTACATCCACTTCTGCATTAAGAATCATATATTCCCCTGCAACATTGCGTAGAGTTAATTCTTTTTTTAGTCTCATTTTATATAAATATATCCATAGGGCTTATTACCCTATGGATAAAATTAGATAGTATCGATTAATTGTATTGAACCCAAGTTAATTTCCTCCCTTGGTATTTTGGACCATACCAAGTAACAGGTACATTTTCCCAAGCACCATTTCTAAATACCTGAACTAAATCAGCTTTATTTACACAATTGGCAGCTGTCATGTGGTTGTGAATCTGGTATTCACATAAACCTGCTCCTGTCCAGTTTTCAACGGCACATTTTTTCCATCCATCGGCTTCTGCATTAATTCTCCATGCTTCGCCGGCTTTAATTTCCACTACAGCATGCAAATTATCTTTAGAACTATCATATCCTCCATTACCACATTGCAAATTGAATTTAAAATCTGATGGCATTGGCTTTCCCGAATTGTTGAAGTGTTCTTGAATTTTTACACAATCAGCACTTTGGCAGATATCCTCGTCTAAGAGAACTCTGTTGGTCTCTGGTTTTACATACTTTTTCATAATCATAAATTGTTTTAGAATGTGATTGATTTTATTATTGATTAAAATTAGTTGAAAAATCTTGAATTTGTTTCAGGATATAGTCTACATTTTTATCAGATACCATAGGCCCTGATGGTAGACATAATCCCTGATTGAACAATTTTTCTGCGGTTCCATTTACGTATGCTGGAGCGTTTTGATAGACTGGTTGCAAGTGCATGGGTTTCCAAAGCAAGCGACTTTCGATATTTTTTGTTGCCAAATAGTTCATCAAGTCGCTGCAAGTGAATCCTGCTTCTTTTGGGTTAACTAGAATTGTACTCAACCAATAGTTTGGATTACTTTCTTTATCCGCATTTGGGGTAAAGACTGTAATACCTTTTATGTTTAACTCCTTTACATAGCGCCCGTGTATGTGGCGGTGGTGAGCAATATGCTCATCGGCAACCAACATCTGTCCACGGCCAATACCTGCGCAAACATTACTTAGACGGTAGTTATAACCGATTTTTTCATGTTGGTAGTATGGAAATGGCTCGCGTGCCTGGGTGGCATAGAACTTAACGCGCTTTGCATCTTCCTCAGTAGGGCAGATGAGTGCACCACCACCACTGGTAGTAATCATCTTGTTGCCGTTGAAGGAAAGAACACCATATTTACCAAATGTTCCACACTTCTGTCCATTGTATTCTGAACCGAATGCCTCTGCAGCATCTTCCAATACAGGAATCTCATAGCGATTGGCAATCTCCATAATCTCCGCAATTCTTCCTGGATTACCATAAAGGTAGACCGGAATGATAGCTTTTGGTTTCTTACCCGTCTTTGCTATGCGATCCTTAATGGCTGTTTCTAGTAAAGTCGGATCCATGTCCCATGTACCTGGTTCACTGTCTACAAAGACAGGGGTTGCTCCTTGATATACGATAGGATTAGCTGATGCACTGAATGTGAAACTTTGGCAAATTACTTCATCGCCTTTCTCTACGCCTAACATAATAAGGCCGAGATGGATTGCTGAAGTTCCTGATGCCAGCGCTACGACATGGATGGAATGGCCGGCATTCTTGCCGAACCATTCTTCCAAATCGTGTTCAAAACCATCCACATTTGGCCCTAATGGCACCACCCAGTTGGTGTCAAAAGCTTCTTGTATGAACTTCTGTTCCTGTCCACCCATGTGGGCCAAACAAAGCCAAATCTTGTTCATTTCTTTTTCTAATTTTTCAATTAAAAATTCTCTGTTTTTGTTGCTTACTTCTCAATTACGAATACAACAACACGGTTCCATTCGTTCTTGCGATCGTATGGCTGAACGGTATCACCCTTGTAGTCGATCTTCAGACGGTCTGGGTTTACACCGAACTCCTTAACCAAGCAGTTGTAAACAGCCTTAGCACGACGCTCAGACAGCTTCAAGTTGTAAGCAGGATATGCTGTCTTAACATCGGCATAACCGGTAACAATCAGGTTGGTGCCTGGGTTATCCTCCAAGTACTTAGCTACTGCCGCAATGTTCTTCTTCTGCAGGTCGGTAATGTTGTACTTGTCGATGATGAAGTTTACGGTCATATCCAATACCTCGATCTGCTTGTAAGTGTTCTCTACGCGGTTCTCGGTACGTGGACGAGCGTTAGCCAAATCCTGACGAGCCGCGTTGATACGGTCGTTCAAGCTGTTCAAAATATCAGCATCGTTCAAAGAACGGTTCTTGAAGCGATGGTCACCGAAGTGATCCTTGAAGTGGTAAGTCAAGCCTAACTGTGCGTTTACGAATGCATCGTACAACTGGTCGTCCTTGATACCATTATACTTATCGTTGGTCAGGTTCAAAGTTACCTCTAAGCCCAAATCCAATGCCTCGCTCAGCTTCAAGTCACCTGCTAAACCTACCTTACCCATCATATAGTTCTTTGGGTGTTTGTAGATTGGATAAGTAGCGAAATATGGATCTTTACCAACTTTGTCATCCCATTCCTTAACCTTGTTCTCGAATCCGAATGAACGTAGGAAACCTACACCCATAATCATGTTCACGTTGAACTTGGTGGTCTCGCGGAATGCTCCTACGATGTTGTTCAAGTTCAGCAATGCGTCAACAGTACCAGTCCACATCTTAAACTTGTACTTTCCGTTACCGTAAATCTGTGGATATGCATCAATTGCCTCCTTGTTAGCCATAGAAGACTGAATCATGTGATCAAACTTCAAACGCAAACCGATAGATGGGCTCAGCCACTTACCTACTGCCAAACCGTATGATGGGTTCATCTGCTCAGTAAACTTCAAGTGACGAGAGTTCTCTGACATAGAGAAGTTGCCACCCCAGAAGCCCTGGAGGAACCAGTTGTCACCAAACTTGTAGTGTCTCAGACCTGTTACTGACTGCTCAGTAATGTCAGAAGGATTAACCTCCTGAGCCATAACAGGGGCAGCTAACACTGCCATCATCATTAAAGTAATAATCTTTTTCATGTTACGTACTTTTTTAGAGGTTATTCGTTAATAAATACAATCACGGTGTTCTTCTGGTCGAGGTTCTTGATAATCTGTGGGTTAGCCTCGATGAAGATATGACCTGCAGGGATGTTGTACTCGTTCATCAACATCATCTTTACAGAGTTTGCACGGTCTGCAAACAACTCCTGGTTGTTAGCCTTAGTGTCACCGTAGTTGGTAATGTAGATAGATGCATCAGACATCTTCTTGTAGTTCTCAGCAGCAGTAAATACGTTAACTTCCTGCAACTTGTCAATGTTAGACTTGTTGTCTGCGAAAGAAATCAATGTACGTACCAAGTTGCCCTCAACTACCTTCTTCTGAATGTTGATAATAGGAGCAGCGTTGCGCTTAGCCTCTGCCTGAGCACGCAAGCGGTTAGCCTCGTCGTTCAGGTAGTCATAACGTGATGCGTTATACTTTGCATAAGTGAACTGACGTGCACCATCGTGGTTCTTGAAACGGTAAGTCAAACCTAACAGGATATCCAGGTGACCGTCGTAACGGTTGTTAGCATCCTGACCATCGAAGTTAGAGTTGATCCAGTTGTTGGTAACCTCTACATTGAAATCCCAAGCGTTGCTCAAACGGAAGATACCCTCCAAACCTGCGCGGATTACTAAGAAGTTAGAACGGATCTGACCCAGACGCTGGTCGTTAGTGTTGTACTTACCTGCGTGGTTCAAACCGGTACCGATGATACCTACCAAGTTGAACTTGCGGTCTTCCTTGTACTTGTTAACCATGTTGGTCAGGTTCAGTAACATATCAAAATTAGCACCGTAGGTCAACCAGTGATATGGTTTATCTGGCTGAACAAACTGACCGCGGTTGTGACCGAAGATACCAGTCAAACGAACACCCATGTAAGGTGCCAACCACTTACCCCACTGCAAACCGAACGCTACGTTCTGGTTGTCCATAAAACTTGCCTTAGAGCTGTTAGTACCCCAAGACATCATAGAACCAGCCTGTACACCAAAGAACCAGTTGTCCTTGAATTTGTTGTCGTTCAACACGCGGCTGTTCTCATCACTTGCATCCTCCCAGTATGTGTCTGGGACGGTCACTGTAGTTACCTTTACCTGAGGAACTTCATCCTGTGCTAATGCAGAAACGGTTCCCAACAAAGGCATCATCAGTAAAACGAAAACTTTTTTCATGCTTCTTACGTTTTAAGAATGTAATGTTGTGTTATTAATTAATTGTTACTCTCTTTATCTAACTCAGCGTATATAGAGTTTTGGCTCTTGAACGCTGGGGCTATCTTTTTCATGAGGCGAACGGTTTCCCGCTTGTCGCCGGTGTGGGCCATATTAATGAGCGTCTGGATTTGGTCTCTGGTTTCTCCAAATTCTCTGTCTATGGTCTGTGCCCGGAAAATCTTAGGGTGGGTAGTAGGGATGGTTGCTTCTTTGTAATAGAGCAACTCCTCGTACAACTTTTCACCTGGACGTAATCCAGTATATTTGATTTCAATATCAATCTCTGGTCTAAGACCGGTCAACTCAATCATGCGCTTGGCCAAATCTACAATCTTGACAGGCTGACCCATATCAAAGATGAAGATGTCATTGCCTTCGCCCATAAAAGCTGCCTCCAGTACCAAACGGCAGGCTTCTGGAATGGTCATGAAGTAACGGATGACCTCTGGGTCTGTAATAGTCAGTGGGCCTCCGTCCAGAATCTGCTGGCGGAAGAGTGGAATAACGGAACCATTGGAACCTAATACGTTGCCAAAACGAGTGGTGACGAACTGGGTCTTGCTGGCTACCTTTCCTTCCTTTACGGCCTGGCCTAAGCTCTGTACGTACATCTCGGCAATATGTTTGGATGCTCCCATGACATTGCTTGGCTTTACTGACTTGTCTGTAGAAATCATGACAAACTTCTCTACCTCGTGCTTTATGGCTAAGTCGGCCACATTCTTGGTGCCTAATACATTGGCACGAACAGCCTCGCATGGGTATTCTTCCATTAAAGGTACGTGCTTGTACGCGGCCGCGTGCATTATTATATTTGGCTTATAGCGCTCAATGATGATGTTCATGCGGTCATAGTCGCGCACATCGGAGATTACTGCCGTGAAGTTCTGATTAGGGAATTTCTTGCGAATTTCCAAATCAATCTGGTAGGTTGGGGTTTCACCCATATCCACCATAATCAGGTTCTTGGGGTTGAAACGGCAAAGCTGTCGGCAGAGCTCGCTACCAATACTACCGGCTGCACCGGTAACCATAATGGTCTTGGAAGAAATCTCTCTGCCAATCTTCTCCATACTGATCTCAATCTCATCACGGCCTAACAGGTCTTCAATCTGAATGGTACGCAGCTGCATGGTGGCCAGGTTGTTGGTGGTAGCCTCCATCAGTGGAGCTATACGTACACCAATACCGTGCTCCAAACATACGCTTACCAATTCCTCATCGGCATGGAGTTCCTTACTGGTCACAAAGAGCAGGCAGTTGATGCCGTGCTTGCCCGCATATTCCACAAACTCACGGTTAGATTTGAAGCTGTGTGTACTCAAACCCTGAATACGCATGTTGTTCAATTCCTTGCGGAGGGTATAGAAACCATTGATGTGGTAATCGGTATCTTTGTTGATGAGATAGATGGCCAAGCAAATAGCTGCCTCACTGGTGCCGTAGACCATGGCGTTCAAGTCACGCTTGCTGCTCAGACGTACCAAGTGATGGTAGATGTTGATCAAGATCACGCGCCAAACCATTAAGAGGAGGGCGGTGGTGATGATATCCAGCAGAATGATGGATAGCAAGAATGGACCTACATAGTTCCACTGGGTAAACCATGCTCCTAAAATCATGAGGCATCCTTTGCCTAACATGAGATAGACAATACGCAGCATTTCCTCACTACCGGCATGTGAAATCACACCCTTGTAGGTGCGGAACAACCAAGTCAAGAGGATTGAAATGCCTAATGAGATTGGAACTAATACGAAAAGCTCTTTCTGGATGGCAATCTCAAGCACGGCGTGCATGAGAAGAATGGAGAGAAGGGTAGCTACCACGGAAAGCTCTACATCAACTGTCCAGATGATGTATGGGCTATAGTGACTCAATTTCTTGATTATTTTCATAAAGCCGTGGTTTGAATGTCAGTTAATCTCTACTTTTCTCTCGGATATATTATATACATCGCTACAAAGTTACGGCAATTTTTTATATTGGCAAAATATTTTTTTAGAAAAGTTTACGGGAATTGACTTAAATCATAAAGTTTTAAAAAATACTATTCGTTTTTGGCGGGCTGAAAGTTTTCTATTATCTTTGTGCGGATTAACTTTAAATGTGAGCACAAATGTATTTGCTTGGATACGACATAGGCAGCTCATCGGTGAAGGCTTCGCTGGTGCAGCGTGAGAGTGGAAAATGCGTGGCTTCGGCTTTTTATCCTAAAACAGAGGCTCCTATCAAGGCGTTGAAACCGGGATGGGCGGAGCAGGATCCGGACATGTGGTGGGAGAACCTGAAACTGGCTACAGCCGATGTGCTGCAGCAGAGTGGGGCTAATCCTGCGGAAATTGAGGGCATTGGCATTTCTTATCAGATGCACGGTTTGGTGTGCGTGGATAAGGAGGGAAAACCATTGCGTGACGCTATTATCTGGTGTGACTCCCGTGCGGTGCCTTATGGTAATATGGCCTTTGAAGTGTTAGAGGCTGATACTTGTCTGAGTCACTTGCTGAACTCGCCTGGTAACTTTACTGCTTCTAAGCTGGCATGGGTGAAAGCGAATGAGCCAGAGCTGTTTGCAAAAATACATAAAATCATGCTGCCTGGCGATTACATTGCCATGAAATTGTCGGGCCAGATGAATACTACCGTGAGCGGTCTTTCCGAGGGTATGTTCTGGGATTTCAAGAACAACTGCCTGTCTAAGGATCTGATGAACTATTATGGTTTCTCCGAGGACCTGATTGCGGACATCGTGCCTACCTTTGCGGTGCAGGCTACCGTGAATGCTTCGGCTGCCGCAGAACTTGGGTTGGCTGCTGGGACTCCTATTGCGTATCGTGGTGGAGACCAGCCAAATAATGCACTTTCACTGAATGTGATGAAGCCGGGTGAACTGGCTACTACGGGCGGTACCAGCGGCGTAGTTTACGGTGTGTTGGGCGAGGTGAACTATGACAAGCTCTCACGCGTAAATACATTTGCTCATGTGAACCATTCGGCAGAACAAACCCGTCTGGGTGTACTGCTTTGCATTAACGGTACCGGTATCCTGAATGCATGGATGAAACGTACCGTTGCGCCAGAGGGAATTGGGTATGCTGAAATGAACGAATTAGCTGCAACAGTACCTGTGGGTGCCGAGGGCTTGTCGGTCATTCCTTTTGGTAACGGTGCTGAGCGTGTATTGCAGAATGAGAACCCTGGTGCCAGCGTGCATGGCATTAATTTCAATATCCATACCAAGGCTCACTTGGTGCGTGCAGCGCAAGAGGGTATTGCCTTCTCCTTTGCGTATGGCATGGAAATCATGCGTGACATGGGTATGCAGATTGAGACTATTAAGGCAGGTCATGCTAATCTGTTCCTGAGTCCGCTGTTCCGTCAGACCTTGGCTAATGTGACCGGTGCTACCATTGAACTGTATGATACTGATGGCGCTGTAGGTGCTGCCAAGGGTGCTGGCATAGGCGTGGGTGTGTATAAGGATAGCGACGAGGCGTTTGCAACCTTGGAACATAAGGCTACCGTTAAGCCAGAGGCAGATACCGAGGCTTGCAAGGCTGCATATGCCCTGTGGAAAAAGTATATTTGATAATCAACGAAATAAAACTGAACAATATGGCAAAAGAATTTTTCCCTGAGATTGGTAAGATTCCATTCGAGGGTAAGGAGAGCAAGAACCCACTGGCATACCGTTATTACGATGCAAAGAAGGTGGTTTTAGGTAAGACAATGGGTGAGTGGCTGAAGTTTGCTATGGCTTGGTGGCACACCCTCTGTGCTGAAGGTGCTGACCAGTTTGGTCCTGGTACCAAGACTTTCCCTTGGAATGAGGCTGCTTGTCCTATCCAGCGTGCAAAAGACAAGGTGGATGCTGGTTTTGAAATCATGCAGAAATTAGGCATTGAGTACTATTGCTTCCATGATGTGGACTTGGTGGATCCATCGGATGATGTTGAGGAATATGAGGCTAACCTGAAGGAGGTTGTGGCTTACCTGAAGCAAAAGCAGGCTGAAACTGGCATCAAGCTGCTGTGGGGTACGGCTAACGTATTTGGCCACAAGCGCTATATGAATGGTGCTTCTACAAATCCTGACTTTGATGTTGTGGCTCGTGCTATCGTTCAGATCAAGAACGCTATTGACGCTACCATTGAACTGGGTGGTTCGAACTATGTGTTCTGGGGTGGCCGTGAGGGTTACATGAGCTTGCTGAACACCGATCAGAAGCGTGAGAAGGAACATATGGCTACCATGCTGGGTATGGCTCGCGACTATGCTCGCGCTAAGGGCTTTACCGGTACCTTCCTGATTGAGCCAAAGCCTATGGAACCTACTAAGCATCAGTATGATGTGGATACCGAGACTGTGATTGGCTTCTTGAAGGCTCACGGTTTGGATAAGGACTTCAAGGTGAACATTGAGGTGAATCATGCTACCTTGGCTGGTCATACCTTTGAGCATGAGCTGGCTTGTGCTGTAGATGCTGGTATGTTAGGCTCTATTGATGCTAACCGTGGTGACTATCAGAATGGCTGGGATACCGACCAGTTCCCAATTGATAACTATGACTTGATCCAGGCTATGATGCAGATCATCCGTAACGGTGGTTTTGGTAACGGTGGTACAAACTTTGATGCAAAGACCCGTAGAAACTCTACCGACCTGGAGGATATCTTCATTGCACACATTGCTGCTATGGATGCCATGGCTCGTGCCCTGGAGAATGCTGCAGACCTGCTGACTAACAGCCCTATCTGCGATATGGTGAAGGCTCGCTATGCTAGTTTCGATACCGGTATGGGTAAGGACTTTGAGGATGGCAAGCTGACCTTGGAGCAGGTGTATGAATATGGTAAAAAGAACGGTGAGCCTAAGATGACTTCTGGTAAGCAGGAGTTGTACGAGGCTATTGTGAACATGTATTGTAATTAATGAACAACCATCTTGTAATTATGGCCGGAGGCGTAGGAAGTCGCTTCTGGCCTATGAGTACTCCGGAAAGACCGAAGCAGTTTATTGATGTCCTGGGCTGTGGAAGAACACTGCTGCAGCTGACTTATGACCGATTCAAAGGTCTGGTGCCCGACGAGAATGTCTGGGTGGTGACTTCGGCCGTTTATGGGGATATGGTAGCTGAGCAGCTGCCAATGATCCCAAAGAAGAATATCTTGTTGGAGCCATGTCGTAGAAACACGGCTCCATGTATTGCTTATGTAAGCTGGCGCATCAAGGCGCAGGACCCTTATGCGAACATGGTGGTAACTCCATCGGATCATGTGGTGATGGATGTACCAGAATTCCGCCGCGTGATAGAGTCGGCACTGTCCTTTACCCTGGAGAGCGATGCGATTGTGACGCTGGGTATGAAGCCAAGCCGCCCAGAGACGGGGTATGGCTATATTCAGGCCGACTTGAGCAGTGCCAGTGTCCGCAACAATGAAATCTTCCGTGTGGACAGTTTCCGTGAGAAACCGGATGTGGCTACGGCTAAGCGATACATTCAGCAGAACAACTATTTCTGGAACGCAGGTATCTTTATCTGGAGCGTGAGCACCATTGTAAATGCATTCCGTGTCTATCAGCCTGCTATCTCTGAGCCTTTCGAGTCGCTGCTGAAAGTATATGGCACCGACGGGGAGCAGGAGGCTATCAACCAGGTTTATGCTGATTGTCCTTCCATCTCTGTGGACTATGCCATCATGGAGAAGGCCGAGGAAATCTTTGTACATCCTGCTGATTTTGGATGGAGTGACTTGGGTACCTGGGGCTCTCTGCATGAGAAGAGCCATAAAGACTTATATAATAATGTGCTGATTGGTGGTGACATCAAGGTGTATGAGACGCACAACTGTATCATTCACTGCACCGAGGAGAAGCGCGTGGTGGTACAGGGCCTGGATGGCGTGATTGTGGCAGAGAAGGATGATACCTTGCTTATCTGCCGCTTGGAAGAGGAACAACGAATCCGTACATTCAGCGAGTGATGGAAGGTGTAGAGATTATTCAGTGGTGCCTGGATCACCTGAACTATTGGACCATTGCCTTATTGATGGCCATAGAGAGTAGCTTTATTCCTTTCCCATCGGAAGTGGTGGTGCCACCAGCTGCTTATAAGGCTGCTGGTGCTTCATCGGACCTGAATGTGGTGATGGTAGTGGTTGCTGCCTCTATTGGCGCTATTGTGGGTAGCTTGATTAACTATGGCCTAGCGTATTCCCTGGGCCGACCTATTATCTATAAGTTTGCTAACAGTAGGCTGGGGCACATGTGTCTGCTGGATGAGCAGAAGGTACAGGTGGCCGAGAAGTATTTCAATGAGCATGGTGCTGTGGCTACCTTCACCGGGCGATTGATTCCTGCGGTACGCCAGTTGATTTCACTGCCTGCTGGCCTGGCGCGCATGAATCTGGGCAAGTTTGTCCTGTTCACTGTGTTGGGTGCCGGTATTTGGAATGCTGTGCTTGCAGCCATTGGCTATAACCTGGCGGCAGTAGTGCCCGAGGACCAGCTGATGGAAAAAGTCACGGAATATAGCCATGAAATCTCCTACGGAATAGTGGCTGTGGTGGTTTTGATTCTAGGGTTCCTTTTCTATAAAGGAATGAAGAAATAATAGAGGGCGCTTGAAAAAGCGCCTTTTTTGTAAACTGTAGATTGCAGAAAAAGAAAAAAATCGGCCTTTTCACAAAGACCGATTTTCTAAGTTTTCAATAGGTATTAGTTTTTTAAGGTAAAAAGATTGTTTTCAGGATAACACTGCAAAGATAAGTGGAAAATTTAGACCTTCCAAACATTTTTTTAAGTTTTTCAACACAAAAGCACAATTTTATTCCAAAAACACACAATTTGTACTAAAATTAAGGAAAGTAGAAAAAAAAATCGTAATTTTGCATTCCGTAAATAATACGAAATCATATGGCAGAACTGAATGCTACAGAACCTGTAGAGAAGAAAAGTCTCAACTTTATTGAGCAAATTATAGAGAAGGACCTGGCAGAGGGTAAGAACTGTGGACGCTTGCAGACCCGTTTCCCACCTGAGCCTAACGGATACTTGCACATTGGTCATGCTAAGGCTATTGCCATGGACTTTGGCGTGGCAGAGAAGTTTGGCGGTGTCTGCAACCTTCGTATGGATGATACGAACCCTCAGAAGGAGGATACGGAATATGTAGAGGCTATTAAGCGCGATATTGAGTGGCTGGGCTTCAAGTGGGGCAAGCTGGTGTATGCGTCAGATTATTTCCAGGACCTCTGGGATTTTGCTGTATGGTGCATCAAGAATGGTCGTGCCTATGTTGATGAGCAGACTTCAGAGGATATTGCCAAGCAGAAGGGTACACCTACCCAGGCTGGTACAGAGAGCCCTTATCGCAATCGTCCTGTAGAGGAGAGCCTGCAGCTGTTCAATGAGATGAATAGTGGTAACATGGAGCCTGGTAAGGCTATCTTGCGTGCCAAGATTGACATGGCTTCGCCTAACATGCATTTCCGTGACCCTATCATGTACCGTGTACTGAATATGCCTCACTGGCGTACTGGTAACGAGTGGAATGCTTATCCTATGTATGACTTTACACATGGTCAGAGCGACTATCTGGAGGGTGTGACTCACTCTATCTGTACACTGGAGTTTGTGCCTCACCGTGAGTTGTATGATTTGTTCGTGACTTGGATCAAGGAATGGGCAAAGGAAACAGGTCGTGAGGTCGAAGGTCATCCTCATGGTGATATCAATGACAACCGTCCTCATCAGTTTGAGTTCAACAAGCTGAACCTGAACTATACCTTGATGTCTAAGCGTAACCTGCTGGTGCTGACTAAGGAGGGTGTGGTAAATGGATGGGATGACCCTCGTATGCCTACTATCTGTGGTATCCGCCGTCGTGGCTATAGCCCTGAGTCTATCCTGAAGTTTATTGATTCAATTGGCTATACTACCTATGATGCGCTGAATGACATCAAGCTGATGGAGGCTGCTGCACGTACCGACTTGAATGAGCGTGCGCTGCGTGTAAGTGCCGTACTGGATCCTGTAAAGGTGAAGATTACCAACTATCCTGAGGGACAGGTGGAGATGCTGGAGGTAGTGAACAACCCAGAGCTGAAGGATGCCGAGGGTAACGTAATCATGGAAGGTAACACTCATACCATTGCGTTCTCTGGTGAACTGTGGATTGAGCGTGAGGACTTCAAGGCTGAGCCTGACAAGAAGTTCTTCCGTATGTCTCCTGGTAAGGAAACTCGTCTGAAGGGTGCCTATATTGTAGATTGCACTGGTTTCAAGGCTAACGAGGAGACTGGTGAGATTGAGGAGATCTACTGTACCTATGATCCTAACTCTAAGGCTGGTACCGAGGGTGCTAACCGTAAGGTGAAGGGTACTATTCACTGGGTAAGCTGTAATCACTGCGTGCCTGCAGAGGTTCGTCTGTACGACTGTCTGTGGACTTGTGAGAATCCTCGCGATGCCATCAAGCAGTATGAGGATGAGCATGGTACCCGTGGTATTGAGTCTATGCGTCCATTCCTGAACCCTGACTCTCTG
>JAUNHZ010000069.1 GCA_030523705.1 Bacteroidales bacterium
AGGACTCTTCGGCTTCAAAGAGTCCTTTTGAAGTTTACTTGCGGATTTGAGGTAGGGTTAAATTTCAATCGTTTGTCATTATGAACGCAAGTGAAGAACCTCGTCCAATTTA
Organism: Bacteroidales bacterium; assembly: GCA_030523705.1. Classification (GTDB taxonomy): domain Bacteria; phylum Bacteroidota; class Bacteroidia; order Bacteroidales; family Bacteroidaceae; genus Minthousia. Next base: position 113 of record JAUNHZ010000069.1, read on the forward strand.
ACGATGATAAAACCATTTCGTTGGGCAAGATTCTTCACGCTAGAGGGTGATAGATTTATTTCTTCGTTGGGCGTACCTTAGGAAGCTTAAAGACCTCCTGAATTTCCGTCATGGCCGCATCGGTCATACCGTCAGGTTCAAAGCCCATATTCTTGGCACACATGTAGATGTTAGCCGACTTGTTCAGCACATCAATCACATCGAATGCCTGCATTACATCTGGACCTACGCAGGTAATACCGTGTTTCTCCCAGAGTACAGCATCGTAATTATTCTTGACCTGCTCCAGTGTGGCATTAGCCAGTGCAATAGACGATGGCATTTCATAAGGAACCACGCCTAATGCCAGTGGCGCAAAGGCCAAAGTCTCAGGAATCATGCTCCACAGTACACGTGTAATTTCCTTAGAATCAAGGAAACGTGGATTATGGCTCATGGCTACCAACTCAATAGGATGAGTATGAATAGCAGCCTTATAATCTGTACCAGTAGCAATAAGATAATCATGCAAAGACAAGTGAGCAGGAAGCTCAGAAGTAGGATTTACAGGATTATCTGCTATGATGACATAGCTGGCACAATCGTCAAGAATACGGATAATGGCACCGTTCTCCATAGGCCAGCGAGCCAAGTCGCGCATACGCTTACCTGTGCCCTTGCAATAAAAATAGGTGCCTTTCAGGTTTGGTAAGGTACAGCCAATCTGCTTCACATTAGAAATAGCAGGAAGTGCCTTTATCTCGTCATCAACATAATCAGTAACATTTACGGTGATATTACCACCATTACGCTCTGCCCAACCCTTTTGCCAGAGATAGCCAGCCACTTCTGCAATCTGATTAATCTCGCGAGCCAGTGCCTCGCGACCTTCTAATATAGATTTCATTGTTGTTAATTAATTCATTTTAGGACAAATATACAACTATTTTTTTATTATCCAATAAGCTGTGGCAAGAAAGATGAGAAAATCAGTACAATCAGACCTAAAACCAACACGCAGATGGTCTTCTGACTGCAGCCCTTCCACTCTTTCAGAATGATGCCCCATACGTTACTGAAGGTCACATTCAGCGCCATAAGGATACAGAAGGAGAAGGTCATAAGGTCTGGACTCTCCGTCAGGAAGCCTTGTCCCAATGACAGTCCGAAGAACTGGCTGTACCACAAAGCGCCAGCTAAAGCGCAGAACACAAGGTTGTTACCCCATACGCTGGTCTGCTTGTAATCACTCCATGTATTGTTCTTCTGATTCTGATAGAGACAATAGATGGCATTTGTGCAGAAACCTCCTAAGGTTACCAGGAAGGTAGCAGGAAGCGACATGAACAGCGCATTGGTCTCTTGGAAATGAATATCCGCACCAAAAGCAAGACCTACGTTAAAGCAACCACTCATGAAACCTGCCAGCAATGCAATAGCCAAGCCTTTAGGGAAGTTGAAATCCTTTACGGCAGCTTTCTTCTCCTCTTCGGAGAGGGCAGCAGATTTCATGCTACCAGCCACACCAATGATGGCAATACCGATAAGGGTAACCACCATACCAATGATAACGGCTGCAGTCAACTTCTCCAGCGCATTCTGCTCTGGGAAGAAAACATTCAGCAGCACCGGACCCAATACGGTACCTAAACCGGCACAAGTTCCTAAAGCGATAGACTGTCCTAAAGCCACACCCAGGTAGCGCATAGACAGACCAAAGGTCAATCCTCCAACGCCCCACAATACACCAAAGAAAATGGTCATGCCAACGCTGAAAGAATCAGCATTGGCAAACATTTCCATAAAGCTGTGACCCTGAGGTACAGCCAATAAAGCGCCCAAGACAGGCAGTACAAGCCAGGCAAACACACCCTGAACTAGCCAGTAACTCTCCCAGCTCCACTGCTTGATCTTGTTGATAGGTACATAGCTGCTACTCTGGCAGAATGCACCAATGGCAATAATAATTAAACCTATTAAAATATTCATAATTAACGCTTTGAAGTAACAGCTGCTACATATGCATCCACATCCTTCATCCAAGCCTCACCTACTGGAACGTTGTTACGAACGCAGAACTCGTCGTAAACAGCCTGCCATGGCATAGCCTTCTGCTCCTCAATCAGGCCCAGTACCTTGTAACCTTCACCTGCCAGCTCAAGCTCAGAGATACGAGCCTTTGGTTCCAACAGTGCCTTCAGCATACACTTCTGTGCAGAACGAGAACCAATGACATAAGCAGCAATACGATTGATAGAGCCATCGAAGAAGTCCAGACCGTAATGTACACGGTTCAAGGCGTCGGCACGTACAATTTCAGAGAACAACTCCTGGGTCATGTCATCCATAATGGTTACATGGTCAGAGTCCCAGCGAACAGGGCGACTTACATGCAGCATCAGCTCATCGATGAAAGGAAGTACAGCACTTACCTTGTCAGCAGGCACCTCAGTTGGGTGATAGTGACCAGTATCAATAGTCAGGATCTTACCATTCTTAGCCGCATAAGCTGTATAGAAATCATGTGAACCTACAGTGAATGACTCCAGACCCATACCAAACACCTTACCCTCGATACAATCCTTCATCATTGGCTGCTCCTTAGCGAAAATCTCATCCAGAGAGTTCTTCAGAATGTTACGGTACATCATATGGTTTACAGAAACATCCTTGCAACCATCGTGTACCCAGAGGTTCATGATACATGGATCACCCTGAGCCTCACCAATGGCATTTGAAATCTCACGGCAACGCTTGGTATGCTCAATCCAGAACTCGCGGATGCCCTTATCTGGGTTAGCCAAGGTCAGGTTACCACTCTTCGCATGACCAAATGAAGATGAGTTGAAGTCCAGCATGGTGTTATGCTCCTTAGCCCAATCAATCCAAGACTGGAAATGCTCTACAGTTACCTCATCACGATCAACTGGCTTACCCTTGAAGTCGCCATAAATCTCATGCAGGTTCAAACGATGCTTACCAGGAATCAAAGACTGAGCCTTGAGGATATCCATCTGCAGCTCCTCCATGTTACGAGCAGCACCTGGGAAATCACCAGTCACAGCCAGACCTGAACCCAACTCGGTCTCTTCCTTTACCTCGAAACCATGTACATCATCAGCCTGCCAGCAGTGAAGTGACAAGTGGAAATCCTGCATCTGCTGTAATACCTTTTCTGTATCTACACCAATTTCAGCGAAGCGCTCTTTAGCTACTTCATAAGCTTTGTTTACTAATTCGGCTTTCATATTGTTTACTATTTTACTATTGAACTATTTTAATTAGATATCTTCACGATAAACGCTCAAGTATTTCTTGAATCCTTCCTCCCAAAGTTCCTTATCCTGAGGAAGATACTCTTTGGTTTGAATACTCTTGCTAATCAGCTCACGCATCTCAGTGATGGTTGAAACCAAGCCTGCAGCCTTAGCCTGAAGCATGATATTTCCAATGGCAGTGCCCTCTACTGGACCACAAGTAACTGGCAATCCTACAGCATTTGAAGTGAACTGACTGAGTTGCTGGTTCTGGGAACCACCGCCAATAATATGCAAGCGCTGAATAGGGAATTCAGCAAAATCATGCAACATATTCATCACCTGCTTGTAACGGAGTGCCAATGAATCAAAGATACAGCGGGTAATCTCACCGTAGGTCTCTGGAACATACTGACCCGTTACCTGGCAATAATGCTGGATAGCCTTAATCATGCTGCTTGGATTAGCAAAACATGGACTATCGGGACTGATGATGCTCTGGAAAGCTGGAACCTGCATAGCGGCATCAATGAGCGTTCCGTAACTATAGTCTTCCTTCCACTCTCTTCGGCAGCTTTCCAACAGCCACATGCCACAGATGTTCTTCAGGAATCGGGTGGTTCCCTCTACGCCACCTTCATTGGTGAAATTAGCAGCAAAACTCTGATCGTTGATGATAGCCGACTGAGACTCTATGCCCATCAAGCTCCAAGTTCCACTGCTCAGGTATGCAAAATTCTGGTCTTTTGCAGGAACCGATGCCACAGCCGATGCAGTATCATGACCAGCAACGGAAATCACTGGAATAGCACCCAGTCCAGTAGCTTGCTGTACCTGTTCCGTGAGTGTACCTAATACATGTCCAGGATAAACCAGCTCAGCAAACTGACTGCGCTTCACACCAATTACCTTCAGCAAATCCTCGTCTAAATCCTTTGTGGCAGGATTCAGGATCTGACTCGTAGAGGCTATAGTATATTCACAAGCAATCTTGCCGGTAAGCATATAGCCTAAAGCGTCAGGCATGAAAAGGATTTTATCGGCTGCTTTCAATACGGAACTGTCTGCAGTCTTCATGGCAGACAATTGGAACAGACTGTTGAAATTCATGAACTGAATACCAGTCTTAGCATATACCTCAGCCTTTGGTACCAACTTGAAATATTCCTCCATGGCAGGGAAAGTATGTGGGTCTCTGTAGCTGTAAGGATTACCAAGCAACTGCCCATCGGCACCAAAGCAAGCAAAATCCACGCCCCAGGTATCAATACCAATGGACTGAATCTCTATACCTTCCTCGGCCACTTTCTTCAAGCCTTTCAGAATTTCATTATATAAATGTAGAATATCCCAGAAATAATGGCCATTTAGTGGAATGATAGGGTTTGCAAAACGGGTCATTTCACGCTGTTCCAAACCGTTCTCGGTAAGGATTCCTAAGAGCATACGACCACTAGTAGCACCTAAATCGACTGCGAAAAAATTCATATATTAAAGTTTAAAGGTTTACGTTTGCAAAGATAGCCATTATTTGTTCTGAACACTTATGTTTTTTGTCCAAAGGGGTATGAGTTTTGCCCAAAATGAGGGAAAATATCACAACTATAGTAAAATAGTCAATAAGATGTAGTTTTTTGTCCAAATATTTTGGCAATTGTAAAAAAAATGTCTAATATTGCAAAATGCAATCCGTAAAATACATCATTGAGAATGAGCGCGACTACCTTTGGGGGTTAGTGGTCTGCACTGTAGGATATCAGCGCATACTTCCGGGTGAAGCTTACCCGCCGCAGCATCACAATCAAGAACATTTATTCAATGTTCAGCGAGGTCGTGTGCTGCAGGAATACCAATTGCTGTACATCACAAAAGGTAGTGGAGTGTTGAAAAATGACCAAGGGCAGGAGTTCAAGGTGAGTGCGGGTAACATGTTCTTGATATTCCCGGGGAAATGGCACACCTATTATCCAGATCCCACAACCGGCTGGGACGAGTACTGGATTGGCTTTAAAGGCGTGAACATCGATGCCCGTGTACAAGCCGGATTCTTCTCGGCCGAAAATCCCATATATAAAATAGGTAAAGTAAACGCTATTGTCGATTTGTACAAACAAGCCATAGAAGTGGCTACTCGTCAGGATGCTTTCTTCCAGCAACTATTGGCCGGTATTGTCAACCATCTGCTGGGACATCTGTTTATGATCAACCAGAACTACTCCATCTCCGGAGAAGGAGAAATGCCCGAGGCTATCCGCAAGGCCCGCAGTTACATGCAAGAGCATATCGAAGGGAATCTGGACATGCCACAAGTAGCTGAATATGTGAACTTAAGCTACACCACCTTTCGCCGTTTCTTCAAGAAATACATCGGCCTCTCCCCTGCACAATACTATATCTCCATCAAGATACTGCGTTCCAAGGAGCTCCTGAGCGGTACGGATATCAATGTAAAGGAAATCAGCTATCGCTTGCATTTCAAGAACCCAGAATACTTCTCCGCCCTCTTCAAAAGAGTGGTGGGCATGAACCCATTGGATTACAGAAACCAAAGCTTTTGAGAAATTTCCCCCCATTATACTCCTCAAAATAAGAATATTCCCTATCTTTGCACCGAACTTTTTAAAATTTATAGTATAATGAGACGATTTTATGTGGCTTTTGCAGCATTAGTATGCTGCGTGAGCGTCTTGGCGCAGACCAAGATTAACCCAGACACCACTGTGGTTACCCATCACACTACTACCGTGAAGGGACAGACATTCAACTACACCGCAACCGTGGGTTTCCAGCCTGTATGGGACAAGGATGGCAAGATTATTGCCGGTGTAAACTACACGTATTATGAGCGCGAGGGCGTAAAGGACAGAACAAACCGCCCTATTATGTTCTCTTTCAACGGAGGTCCAGGCTCTGCAGCTGTATGGATGGAGATTGGCTATACCGGTCCTGCCCTGCTGAATATGGACGATGAGGGTAACCCTGTGCAGCCTTATGGCATGAAGAAGAATCCTTATTCACTGATTGATGTAGCCGATATCTGCTATGTAAACCCTGTCACTACCGGCTATTCCCGTCAGATGGAAGGTGTGGACGTAAAGCAGTTCTACGGCATCAATGAGGATATTGCCTATCTGGCACAGTGGATTACCACATTCGTAACCCGCCAGAACCGTTGGCTTTCTCCTAAATACCTCATCGGCGAGAGCTATGGTACACCTCGAGTATCAGGTCTTTCATACGCCTTGCAAGATGGCCACTCACTCTACCTGAACGGTGTGATTCTGGTTTCACCTACAGAGTTAGGCATCAAGCGCGACGGTCCTGTAGGCCAGGCACTTACCTTGCCATATATGTGTGCCACAGCCTGGTATCACAAGGCATTGGCTAGCGACTTGCAAACAAAAGACTTGCTGGATATCCTCCCAGAAGTAGAGGAATTCACTGTAAATGAGTACATTCCTGCACTCTCATGGGGCGGTCATCTGACCCCAGCCAAGCGTCAGGAAATAGCAGAGAAGGTAGCGCATTACAGCGGCATCAGCGTAAAAGATGTGCTTCAGCACAACCTGACCATTGCCACCCGTCATTACTGGAAGGAACTGCTTCGCGATCAAGATTTCACCATCGGACGTCTGGACAGCCGTTACCGTGGTAAGGACATCAAGACTGGTGGTGAGACTGGCGAATACGATGCAGAAATGGTTTCTTGGAACCACTCTTTCACTCCAGCATACAACTGGTACGTACGTAACGAGCTGAATTTCAAAACTGATGTAGAATACCATATGTTGGCCAGTGTATACCCATGGTCAAGAACCCCAGACCACACCGGTACAGATTTGATGCAGGCAGTGCGTGAGAATCCACACCTCAAGGTATTGCTCCAGAGCGGTTATTACGATGGTGCCTGCGATTATTTCAATGCCAAGTACAACTTCTGGCAAATGGATAAGGGCGGTAAGTTCCAGGACCGTTTCACCATCAAGGGCTATCGCTGTGGCCACATGATGTACGTTCGCCACGAGGACATGATCCAAGCAAACGATGACATCCGTGAGTTCATAAAGAATTCACTCCCAAAAGAAAACGACCCAGCGGCGTATTAATATTTACACAAGGGGACATTGTGTAAATACAATCACCCCTTGTCATCCTTCACTAAAGTTCAGGATGACAAATGAGATGAGCTAATTGTCATCCTGAGTGAAACGAAGGATCTCGTCCAATTCTACCATGAAATATTGGACGAGATCCTTCACTTCGTTCAGGATGACAAAGAATAACAAATGAGAGGAGGGAGAGAAAGGAGTAAAACACCTTTACTCCACAACCACCTTCACCTCTTGATCCCCTACTTTCACCAGAATATCACCTGGCTCCACAAAATGATTACCCTTACTATCTACGTAAGAGAAATCCTTCTGCACATCAATTTCCCAAGTAAATACCTTTGTTTCACCAGGTTGAAGCTCTGCTTTCTCAAAATAGCGTAGTTCTTTCATCGGACGGGTAATCTTGCAAGCTGGGTCCGTAATGTACCAATGCACAGTTTCCTTACCCGCACGCTTTCCTGTATTCTTTACGCTAATCTCTGCTTTCAACTTACCGTTCTGTGCCACCTTTTCGGCAGAGAGTTTCAGTGTTCCGTACTCAAATGTAGTATAGCTCAAGCCATAACCAAACGCATACATTGGCTCCACGGTTACATCTTGATAGAAGCCCTGAGTGGCAGGACGCGCAGGGTTACGACGGTTATAATAAATAGGAATCTGACCGCTGGTATATGGGAAGGTAGCACACAGCTTACCGCTTGGGTTCACGCTGCCATTCAGCACCTTAGCTATAGGAGTTCCACCACTGATGCCTGGTTGCCAAGCCTCCAGGATAGCTGCCGTATATGGCTCCATGCCCGATAATTCCAGTGGGCGACCATTATTCAGTACCAGCACTACAGGCTTACCGGTCTTAGCCACAGCTTCCAGCAGATCTCGCTGAATCTGAGGAAGAAGGATAGTTGAACGAGATGCATTCTCGCCGCTCCATGCCTGCTTCTCACCAAGGCAGAGAACTACCACTTCGGATGCGTTAGCTGCACGGACAGCCTCACTGAAACCTGCCTTGTCATCACCTTCAAAATCACAACCTTGTGCATAGTTGATGGTAGCTTCTGGGAATGCAGCATCCATTGCCTCTTGAATAGTAGTCACATCTTCATCGTGACCGTGTCCCAGCCAGCTACCCAGCAAATCATGCAGATTCTTTACCATAGGACCTATCAAGGCAATGCGCTTCACACCCTCTAATGGCAGAATGGAATTGGTATTCTTGAGGAGCACCATGGTCTCTTCGGCAGCCTTCAAGGCCGTCTCCTTGGAAGAAGCCAGCAGAATACGGTCCTTCTCCTGCACGTCTGGCGTATAAGGATTCTCAAACAAGCCCAGGCGGAATTTGACGCGAAGCACACGACGAACAGCTTCGTCTATCACCTTCATATCCAACTTCTTATCAGCCACCAGCTGCTCCATGTTCTTGATGTAAACACCATCGGTCATGTCCATATCCACACCTGCAGTCAGCGCGTTCACGGCAGCTTCGGCAGGATTAGCGGCATTACCCTGGTTCACCAACTGCTCCACAGCACCCCAGTCGGATACAATAAAGCCATCAAAGCCCCACATATCTCTAAGCACGGTATTCATGGTATAAGAATTAGCCGATGCAGGAACACCACTGATATCATTGAACGCACTCATCAAGGTCTGCGCACCCGCCTTTACAGCAGTCTCGTATGGAGGAAGATAAGTATCCCATAGCGTCTGGTCAGAAATCTCTGAATAGACATAGTCTCGACCAGCCTCACTGGCGCCATAGCCCACAAAATGCTTTAGACAGCTCGCTACCTGCTTATAGCTGGCCAAGTTATCCCCCTGAAAACCCTTCACAGCAGCCACAGCAAACTGCGCAGCCGTATAAGGATCTTCACCAGAACCCTCGGCAATTCGTCCCCAGCGTGCATCATGCGCCACATCAATCATAGGCGCAAACACCCAGTCCACACCAGCCTGACGAGCCTCTTGCGCAGCCACCTTAGTACAGGCCTCCAGCAGACTTGGGTCCCAGCTGCAAGCCATTGCCAGCGGAATAGGATAAACCGTACGGTAACCATGAATCACATCATAACCATAGATGACCGGAATGCCCAGTCGGGTCTCCTCCATCGCCTTCTTCTGGAACGCATTGCGCACCTGAATATCCTCGCTCATGAAGATGACCGAACCAATCATCGGGTTCAGAGGCACAGGGTTCATACCCTCATTATTATTGATGTTATCATTCTCACCCAGGCACTGTTGGGAAATCTGGTAGATTTTCTCTTCCAGGGTCATGCGTCCCAGCAAGTCCTCCACGCGGTCCTCAATAGGCGCATTAGCATCCTTGTAGATCAATTTGTCGGAATTACTGCATGCACTCAGCAAGGCACATGCAAAAGCCGTCATCAGAAATGTTTTTTTCATATTAGTAAGTTTTTATGATTTTTCAGATTAACGGTATAAAATTACACATTTTCTTGATTTTAGCCCCTATAAAACAACATTTTTTTGTAAATTTGCCCTACATGAAATCATGCACAATCTAACAAGGACAAATCATAAACACTATGAAAAAGACTTTATTTCTAAGTTTGATGGCAGCCATGGCACTGGCATCATGCAGTGAAAACACTACACAAAATGTTGCCGAAACACCCCCCGAGGTAGATTCTTTACAAGTAATAGACCCAGAGCTTTATGCAGCACAGAACCACAAGTTGGAGTTGAAGGCAGACCGAGGTCCTATGGCTAATCCATTGGATTTAAACAGTTTCATCCAGATAGCACTAGTAGTAGAGGACATCGATGTAGCGGCAAAGGAATGGGCAGAACTCTTAGGCGTACCTGTACCCGAGGTAACCATGCATCAGACCCCAGAGACTACAGACCCTAAGCTCATGTACTACGGAAAGAACTATAAGTACGGCCTGAAGCTGGCAAGCATTAAGGCTCCTCAGGGTTTAAGCACAGAATGCCAAATATAAAGCCAGTACAAACAAAAAAGTACTACTAATAGGTAAAAAATAATCAAAGTCCCCCTATTACTGTGCGCACTTCAAGCACTTCCCAGCATTACGCACCGGGAAGTTGAAATACGTATCAGGGAAAGGCTCATTCTTCAGGGAGAAGTGCCACCACTCACATTCGTAAGGGTTGAAACCATGTGCAAGCATTGCCTCACGCAGAATCATGCGATTCTTATACTGCTCTTCCGTGATAGGCTGATAGCCATCGGCATCTTCCCCAGGCTGAAGGTCCGGATGAGAGGCGCGCCCAAAATAATCGAAGGTACATCCCATATCCACCTCTTTCTCCAGCTTCATGTCAAAGAGGGTCAGGTCAATGGTAGAGCCACGGGTATGTCCACTCTTCTCTGCTATATATCCTTGAGGAATAAGCACATCCTTCTCCAGTCCCGGATAGAAGTACTCCTTCATACGAGTATCCTGCAAGTCCTTTGCCCAAGCCATGAAATAATCCACCGCACACTGAGGACGGTAGGCATCAAAGATCTTGAGGCGATAACCCTTCTCCAGCAAATCCTGACTCACAAGCTTCAGAGAGTCCGCAGCCTGTCTGGTCAACATAGCAGTAGGCTCCAGATATCCCGGAATACGATCCCCAATAAAGTTATAGGTACTAAAGTAGCGGATCTCCAAGATAGCATCTGGAATGACATCGGTAATCACCACAAACGCAGAGCTGTCCATCTCAGGAGCCAGCTGGCGCGTTTCATGCTTGTGGCAAGAGGTGAATGCCAGTAAGCAAATCAGGATAAGGATATTCAGTTTCTTCATAATATGCAAATTTACTACAAACTTTTAGTAGTTCAAAATAAATCCCACATTTTCTCCCCAGGGCTCTTGTCATTCTAAACACCCCCTCTTGTCATTCTGAACATAGTGAAGAATCTCGTCCAATATTCCTTAACTAGATTGGACGAGATTCTTCGTTTCACTCAGAATAACATTTAGTGGTTACTTTCGTTTCACTCAGAATGACAATTTGTAGTTATCCCTCAGGATGACAATTAGTGCTTATCCTATTGCACCCTTCAACTGCTCTAATGCTTGCTTGAGCTTTCTACGCGTACAACCTACATTCATGCGAATAAAACCCTCACCACCAGGACCGTAGTTAATGCCATTGCTCACCACCAGTCCTGCTTTCTCATCGAAAAGGGTTTTCAGGCCATCAGCATCCAGGTTCAGCGCCCTGCAGTCCAGGAAGAACAAGAACGATGCATGCGGACGGACCGGCTTGATCTGCGGAATCTCTTTTGCAAAATAATCCATGACAAACTCCACATTTCCACGCATATAATCCATCATGGCATCGTACCAACCGGTAGTAGAGGTATAGGCAGACATGATGCAAATCTCAGTGGGCACGGAAGCCTCCAGCAGCTTATGACACTTCAGAAAGTTCACAAATGGCTCCTTCAGGGCAGGATTAGCAATAATGCCGTACGCCGTACCCGTAAAACCAGCCAGATTGAAGGTCTTGGTAGGACCAGTCACGGTAATGCCGACCTCGCGCGCAGCATCCGAGGTGCTCAAGAACGGGATGAAAGGATGCTCATCGTACCACGCCAAGTCACCATGCACCTCATCGGAAATGACAAGCACACCATAAGTCTTAGCCAGTTCTGCCACCTTTTCCAGTTCAGCCCTGGTCCAGCACATGCCACCAGGGTTATGCGGATTACACAGCACCATAGCTTTAGGCTGCTCATCATGCATGACCTTCTCCAAGTTAGCTAAATCCATATGGAACGTACCATCGGTGTAAATGAGAGGGTTATCCACAGGCACACGTCCCATATCCAGGATATATTCCTTGAAAGGATCATACACCGGAGGCTGGATAATCACCTTATCCCCAGGCTGCGTGAACACATCATAAACAAGATTGATGGAGGTAACTACGCCTGGAATAGCGGTAATCCAATCCTTAGGCACATCCCACTGATGTACTTTCTTCTGCCACTGCATAATAGCATCGAAATACGCATCAGGGGTGCGAGTATAACCAATCACATCGCGGTTGATGCGTTCATGAAGAGCTTGAGAGATGGCGGGGTCCATACGGAAATCCATATCGGCAATACCCATGCCCAGCCTGTTTCCACCCATCTCCTCGCCACGAGCCATCTTGATGCTGTGAGTACCTAAACGATCCACTTCCTCATCGAAATTAAATCCATGAGAATCAGTAGCTTGAGACGCACAGCTAGTCAGACTACCTATCGCAGTCACAGGCAATGCAGCAGAAAGTCCAGCCGCGCAAATATCTTTCAAAAAGGTTCTTCTTTTCATAATTATCAGAGCTTTCTGGCAAAAGTAATAGAAATACAAGAAATGTGAAAGAAATGTGCCAAAAACTTGCAAAATTTAGAAAGAGGACACACCCAAGCCTTGATAGAAGACTCTAAAAGAGACGGAAGAAGACTTTTATAGCGACGGAAGGAAACTTTTGGAG
>JAUNHZ010000070.1:0-6738 GCA_030523705.1 Bacteroidales bacterium
GGATTTCGTTTCACTACATTCAGAATGACAATGCTGTGTCAGGAAGAATGACAAAAGGGGAAAAAATCACCACCCCATCGTCAAAACCTGCTGAATGGCAGTGATAATCTCTGGATTAGGGAGTTGCTGCATTCTTGGAGTAGGCTTGAAGCCATCTACGGCCAAGGCAAAATTATCGGCTAGGCATTCTTCTGGGTTAATCACATAACCGGTGTTCTGGCCCACGGTATCATAGAAATCTACAGCATCTTTCATGTCATAAATCACGGTCTTTCCATTCACCTGGACAGGCTTGTTGCTGGCATCCAGCGGAATAAAACCAATCTGCAGATAGCGGAAGAAAGAACCACCCTCGTAGGCCTTATTAGCCACATTAATCATGGTCACATTCTCCTTTTTTCCATTGATAGTCAAGGCAGCAAAGCTATCGTAGCAACTTACGTCAGGGTTTGAGATGCGCAAATCCATGACATCTTTAGGGAATACAATTTCATTCTCCAGACGGGTAAAATGAATGGTCTTATACATTTCCGTCTTGAATTTCAGGTTATTACGTGTAAGCACATGGAAGAGCTCATGCGCCATGAGTGAGCAAAGAGAAGCTGCCGATGGAGCAGGACGAACCTCACCATTCCTACCCTTTCTAGGTTGCAATGCCGATTCACCCATATAAATTTGGTTCTCGCGCGTGTAAGCACCTGCATCGCCTTCCTCGTGCATGGTCGTCTTAATCATAACCACCTCGGCAGGTACCGGAATGGTCCACTTATTTTTTAGCAGCTTTTCTTCTATCAACTTAAAACTCTTGGTTATGGTATCTATCTCTGCCTGCGTCCACTCCCGACATTCCTGCTGCTGCAGTGCCTTGAGTTCTGCCATAGTAGCTCCCGCCTTTCCCACGCGAGAGTCAATATCAAACTGACTTAGCCCCCGGGTGTAATGATCCTCGGCTGTGATGAGTTTCTGTGCCTCGGAAACCGAAGCAAATTTCAAGTGAATGGTAGTCTGCGCTACCGCCAGTGTGCTGCAAGAAAGGAGCAAGCTGGCCATAATCAGTTTAGCTTTCATGATCTTGTATGTTAGAATTTCAGGCAAAACTACAGATTAGTTAGGAAATAGGCAAATGTTTTTGGAGAAAAGATATTCCTCTTCCCTTCTACTGTTAATAAATGTTATAAATATAGTACTTTGTATTGCATAGTACTATAAAAGTCGCACATTTGCTTGTAAAACATAGTAGTATGGTAAAACCAATTAAAAGGATATGAATATAGAAAACGCTAAATCACAAATGCGCAAGGGAATGCTGGAATACTGCATTCTGCTTATCTTGCACAAGCAAGCCTCTTATGCTACTGACATTATTCAGCAGTTGAAAGATGCAGAGCTGATTGTGGTGGAAGGTACGCTATACCCTCTCCTCACCCGTCTCAAGAACGACGGGCTGCTCTGCTACGAGTGGAAAGAATCTACTCAAGGCTCACCAAGAAAGTATTACGCCCTCACCCCAGAGGGTGCCCAGTTCTTAGGGGAACTGGATGGAGCTTGGGATGAAATCTCTAACACGGTAGGTATTTTGAGACTACCCAGATTAGAACAAAACATGTAAAATCTTGAAACGAAACACACAATGAAAAAGAATATTACCATAAACTTGTGCGGTACGCTTTATGCCATCGATGAAGATGCTTACCAATTGCTAGAGCAGTACCTGGGTGAGATGAAGAACTATTTCAGTCGTCAGGAAGGTGGCGATGAGATAGCCGATGATATAGAGCACCGAGTGGCTGAACTGTTCTGGGAACTGAAGAGCCAGGGGGTAGATGCAATCAACATAGAACAAGTAAAGGAGATTATCCAGAAGATAGGCAATGCGCAGCAGATGTCTGACGAGCAGGCTGAGCAGACGGAGCATACCGAGGAGAAAGGACAGACCAGTCGTGCTTTCCAGCAGGATACCACAGGAAACCTACTGGACCGATACTTACAGAGCCTGAAGGGCAAACGTTTGTACCGTGACATGGACGATAAGATCTTAGGTGGCGTATGCGCAGGTCTGACCCGTTATCTGGGTGGCTCTGACCCACTGCCTATGCGTATCATCCTGGTGCTGCTGGTGCTGTTTGTGAACAGCAGAATGTTCCCTCTCTTCTGGTTCTGGATTATCTGCTACTTGCTGCTGTGGGTCATCATGCCAGTGGCTGATACCCCTGAGGATAAGCTCAAGATGCAGGGTAAGCAGGTGAACCCTGAGAACCTGCAGGAGCAGATTCTGACCGATGCGGAGGAAAAGACCAAGCCTCAGCCGGTGAGAAGGAGCGCGGGTGCGGGCTGCTTGGGCATGTTCCTCAAGCTCATCATCTTTGGCATCATAGCATTCTGGGGCTTCATTCTGCTGTGCATCCTGTTTGCTGTATTGGTAGCTGGTGCTGCCATGGTGGGTGCCATGTTTAGTGTCAGCTGGCCTGCAATGGGCATCGATGATGTCATTGGAGAGTTCCTGCGTGCGCATACCTGGGGCGTTACCACAGCGGTAGTGAGTGCTATTGTGGCACTGGTAATCCCTATCTATGCCATTATCCGTAAGCTGCTGAGCAACAGTCGCATGTCTGGAGGCCAGGTAGCTACCTTATTTATTATTTGGATCATTGCGGCATCACTGGCAGTAGCTTCCTGCGTCACGGTTTCCATGGCATGGAAGGCTGAAAGCAGCAAATATGCAGAGATGATGGAGAAGGCCTATGAGGACAATCTACTGACACAGCCATATGATTTCAAGAACTTCACGGACCTGGATGTAGCTGGTAAGGTAGAGGTCATCTACACGCAGGCAGATTCGTTCAGCGTGACAGTGGAGGCTCCGGAAAGAGTGTTTGAGACATTGGAGATCCGACAGACCGGCAGCGAGCTGACTTGCAACTATATGGATACGGGCGTGTACGTGAACCTGGGTCTGGCCAAGAAGTATATCTACTCTACCGTAAAGCTGTATGTCACCGCTCCTACCCTGGAGAAGATTGATGCCAGCGGCAGTGTGGTGCTGCAGAGCGACAGCATCTGCCAGCACAGCCTGAAACTGTACACCGAGGGGGCTGCACGTGTGGAGCTGCCAGTGGTGAAGGTGGATAAGATGGACTTACACACCAAGGGTGCGGCAAATGTACGCAAGCTGAACGTGGAGGCACAGGACTTCCTGTTCCACTCAGAGGGTGCCAGCAAGGCTAACATCGGCATGAAGGGTGGCAACTGTGTGGTAAATACAGAAGGTGCTTCCAAGCTGGATCTGAACGTGGACAGCAAGCTGCTCAAGGTGAACAGCGAGGGAGCCAGCAAGATCAATATAGAGGGTCAGACGGAACGGAAGGAGATAGACCACGATGGTGCAAGTAGCATCAGCACCGTGAACCTGACCGTGAAGGAAGACTCACCGACGAAGGAGGATGTTCACCAATAAAAGGGAAAAAGGAAAGAATATAACACAAAATAATTATGATTCATTTACGGAACATACACAAGACGTACAATAATGGAGCGGCTCTCCATGTGCTCAAGGGCATAGACCTGGATATCCAGCCGGGAGAGTTCGTGGCCATTATGGGAGCCTCGGGCTCCGGAAAATCCACGCTGCTCAACATTCTGGGCATACTGGACAACTATGACGAGGGAGAGTACACACTAGACGGGACGCTCATCAAGAACCTGAGCGAAAATCAGGGTGCTTACTACCGTAACCGCTTGATAGGCTTTGTATTCCAGAGTTTTAACCTGATAGGTTTCAAGGATGCGCAGGAGAATGTGGCACTGCCGCTGTTCTACCAGGGAATGGGACGAAGCAAGCGTAACAAGCTGGCACTAGAGTACCTGGATAAAGTGGGACTCAAGGACTGGGCTCACCACTACCCTAACGAGATGAGTGGTGGACAGAAACAGCGTGTGGCTATAGCTCGTGCACTGATTACCCACCCTAGCATCATCCTGGCTGATGAGCCTACTGGTGCACTGGACAGCAAGACTACCGTGGAGGTCATGGAGCTGCTGCGCGACTTGCACAAGCAGGGCATGACCATCGTCATGGTAACTCATGAGAACGATGTGGCACACTGCGCAGAGAAGATTGTCCACATTAAGGACGGTCAGATAGAGAGTATTGAGATTGTAGAAGACACAAATAAATAACGCATATGATTCTAGACTTATGGCTCGAGGTATGGGATGCCATTAAGCGGAACAAGCTCCGAAGTGCAGCTACGGGATTTGCCGTGACCAGCGGAATCTTCCTGCTCATCGTGTTGCTGGGTGCCGGAAACGGCCTCATCCACACCCTGGAGAATAACGTGGGGGAAATGGCGCTGGATGCCGTGGACATCTACCCAGGATGGACCAGAGAGGCTTTCGGCGGATACGAGCGCGGCAGACAGATTGAACTGGATGACACCGATGGTGAGCTGAGCTTGGCGGTGGACCCAGAGCATGTACTGAGCTACTACCCAGAATTCAGTCAGGGCGCTTCCATCACTGCAGAGAACAAAACCCTGAGCACCACCCTCCGCGGTGGAACGCCGTTCCTCTTTGAGAGTGAGAACAGCAAGGTGATTTCCGGGCGACTGCTGAACGACTTGGACATGAAGGAGAAACGCCGCGTGGCAGTCATTGCCGCACCGCTGGCAGAACGACTCTTCGGCAAGGATGCAGCAGTGGTTTCTAAATACCTCAAGATTGATGGCAGCATGTACCAGATTGTGGGCGTGCTGTATGTGAAAGATAACACCAGTCAGTATGCAGAGACGGTATTCGTACCGCAGAGCACACTGCGACTGATCTACAACCTGGGCAACAAGGCCGACCAGATTAAGCTCAAGACCACGGGTGTGGAGCAGAGCGCAGCCTTCCAGGTGTTTGAGAAACTACTCCGCAGGGCACTGGCCTTTAAGCACACCTTCCACCCCGACGACCAGCGTGCCGTGTATATCAATGGTGGCGGTGATCAGGCAGAGACCATGGATACGGCATTCGGCGCTATCCGCAAGTCCTTCTGGTTCTTAGGCATCCTGACCATGCTGAGCGGCATTACGGGTGTGAGTAACATCATGCTCATCTCCGTAAGGGAACGCACGCATGAGTTTGGTATCCGCAAGGCACTGGGTGCACGCTCCTGGCATATCACCCTCATGGTTATCCTGGAGAGCGTGAGCATTACCACCATCTTCGGCTACTTAGGCATGGTGGCAGGCATTGCCTTCTGTGAGTACATGAACCAGATGGTGGGTAGCTCTACCCTGGATATTGGTGAGACGCAGATAGAGTACTTCCAGGACCCTACCGTGGGACTGGACATCTGTCTGGAGGCCACACTGGTCATGATTATTGCGGGTGCCATTGCGGGATTCATCCCTGCGAGAAAGACAACGAAGATTAAACCAATAGAGGCCCTTCAGGCCAGATAAGGAGGAAACATGCGTATAGACAGTGATCAATGGGGAGAGATCATGGATTCTCTCACACGCAACAAGGCGCGTACCTTCCTGACGGCTTTCGGTATCTTCTGGGGTGTGTTCATGCTCATGATTCTCATGGGTGGCGGACAGGGCTTGCAGGAGGCACTGGGCAAGACTTTCGCGGGATTTGCCTCTAACTCCGGTTTCATTGTGGCCGACCAGACCAGTGAGCCTTACGGAGGCTATCAGACGGGGCGCCGGTGGAAACTGAAGCAGGAGGACCTGCAGCGCGTAAAGAACCTGGTTCCCGAAGTGGATGTGGTGGCCCCTGTGACCTTTGGCTCTAACTCCACTGTGGTCTATCAGGACAAGAACAGCAGAAACGCTACCATAAAGGGATTCACCGAGGAGTATAACAAGATAGAGCAAGTCCCTATCAAGGAGGGACGACTCCTGAACGATGCGGATAACAACCAGCGCAGAAAGGTGTGCATTGTGGGTAAGCGCATTGTCTCAGACCTGTTCCCAGACAGCATCTCGCCTTTAGGAAAGTTCATCAAGGTAGATGGCGTACAGTACCAGATAGTGGGTGTGAACAACAAGAACCGTGGCGGTATCAGCATTGGTGGTACACCAGACCGTACCATCTTCTTACCTTATAACACGCTGACAACCATCTATAACCGTCAGACCGATGTGGACCTGATGGCCTACACCGTAAAAGATGGGCACACCGTAACCGAGGTGCAGGAAAAGATAGCCGACTTGCTGAAACGTATCCACAAGATTCATCCAAAAGACACCAAGGCCGTTCAGAAGATTAACGCCGAGGCTATTTTCCAGATGGTGGACTCCCTGTTCAAGGGCATCAGCATTCTGATCTGGATGATTGGATTAGGCACACTGGCGGCAGGTGCCATAGGTGTGAGCAATATCATGATGGTAACCGTGCGTGAGCGGACCAGTGAGATAGGTATCCGCAGAGCCATAGGCGCTACCCCTACCGACATTCTGGTGCAGACCATGAGTGAGAGCCTGGTGCTGACCTTAGCGGCGGGACTTACGGGAATCTGCATGGCAGTGGGCATCTTGGCCATCATAGAGAATAACGCCAGTGATCCATTCACCGACTCTAATTTCCAGGTACCTTTCTGGACAGCCATGGGCGCTGCACTGCTGCTGAGCGTGCTGGGCGTGCTGGCGGGAACGGGACCTACCCTGCGTGCCATGAGCATTAAGCCGGTGGACGCTATGCGAGAAGAGTAAATGACCTTAATGACATTAATGACAAATGACCTTAATG
>JAUNHZ010000070.1:6748-12452 GCA_030523705.1 Bacteroidales bacterium
ATACAACACATATATGAATAAGATTACTAAAGTGGTAGTGGGTACTACCGTATCGGCTGTTTTCCTGGGAACATTTTGGTTCCTGTATCAGAAGTCTATTCCAGAGGTGACAGTCTATGAAACACATCAGCCTAAGGTAATGGATTTGGAAAAGACTACCCTGATTACGGGTAAGATTGAGCCAAGAGACGAGATTAACATCAAGCCTCAGATCTCTGGTATCATTGCGGAACTGTACAAAGAAGCAGGACAGATGGTGAAGAAGGACGAGGTGATAGCTAAGGTGAAGGTCATTCCGGATATGAGCAGCCTGAGCTCTGCAGAGAGCCGCATAGAGGTGGCACAGCTGAACCTGGATCAGGCACAGCGCGACTTTGAGCGTATCAAGAGCCTGTACGACCAGAAACTGGTGAGCACCGAGGATTTTGAGAAGAGCAAGGTGCAGCTGGATCAGTCCAAGGCAGAGATGCGTGTGGCTAAGGACCAGCTGAACATTGTCCGCGAGGGTATCTCACTGAGCAACGCCAAGATGAGTACCACACTGATCCGCTCTACCGTAGACGGCTTGATTCTGGATGTACCTGTAAAAGTGGGTAACTCCGTGATTCTGAGTAACTCGTTCAACGATGGTACCACCATTGCCACCGTAGCAGATATGACCAAGCTGATTTTCCGCGGCAACATCGACGAGACTGAGGTTGGCCGCGTAAAGGAAGGCATGCCAGTGGAGATCTCCATCGGTGCGCTGGAAGAGGTAAAGCTGAACGCTACCCTGGAGTACATCTCTCCTAAGGCTACCGAGCAGAATGGTGCCAATCAGTTTGAGATCAAGGCTGCCATTGCACTGCCAAACGATATCACCATCCGTTCTGGCTACAGCGCCAATGCCAAGCTGGTGCTGCAGAAGATGAACAAGGTGCTCACCGTACCCGAGGCTGCCATTGAGTTCAAGGGCGACAGCTCATTTGTCTATGTCCTGACAGATAGCGTTCCTACCCAGCAATTCCGCAAGCAGGCTGTGACTACCGGCTTGAGCGATGGTCTGAACATTGAGATCAAGAGCGGTTTGAAGGGAAAGGAAACCGTACGTGGTATTGTGGTTGAGAATGAAGAGTAAATGGATAAACGTATGATGAAAAAGACACTTACCCTCATCATGGGCCTGGCTGTATTTGGTACGGCTCAAGCCCAGCAAGCCTGGAGTCTGCGCCAGTGTATCACCTATGCGCTGGAGCATAACATCAGCATCAAGCAGCAGGAGAATACGGTGGAGAGTAACCGCATATCCCTGAACACCAGTAAGAACAGCAGGTTGCCGGGCTTACAGGCATCGGCAAGCCAAAGCATGAACTTCGGTCGCGGTCTTACGGCCGATAACACCTATGCCAACCGTAACACCATGAGTACCGGATTCGACTTAGGTACCAGCGTATCTCTCTATACCGGTGGTCAGATGACTCATGATATCCGTCAGAAGGAGATTAACCTGCAGGCAGCCCTGGTGGACCTGAACAGAGCCAAGGATGATATCAGCATGCAGATAGCATCTACCTACCTGGAAGTGCTCTACCAGAAGGATATGTTAGCGGTAGCCAAGAACCAGCTGGAACTGGCCAAGCTGCAGGAGAGCCGACTCCAGAGCCTGCTGCAGACCGGAAAGATTGCAGAGACCGAAGTGGTAGAGGCACACGCTACTGTAGCCAGCGATGAACTGCAGGTGACACAGGCAGAGAACCAGGTACAGCTGGCCCTCCTGAACCTGTCGCAGCTGCTGGAGCTGCAAACCCCAGAAGGACTGGACGTAGAGACACCGGTGATAGCACAGGCACAGGATGTCATCCTTCCCCTCCCCGATGTAATCTATGCCGAGGCCAATGGCATCAAGCCACAGGTGCAGGCACAGGTGCTCCGCCTGAAGAGTGCCGAGGAGAGCATTGAGATAGCCAAGGCTGGCAAGCTGCCTCGCGTGTCCCTGAGCGGTGGATTAGGAACCAACTACTACCACACCTCTGGTTTCCCAAGCAATAAGTTTTCCTCTCAGCTCAAGGACAACCTGAGCAAGTACATCGGCCTGTCCGTGAGCGTGCCTATCTTCAACAAATACGCTACACGAAACCAGATCAAGACAGCCAAGCTGCAATACCAGACCCAGCAGCTGCAGCTGGAGGAGACCCGCAAGGGATTATATAAGGAAATACAGCAGGCTTACTATAATGCACTGGCAGCACAGAAGCAGTGCGTGAGCAGTGAGGCTGCAGAGAAAGCCAGCCAGAGCGCGTTTGAACTGGTGAGCAAGAAATATGAGAACGGAAAGGCTACCAACACGGAGTTCCAGGAGTCCAAGACCCGCTTGCTCAAGGCCGAGGCCGACTACCTGCAAGCCAAATACACCTTCTTGTTCCGAACCAAAATCTTAGAGTTCTACCGCGGAGTGGCGCTGGAATAAGATACAAAAAAAAGGATTGCCCTGATGGACAATCCTTTTTTTTATGATGGGTTTCTGATTAATAACCACTCTTAACCTTAGAAGCCTTTGCAGCAGCTGCCTCTGCCTTAGCCTTAGCCTGCTCTGCCTTCTTGATAGCCTTATCGTGAGCTGCAGCAGCCTTGATAGACTGATCCAATACCTTCTTCTTGCTCTTGTACTCAGCAAGCTCAGCCTTCTTCTCTACCAACTGGCGGTTCAAGTCAGAGTTAGCCTTATCAATCTTCAGCTTTGACTTAATCAACTTGATCTCATTGTTGCAGATCTCAATCTTAGCCTTATACTCGTTGCTCAGCTCCTTGTCGCTCTGAGCGAAAGCAAATACAGGTGCACAGCAAAGTGCAACTGTAGCCATGATTCTTGCAAATTTCTTCATAATAATTTCTCTTTTTTAGAATTTAAATCAACTTATTCGGCAAAAGTAAGGAATATCTTTTAAAATTGCAATTAATCCAGCAAAAAATTGTACCTTTGGAGCAAAATAGAGTCCGATTTGAAGATGAAAACACCGGTTATAAAACACTTGGTTTGTATTTTTGCCCTGCTCCTGTCCACACCAGGAATAGCAGCGCAAGTCAATGCCGACTCCCTGATGCGCACGCTCTGGAAGCAGACAGAAAACTATGGGAAACGCATTCAGCACTACGAGGCCAGACTGTACATGAAACGCTACGTAAAGAAGAACAAGAAGAACGTGCTGATAGACTTGGTTCCCCAGATGATGAGTTTTGAGAAGGGTACCAATGAATATGTAAGTGAGAGCTTGAGTGAGCTGAGCTTCACGGCTCCGAATATCTACGACCGCCATCTTATAGCGGCTTATGGAACCATTCCAAACCTGAAGCAGACATCGGATATGGTCATGGACTATTTCACCCTGGATATCTACAAGGAAAAGATGATCAGCGACCACCTGCTCTCCCCTTTCATCTATGAGAACGCATCGTACTACCTCTACCGCGTGGAGTCCATAAACAACCGCGAGGCCGTGATAGCCTTCTATCCGCTCTACAACAACACCCACCTTATCAAGGGCCGTTTTGTAATGGACCTGGATAAACAGCTGGTCAAGAACACCCAGTTTGAGGGCAAGTATGAGTTCATGAAATTTGAGGTGAACCTGACTATGGGACACTCCGGACTGGAGGTCTATCTGCCAGAGAGCAGCGAGCTGAACTTCAAGTTCAGTTTCATTGGGAACAAACTGGAGGGACACTACAAGGCCAAGTACCTCTATACGCAAATTTCACAACAGTACAAGAACAGGAATGCCAAACGCCGCAAGCACGACCTTACAGACCAGTATGCACTGAGCCTGGATACCACCAAGTATCAGTTTGACTCCCTCTTGGTAGCCCGGAACCGTTTCTTCCCGCTCACGGAGCATGAGCAGGAGCTCTACCGTCGCTATGCCATACGCATAGACTCCCTGGAGCAGCGCCGTGTGTATCTAGGCGATGAGACGCACACCAAGCTCATCAACTGGGGAAATATAGGTAAGTCCATGGTGGCAAGCTCTGAGATCAATGCACCACTGTTCGGTAAAATCAAGACATCGCCACTGCTGGCACCCATGCTCTTCAACTACTCCAAGACACGTGGTTTCGACTGGCGCCAAGAGCTGAAGATTCAGCGCGACTATAAGCGCTCTGCCCTGTCCGTGGCTCCACTCATCGGCTACAATTTCACCTATAAGGAAATAGACTGGCGCCTGAAGGTGGGCTATGACTTCTGGAAACCCCTGCAGGCACATTTTGACTTAGAGGTAGGAAATGGTTTCCGTACCTACAGCAGTGATTTAGCTGATATCCTGAGCAATGTGAAGGCCAAGGATGTAGAAGACCTGCAACTGGCCTACTATAACGATGAACACGTGAAGGTAAACCAGCGCTTTGAGCTTTTCAACGGTTTTGAGCTCACCTTAGGTGCCGTGTGGTACAACCGACACTTGGCCAAGAAAGCAGGCATGGATGAGACCTATATGGAAATCTTAGGGGACATCCAAGACCACTACACCACCTTTGCCCCACGCGTGAGAGTGGACTTGACACCGGGAAAATACTACTATTGGGACAGAAACCGCAAGAAGACCGTATATACCCCTATCCCAACGTTCTCCTTCGACTGGGAGAAAGGCATCGATGGCCTGTTAGGCAGTGAGGGAACCTATGAGCGCTATGAGGTAGAAATCAGCCACGAGCGTGAATACCGCGTACAGGACCGCTTCTCGTATCGTTTAGGCTACGGAAAGTTCATCGACCAGCCTAATGTCTATTTTGTAGATTTCAACAACTTCTCCCACAACCGCTTGCCCGATGGCTGGAACGAGGAGATAGGTGGAACTTTCCAGTTGCTGGATTACCGCTGGTATTCATCGGCCAGCGAGTATCTGCGTGGCCACTTCACCTATGAGTCGCCCAACCTGTTCCTGACCAAGACCTTCAAGAATGCGGCACATGCCATTCAGGGAGAGCGCATCTACGTAAACGGACTGCTCATGCACCACCTGACTCCATATATAGAATTAGGTTATGGTTTTGCCACTCACATTTTTGATTTCGGCATCTTCGCCTCCATGCGAACCAGCAAGATCAATAGCTTTGGCGTGAAATTCTCGTTTGAGTTGTTTAAGAAATAAAGGAGGATTCTGTCCTCCCTCCTCTTGTCATTCTGAACGAAGTGAAGAATCTCGTCCAATCCACTCCCCCTCCCCCTTGTCATTCTGAGCGATAGCGAAGAATCTCGTCCAACCCACCTAAGTAATATTGGACGAGATCCTTCGGTTCCCTCAGGATGACAAATACACAAAAAAAAGAATGTTCAGGATCCCTCCCCCCTTGTCATTCTGAGCGAAAGCGAAGAATCTCGTCCAATCCACCTAAGTAATATTGGACGAGATCCTTCGGTTCCCTCAGGATGACAAAAAAAGAGGACAGGATGACAGAAAGAGAGAAAAAAAGAATGTTCAGGATGAATGAAAACACCCCCTAACGCGTCCACCCAAATTCATCCCCAAAGTCTTTCAACCATGGGTTTTGTTTTCGTATCAACTCCAATTTTTTGTCTCTTGTCCATCCTTTGAGTTCTTTCTCTCTATGGATAGCCTCATTTATATCTGTGAAGTCCTCAAAATAGATGAGATATTCACAATTGTATTTAGCCGTAAATCCATCAACCATATGTTCTCTATGCTGCCTCCATCGCTGATACAAATCATTT
>JAUNHZ010000070.1:12462-12744 GCA_030523705.1 Bacteroidales bacterium
AACGTGTTTTATTGGACATTATATATATCCAGTATTGATGGATACTTGATTTCATTTATTCTGTTTTTAATTAGTTCTTTTTTGCTCTTTGGTATTCTCGCTTTGTCATCCTGAACGCTAGTGAAGGATCTCGTCCAATCCAGTAAAGTAATATTGGACGAGATTCTTCGCTCCGCTCAGAATGACAAGTGAGAGAGACGCATTTCTTTGTCATCCTGAACGACAGTGAAGGATCCCGTCCAATCCACTTTTGTCATCCTGAACGACAGTGAAGGATCCCGT
>JAUNHZ010000249.1 GCA_030523705.1 Bacteroidales bacterium
ATAGCAATGAAATAGCGAAGGTAGAACGGTACAACAATGGAATTTCCCTTGAAAAACGCATATTTTCGCTTTCATGGCAAAGCATATTATGGTGTGTCGCGATTTTTCTATACCTTTGTATGGTTAAAAAATAAAAATATGAAATCATTATTGAAAACATTGGCTGTAATAATGGCTGCTTTATTTCTTCATGGATGTGCGATGAATACTTCAAAAGAGAATCAGATTAACGATGAGAATGCTAAGATCCGCATCTTGGTACTTTGTACGGGTAATACCTGCCGTAGCCAGATGGCACATGGCTTTCTGGATTCCTATGGTGACGACCTGGATGTCCACTCTGGTGGTGTAAAGGCCGAGGAGCATGTAAATCCTAAGGCAATTGAGGTGATGAAAGAGGTTGGTATTGATATCTCTGACCATACCCCTCAGCAGATTGACCAGTACCTGGATCAGGATTGGGATTATGTCATTACCGTATGTGACCATGCCAATGAGACTTGCCCGGTGTTCAATGGCAATGTAAAACACCGCTTGCATATGGGCTTTGAGGACCCATCAAAGGTAACTGAGGGCACCGATGAGTTCAAGATGAATGAATACCGTCGCATTCGCGATGATATCAATAAGGCATTCCGTCAGTTGTATGACGAGATGGAAGAGCGCCAATAACCTATAAATCCAGGTTAAAACGGGCACCACCGGCAGTATAGGTGGTGTCCAGATAAACTTTACCTTCCAGGCATGTTGCCAGTGAACGACAGATTGGCAATCCTAGTCCGGTGCCTTGCTTAAAGGTATTCAGTTTTTCAAAGCGTTGGAAGATAGCCTCAGCGTTCACAGGGTCTACACCTTCACCGGTGTCTGTCACAGAGAATCGTACACGCATAATCTCTAGTGGGCTTACGGATAGGGTAATGCTACCTTCATCAGTATGCTTGATGGCATTGGTCAGGAAGTTTACCAGAATCTGCTGAATTCGGGCTGGGTCTGATTGAATGGTGAATCCCTGTGGTAATTCTGAGTGGAAATTCATGGTTACAGGCTTGCCTATCAAGCGATGTTCCACGGTATTGAGCGACTTGCGGCATATAGCATTTACATCTACACTCTGCACGTAGATTCTATACTTTCCACTCTCAATATCACCAATATCCAGAATGTCGTTTACCAGACTGGTAAGCATGTCCGTACTGCTATTGATAATATCGCTATATTGCTCTTTCTCTTCTTGCGTAAGGAGTTCGGACATTTCTGGGTTTGCCAGTAGCTGACTGAAACCACAGATGGCATTCAGTGGCGTTCGTACCTCATGGCTCATGTTCTGAACAAACTGTGTCTTGAAATTATTGGCTTTCTCCACTTGAGCATTGCGTGCCTGGAGGGCCTTGGTGTACTTCTTGTTGGTCCATATATAGATGCCAGCGGCAAACAAGGCCATGACTAAGACAACCAGAATGAATAGTATGATGATATGATTCTGTGTCTCATGCAGTTTATTCGTGGTTTCCTCCAGTTCTTCGTTCTTGACGGTCAGGTGATTAATTACCCTTTCCAGTTGGAAGCTACGGGCATTGGAGTTGAATAGTGCTTCCTCTCTGTCATTATAGAATTCATTTCGCTTAGCAACTACGTTAAATAGGCTGTCGGTCATCTGGAGATCATAGAAAATCAAGGAGAGGAAAGAAAAACGCAGCGGGATGTTAATCTGGTTGGCTTTCGCTCGTGCCTCGGTGTATTGCTTAGATAAGATCAGGTGAATCAGCTCTATGACATGCTGATCGTCTTTCTTGAGCTTGAGGTTGTTTTTGGCCAGTATGTTCTTTAAACGTGCCTCTTTTTCGTGCATGCCCTGATAGTCGTTCTTCCAGAAATCAATGATGACCTCCTTGGTAAGCAGAAGCGCTTGGTATTTGGGAACCTTCATGAGATGTCCGTATTTCTTGATGAGCTCCTCACTTTTCTTCCAGGATTCAGACTCTTGGCTGCAGTTCAATGCCAGTGCTAATGATGTACCGAAAATATGATCTGGCAAGTCTTTTTCTAAACGGATAGCCTCTTCGCATTCTTTAA
>JAUNHZ010000071.1 GCA_030523705.1 Bacteroidales bacterium
AGAAAAGAATGGTATCCCATATTTACAGATGGTCGTATCTGATACGGGTATTGGTATCTCGGCAGAACATATTGAGCATATTTTTGATGATTTCTATCAAGTTGATGTCCATCATTCTGGCTCTGGTATAGGTTTAGCTTTGGTGAAAGCTTTTGTAGAGCTGTTGCATGGTAATATAGCGGTAGATAGTCAAGAAGGGGTTGGCACATCTTTTATTGTACAGTTGCCATTGAAATTAGCAGGTACATTGGAGGAAGGGCTACAGCAGAATGCTAAAATGCAGAATCTGAAAGAAGGTGCTGTATTTGATGCAGAACAGAATATCTTTGACATGACCTATAAGGCCGAAGAGGAACAAGAGAAGCCTATTGTGTTAGTTATTGATGATAACCAAGATGTGCGTGACTATTTAAAGTCGTTGCTTGATAGAGAATATATCATAGTTGAGGCTTCTAATGGAAAGGAAGGTTTAGAGCAGGCTCTGAAACATACTCCAAATGCTATTATCTGTGATGTGATGATGCCTATTATGGATGGCATGGAATGTTGCAAGCGTTTGAAATCAGAGTTGGAGACCTCTCATATTCCAATCATGATGCTGACGGCTTATACTATGGATGAACAACGATTGAAAGGTTACGAGTGTGGTGCTGATTCTTATGTCTCAAAACCTTTCAGCGCCAATATGTTAAAGACACGTTTGAAAAACCTCTTAGAAAACCGCAAGCGAGTTGCTAGTTTCTTTGAAAGTGAGAAAGAAATATCTAAGTCATCACTGGGCAAAGTAGACCAAGGATTTGTTCAGCGATTGAAGCAATTGATAGACAAGAATATGAAAAATTCAGAATATTCTGTAGAAGATTTAGGAAGAGACATGAATCTAAGTCGTGTTCAATTATATAGAAAGGTAAAGTCTCTTACAGATTATTCGCCAAATGAATTGTTACGTTTCACCCGTTTAAAGAGAGCAAAGCAGTTACTAGCTACTACAGAGAAGAGCGTTTCTGAAATTGCTTATGAAGTAGGATTTAATACACCCGCTTATTTTACCAAATGTTATAAAGATTATTATGGAGAAACACCAACTCATAATTCTCATTAAGTAACAGATAGCTCATAAATTTGCTTGAATAAGAAATAAACCCTATCTTTGTGAGCAGAAAAAAATTGGAAAACAATGAATATCACTATTTCAGAAAAGAATGGAACAGTAATCGGTGTCCTGGATGGACGTTTGGATACTGCTGCAGCTCCACAGTTTGCAAAAGACATGGAGCCATTGATGGCGAAGGCTAATTTGCCTATTGTCTTGGATTGTACGAAGTTGGAATACGTTTCCTCTTCGGGCCTTCGTTTGTTTCTTACCTTACGTAAGAAAACCATGGCCGAGGGCGGAAGCGTAACCATAAAGGGTGTAAATGCAGAAATCAAGCAGGTGTTCACCATCACGGGCTTCAACTCATTGTTTAACTTTGAATAATCTTGTATGAAGAAAATCTTGGGCACTAAGGTCGTATTAAATCTGACCTTAATCATCATGTTGATAGGTGGCATAACCATGACATTAGGTTTTGGTACTTGTCTGTATTTGGCAAGACAGGAGGTTGCCCGAGAAACAAGATATAAGGTAAACCAAGACCTCTCTTATATACGTACGTATGTAGATGGAGAACTCAAGAGAGTGGAAGATGTGGCTTACACGTTGGTAAGTACCAAGTTTGGTCGCACTACCCGTAATGACGTAGGAGAGGGGTTTGTGGTCATTGACCCGTCAACGTATAAAATCCCAAGTGAAGAGGAATGCTTCATGCTGCTCAACCAGTTCCTGGATGCAAATCCAAGTATCTGTGGTGTGGCTATTGGCTTTGAGAATTTCCTTTACCAAGATACTGCCGATAAATATGGTTTTGCAGCTTATGTTACCAATGTGACGGGTAAAAAAGAGAGCCTGAATTTAGGAAATATCCATGATTTCCATGAGAAAGAATGGTATAAGCAGGCAGCAGCTTTAAATAAGCCTTATTGGAGTAAGCCGTTCCGCGAGACATTTGCAGGTAAGACTGTGGTTTGTTTCAGTCTTCCGCTTCATGGTTTGGACAATCGTTTGATAGGTGTCATTGCCTTGGATATTGATACGGAAATGTTCCGCAAGAAATGTGCTGAGATTTCTCCTTTCCCTGGTGCACAAGTTTCCATGGTAGACAGGGATTTCTGCTTTGTGGCTCACCCTGATTCAACATTCTTGTTACGTTCTGTAACCGAAGTCGGCATCTATGACGACTATCTGAACGATGACTCCATGAAGGAAAAAATGATGCAGCATCTGGGTGGTAGTGGCCTGGTAAACAAGGGTACTCAGCATGAGGCCATGTTCTACTATGCACCAATCAAGCGTACGGGATGGACCATAGCTATAGAATGCCCAAAGGATGAAGTGTTCAGAGGTGTGGAGCGTATGAAGCGTGATACCACCTTGATAGCGATAGGCTGCATTCTGTTCATGATTGTATGTTTCATTCACCTGTTCCGCAAGTTTAAGGATGTTACTGCAAGCAAAGCCGGCATGGAGAGCGAGCTGAAGATTGCCTCTGGCATTCAGATGGGTATGATTCCTAAGCTTTACCCAGCGTTTCCTGACAGGGATGAAATCGATGTCTGTGGCTTCTTGAAACCAGCTAAGGATGTGGGTGGTGACTTGTACGACTATTTCATTCGTGACAATAAGCTCTTCTTCTGCATTGGCGATGTATCAGGTAAGGGAGTCCCTGCATCCTTGTTCATGACCGTCATCCGAAGTCTTTTCCGTAATGTGTCCCTCCATACCGAGGACCCGGCTGAAATTGTGTCTTCTCTGAATAAGGCCTTGTCCGAGGGAAATGTAAACAGTATGTTCTGTACATTATTCTTAGGCGTGTTGAATTTGGAAAATGGACACTTGGATTACTGTAATGCTGGTCATAATGCACCTATTGTCCGCAGGTTTATCGATGGAAAGATGGTGGTAGATTATGTACAGTTAAAGACAAACTTGGCAGTAGGTGTTTTCGACACTTTCAATTATGTTAAAGAAGAGGTGGACATGAAGCCTGGCGAAGCTCTATTTATGTATACCGATGGTGTAACAGAAGCTGAGAATGCCCAGAAGGAGCTCTTTGGCGAGGATGCTGTTTTAGCTGTGCTTGCTGAAGCCCGTGCTCGGCATATGCGTACTGCCAAGGAATTTATAGACTATGTTTATAAAGTCTTGAAAGTATGGGCCGCAGGAGTAGAGCAGAGCGATGATATTACTATGGTTGTAATGGAATATAGAGGAAAGAAAGCATGAAAGAAGTTTTGCAATTGACCAATGATATACAGGATGTACCTCGTTTAGGTGAATGGGTGGAACATATAGGAGAATTGTGGGAGCTTCCCATGCCCAAGGTATTCAACTTGAACTTGGCGCTGGAGGAGGCTGTTGTCAATGTCATGAACTATGCCTATCCAGGACAGCAGGGCATGCCTGTGGTGATAACAGCCAGTGATGAGAATGGGGTTCAAACCTTTACGATAGAAGATGAAGGAATTCCTTTTGACCCTACACTCAAAGAAGATCCTGATATAACCTTAGGCTTGGATGACAGACCTACTGGTGGATTGGGCATTTTCCTGGTAAAGGAATTGATGAGCAGTGTCTCTTATGAATGGAAGTCGGGTAAGAATGTTTTGACCTTGACTCTGTAAGTCGGAAATAATAATAAAAAAAGACTGGAAGAAACCTTCCAGTCTTTTTTTATTTTATGGATTATATCATGCCTTCTTCAGCTGAGTGGTATAATATAACAGGTAAAGAACACCTACACTCATAACTAAAACTGCACCAAGCTGTCCAATAGCATCGCTGGCATATCCCATAATGATAGGGAAGATTGTTCCACCGAACAGACCCATGATCATGAGACCAGACACTTCGTTCTTTTTGTCAGGCATTGCTTGCAGTGCACTAGCAAATGCGATAGAGAAGATGTTTGAGTTACCATAACCAACACAAGCGATACCGATATAGAGCAGTGTTTTGTCGGCAGAGTAAGACATCAGCGCCATAGAGATAACCATGAGAAGTACGCTAAAACCGAAGAAATTACGGTACGAGATACGACTCAAGATAAATGAACCAGTAAAGCAACCAATAGTTCTGAAAATAAAATAGAGACTAGTTGCGAAAGCTGCGTCGTTCAAGTCAATACCCAAACGTTCCATTAGGATCTTAGGTGCTGTAGTATTTGTACCTACATCGATACCTACATGGCACATAATGGCCAAAAAGCAAAGGAGTACAAATGGTTTGCCTAGAAGAGCAAAGCATTCTGCAAATGTACTGGCTTTACCCTCTGGTTTCTCCTCTTCAATAGGAGTTACACCTAGCAGCACTATAGCAAAGATTCCTACTATTAGATAGACAGGGAAGAGGATTCTCCAATCTAATCCAAAAGATGGCATCATTTGAGTTGCTCCCCACATAGCAATATATGGAGCCAGGAAGGAAGCAATTGCTTTCACAAATTGACCAAAAGTCAAGCTGCTTGCTAATTTATCACCAGTAATGATATTGGAGATAAGAGGGTTTAGTGATGTCTGCATTAATGCATTTCCAATTCCTAAAAGAGAGAAAGATGCCAGCATGATGTTGTAACTTTCACCAAATATAGGAAGTAGAAGTGAGAAGGCTGTCACAATGAGTGATACCAAAACAGTATTCTTACGGCCTATCTTGTTCATAAGCATGCCCGTAGGAACGCTGAAGATAAGGAACCAGAAGAACACCAATGATGGGAATAGGTTTGCCTCAGAATCGGTCAGACCTAAATCTGACTTCACATAATTTGATGCAATACCCACCAGGTCCACAAATCCCATAGCAAAGAAGCAGAACATTACTGGGATTAACTTGATATAAAGTTCTTTTTTATTCATTTTTATAGATAAGAAGTTAATTTAGATAAAGAACACTATAGGATGTTTTTATGTTTTTTGATAAATGCATCAAGTGAGAAGTGTTGTGTATGAGAGACTTGGAGATCTCCCATTTTATTATATAGAGCAACGAATGGTAGTTTGTCTAAGTTATAGTATTGTCCCAAGAAAAGTGTCTTCTCTTCGGAACCAACATAGATGTTTTTATATTGCTCTAACTTATATTTCTTGATGAATTTAGCCATTTCCGTTCTGGATTCTTGAGTAACCAGAACAATGGAGGTATGGCTGAAGTTCTTTATATTCTTAATCAAAGAAGATATGAAGGCTTGACAGTCTTCGCAATCAGGAGAGAAATATGCTATGAGTATAGCTCGGTCATAAGGCAATTGTGATGCCTTTAGCTCTTTTCCATTAGCCATTTCTACCTTGAATGGAGGTAACTTTGTCTTTTGGGCCTGAAGATTTGTAAATGGTATGAAGCAAATCAGGCACAGTAAGCATAAAGTTTGCAAACTCTTCATATCTTCTTTTTTTTATTAGATTACCAACCTACATTCTGCTTGTACAATCCCTTTGAGTAGTTGATCTGATTCAGAGGAATAGGCAAGTACTCATCGCGATTCTTTGTAAACTTAGCATCCTTCAGATACTTAGCACGGTCCTTTTCTACTGCCAAATAATTGTTCAGATACTCTGCAGCAATACCCCAACGTACCAAATCGAAGAAACGGTTTCCTTCCATTGCAAACTCTAGACGACGCTCGAAACGGAGTGCTTCGCGAGCAAAATCCTGAGTCCAGTTACAGTTAACGCCGTCAACATATTTAGCAACATTATAGTTTGAATAGGTTTTGCCATCTTTAATCAAGCGTGAATATGATTTAGCTGCGCGTTCACGAATCTGATTGATGAGAGGAAGGGCATCCTTTTCGCGTTCAAGCTCAATCAAAGCTTCTGCCTTGAACAGGATTACATCGTCATAACGGAGTAAATCAATGTTCTTTGAGCTAGCAACGTATGGAGATACACGTACGAAGCTACCATCATTAGGTGACTGCATTTCCTTCATACTAGAGAAATAACCGTAGTTTCCTGGGTCACGTGACCATGACTTGTCGTATACGTGAGTATTCTCATACTTGTATGGGTGGCCAGGGATACCAACGGTATGATCCAAACGTGGGTCAAATGTATTGGTATCGAATGCCATGCTCTCTGCTACATTTTCTTTGTTGTATTCTGCATAAGGAAGACCATTCTGGGTCTTGAATGCATTAATCAGGTTAGCACTTGCCATATGGAAACCACAGCAACCATAAGATGGAGACATTGGGTAATTCAAGGCATGGTCCATATCTACACGGCCATACTTTGTACCATCGTTTTGGCTGAACTGAATAGCAAAGATGGATTCAACACCATTCTCGGTAGCCTCAAGGAAATTATCTCCGTAGTCTGCAAACAAATCATAGTCGCCAGATGAGATAACCTCTTGACACAAGTTGTTTACTTCCTCTAGTTTTGCCTTATCGATACCTGTTACAGCATTTGAGTCATCTCCCTGAATATATGCTTGATAAAGTAGAGTTTTAGCTAAATATGCCTTTGCTGCGTATTTATTTGGACGACCCTTATCAACCTGACTTGCTGGAAGGGCATTTGCAGCATCGCGGAAATCCTGTGCAATCTTATCCCACAATTCCTGATTGGTGAGATCACGGTTAGAGATGCTATTGTAATCGTCACCAGTTACATTTTCGTCAATGAATGGCACGAACTTGTACAAGATCTTCAAGTCGAAGTAATAGTGACCACGCAAGAACTTCATCTCACCAATACGCTGATCACGAAGTGGCATATCTGCAGTAGTCAGACCGTTCAAACGGTGAAGAGCTTCGTTAACACGAGAAATCTTGTTATAGTACTCTACCCAAAGGTTATTGGTATAGCTATTATCTACAGTATTAGTAGTATACATTTCGTACTGATGGATCTGACCGCAGTCTGCTGCACCACCACCACCTTTGTAAGCATCACCGCTTCGTACACTACCTACATACCACAAACTTGCTGTAGGCTTACTCCAAATCACGTTACCCAGTGTAGAATAAGCTGCATTACACATCTGATCTACAGTCTCGGCAGTATTCAATTGTTCACTGGATATGATGCCCTGAGCTGTTTCATCCAGGAAATTGCTACAAGAAGCAATCATAGCAGCTCCTGCCAGTGTCATTATATATTTATTTAGTTTCATGTCTTTCAATTTAAGGATTTTAGAATGATACATTAACACCAATAGTAGTTACCAGTGGACGTGGATATGCATTGCTTGCATTTTCTGGGTCTGCACCAGTGAAAGAACCTGCATGGATAGTCAACAAGTTGCTTGCCTGCAAGAAGATGTCAGCATGGCTGATGAATGAAGTCTTCTTGATGAGCTTATCCAAGTTGTATGTAACCTGAATGTTACGCAACTTCAAGAATGAACCGTTCTCCAAGAAATAGGTGTTAGTACGAGCTTCGTTGTTGTTATCAGCTGTAGTCAAAGCAGGAATAGTAGAACTTGGGTTCTGAGGAGTCCATGCATCAAGTACTCGCTTGCCGTAGTTTACACCAGCCTCCATAGAAGTAAAGTCTGTGAAACGCTTTTGGCTATTATATACATCCAAGCCATAAACACCCTGCCAGAACATGCTCAAAGAGAGATCCTTATAAGTAATACCGAAGTTGAAACCATAGTCAAATTTAGGAAGACCTGTAGAAATATACTTGCGGTCCTTGTCATCGATAACCTTATCACCATTCAAATCCTTGAAGCGGATACGGCCTGGAGCTGCACCTGGCTGCTTAGCATGAGCGTCAACTTCTGCCTGATTCTGGAACAGACCATCAGCAACATAACCGTACTGAGAACGGATAGAGCGACCCAAAATGACATCGGTAGTACCATTACCAGCATAAGAAGTTAATACCTCTTCTGGCAAGTAAGTTACCTCATTATCATAGTGTGAGATATTAGCACCAATGTTGATGCGGGTATCCTTATTCAACTGAGTATTGTAAGCAATCTGGAACTCAATACCTTTATTTTTCATTGAAGCACCGTTTGCATAGCGGTTTCCACCTTCACCTACTACAGCCAAATAGCTTGGGCTGATCAAGATGTCCTTAGTATCCTTGATGAAGTAGTCGATAGAACCTGTCAACTTCTGATCAAAGAAACCGAAGTCGATACCGGCATTATGCTGGTTTGTAGTTTCCCACTTTAGCTTCAGGTTGTCCTGCTGTGTACGAACGAAACCAGATACCATACCGCCATTACCAGTTATATCATAAGCAGTACCAGAAGACTCGCCAATGTATGGCCACCATGCACTAGTACTCTGAGTAGAGTAGATAGCTTGGTAGATACCCAGGTATGCGTAATTAGCGATTTCCTGATTACCATTCTGACCCCAACCATAACGGAATTTCAAGTCTGAGAAGATACCCAGTTTCTTAATGAACTCCTCTTCGCTAGCACGCCATCCGAAAGAGAGAGCAGGGAAGGTACCCCAGCGGCTTTCCTTAGCAAAGCGAGAAGAACCGTCACGACGGAGTGTGAATGAGAACAAGTAACGGTTATTAAACTGATAGTCTAACTTACCAAAGTAAGAAAGCAATGAGTAGCTAGAACCAGAACCACCGTTGTTGATAGCAGAAGTACCAGCGTTCATGTATGCATAGTCGATAGTCTCCAAAGCATAGCCCTGGCGCAAAGCATTGAACTGCTGATTTGAATAATGCATCATTTCATGGCCTAAGAGAGCAGTTAAACGGTGCTTACCAAAAGTCTTGTTGTACTGCAAGGTGTTCTGCCAGGTCCAGTTTCCGTTCATACTGAAAGAAACATTAGCTTCGTTGGTGTCGTCCTTCAAGAAGCCTGAAACGAAAGACTTACGGAGTGTACGGTAATAAGTACCAGAATAATCGATACCAAAAGAGGTCTTTGCGGTCAGACCATCCATGATCTTTACCTCAGCAAAAGCATTACCAAAGATACGCATGAAGTTATCCTTGTTCTGTGCGTTATCCTCCAACATGCGGACAGGGTTAGTTACGTCGGACATCTTACCCCAAGGGCCACCCCAGCCACCATCTACAGTGTGTACTGGAACAGCAGGGTGCAGACGCATAGCGTGAGCCAATACAGAGTTACTCATACCGGCAACGCTCTGCTTATCCTTGCTTGTATAGGTGAATGACAGGTTTTCGCCTACCTTCAAGCGTTCATTAAAGAAGTTATAATCGCTGTTTGCACGTGCGGTATAACGGTTCATGAAAGTCTCCTTTACAATACCCTTATTATCATAGTATGCCAAAGAAATCATTGAACGTCCCTTCTTGCTACCATTAGAGAATGTCAAGTTGTAAGACTGAATCAATGGCGTACGAGAGATTTCATCATACCAGTCTGTGTCAGAAACACGCATGGTTTGAGCTTCGTCTAAGAAATCTGGTGTTGTAAAGCCTGTAAGCTGTGGGTTGCTATAATCACCATTCCACTGGTACTTGTACAAAGTCTGAGCAGTGTTAGGATCCAAACCATCGTTTACATTTGAACGCCAAGTTACTTCACCGAGTTCTTTCAGATTCAGTGGCTCCAGACGGTTTACGTATGCCTGAGTTGACAAAGATGCGTTGAACTCAATCTTGCTGTAACCTTCTTGTGCGCGTTTAGTAGTGATGATGATTACACCATTAGCAGCACGAGAACCATAGATAGATGCAGAAGATGCATCCTTAAGTACCTGGATTGACTCGATGTCTTTAGGGTTCAACTCATTCAAGCCACGCTTGGTAGGCATACCATCGATAACATACAATGGATCTGTGTTGCCTAAAGTACCAATACCACGAATCTGGATAGAAGCATCACCACCAGGGTTACCTGAAGTTGAAATGCTTACACCTGGCAGACGACCCTGAAGTGACTCCATTGGGTTGCTGGTTGGGATATCCTTTACGTCGTTCATCTTCACAACAGATACAGAACCTGTCAAGTCTGCCTTACGTTGTGTCTGATAACCTACAGCTACAACCTCTTCCAAAAGGTTGCTGTCTTCTTTCAATGTCACATCAATCTGGTTCTTTCCTTTTACAGAGATTTCTTGAGTGGTGTAACCCATGAAAGAGATAACGATGGTACCATTAGCAGGAACATTGGTCAATTCAAAATGACCATCCATGTCGGTAATCACACCATTGGTGGTACCCTTTACAATCACGTTGGCACCTATAACAGGTTCGCCAGTCTCGTCGATAATTGTACCGACTACTCTCTTGTTTTGCTGAACGGCCTCAACACCCTCCACACTGGCATAAGCCATAGATGAAGGTGCTAATGCTGCGAGCAAAGCACAGAGACATAAATTTTTAAACATCATAGTTCTGAGATTATTAAGATTAATAATTACTATATTATTTTTTATGCTTTTTGCTTTTTGTCATTGGAGATGGACCTGAAGCAATTCAGGCCCATCCCAACAATCTAACCTAAACCTTTATAAACCTTAAATTACATGTATGTCCAAACGAACTTTTCTGCCGCAAATGTAGATGAATGGTTTTATTCCCTATTTTTATAATGTTTCTGTTAATTACAAATCTGTTTCATGAAACATTTTTCATACATTTTGTTACATTTTTTCTTTCATATTCAAGGGAATCTTTTTTTCTTTGCAATAAATATAAGTTCATATATCATGAAAACACATATCAAAACCGTAATCTTACTGGGTTTCTGCCTGTTCACAGGACTTGGCGTGCAGGCTCAGGAAAAGAAAATTATTCAAATAGGAACGCAGGAACTGGACTTGGTCCTGCAAGTTTCTGAGAAGGGCAGACTCTATCAGACTTATTTTGGTGAGAAGCTCCGTAATCCCGAGGAATATGCCAATCAGGAGTGGTGGGTGAATGCCAGCTCCGATGGTAGTGTGGTGCGCCGAGGATGGGAAGTGTACAGTGGTTCTGGAAACGAGGATTTCTTTGAACCTGCCATTGCAGTGCAGCATAACGATGGAAACCGTACCACTTATCTGGAATATGTATCTTCGGAATCTAAGCCGGTGGCTGGTGGAACGGAAACGCTCATCAACTTGCGCGATAAGGTGTATCCTGTAGAGGTT
The DNA here is from genome assembly GCA_030523705.1 of Bacteroidales bacterium. Lineage (GTDB taxonomy): Bacteria > Bacteroidota > Bacteroidia > Bacteroidales > Bacteroidaceae > Minthousia. Next base: position 11,127 of record JAUNHZ010000071.1, read on the forward strand.
ACCTTACATTATATAGCTTATCAGCAGGAAAATGTGATTAAGACATGGAGTGAAATCAAGCATCAGGAAAAGAAACCGGTGGTATTGAGCCGGTATGCCAGCACCATGCTTTATTTTGAACGTGGAAGCTATTATCTGACGGAGTTCAGCAGCGACTGGGCGCGTGAAGTACAGATGTCTAAGCAGCAACTGCAGCCTGGAAAAAAGATCTTGGATTCCAAGTTGGGTAGCCGTGCTAACTTGATGATGGATCCTTTGTTTGAGATTGGCATGAACCAGCCTGCTCAGGAACATCAGGGCGAGGTTTTGTTGGGTACTTTAGGATGGACAGGTAACTTCAGCTTTACCTTCGAGGTGGATAACGTGGGAAATCTGCGTGTGATTCCATCTATCAATCCTTATGAGTCTGCATACCAGTTAGCGGCAAATACTACATTTACCACTCCTGAGTTTATCTTCACCTTGAGTCAGGAAGGAACAGGAAAGGCTAGTCGTAACCTCCATGCCTGGGCACGCAAGTACCAGCTGAAGGATGGTGATAAACCTAGAATGACCTTGCTGAACAACTGGGAGAATACGTATTTCTTCTTTGATGAGGCTAAATTAGGCTCCTTGATGAAAGAGGCTAAGGATTTTGGCGTGGATATGTTCTTGCTTGATGATGGATGGTTTGGCAACGGAGAGCATGCCCGTAACCACGATAGTGCTGGTCTGGGCGACTGGGAAGTGAACCATAAGAAACTGCCTGGTGGTGTTCCGGCTCTTATCAAGCTGGCTAAAGAGGCGGGTGTCAAGTTTGGCATCTGGATTGAACCTGAGATGGTAAACCCTAAGAGCGATTTGTTTGAGAAGCACCCAGACTGGGCTATCTGCTATCCTAACCGTGAGCCTTATTATTTCCGTAACCAGCTGGTACTGGACATGAGTAATCCTAAGGTACAGGATTATGTCTACGGGGTAGTGGACAAGCTCATGAAGGAGAATCCGGAGATTGCCTATTTCAAGTGGGATTGCAACAGTCCTATTACCAATATCTGGTCACCTTACCTCAAGGAGAACCAGAGCCAGCTCTATATTGATCATGTAAGAGGCGTATATAACGTATTCAAGCGTGTGAAGGAGAACTATCCAAACCTTCCGATGATGCTGTGTGCTGGTGGTGGAGGTCGTGGAGACTACGAGGCCTTGAAGTATTTCACGGAGTTCTGGTGCAGCGATGATACTGATCCTATAGAGCGATGCTATATCCAGTGGGGATTCAGCCAGTTCTTCCCTGCAAAGGCCATGTGCGCCCATGTAACCAGTTGGAACCGCAATACCAGCATCAAGTTCCGTACCGATGTGGCCAGCATGTGCAAGCTGGGCTTTGACATTGGTCTCAAGGATTTGAGCGAAAAAGATTTGACTTACTGCAAGGAGGCTATCCAGAACTGGAACCGTTTGCAACCTGTCATTTTAGATGGCGAGCAGTACCGCTTGGTTTCACCTTATGAGACCAACCACATGGCTGTGAACTATGTGTCACAGGATAAAAAACAGGCCGTTCTCTTTGCTTATAATATTCATCCTCGTTTGTATGAGAAACTTTTACGCGTTAAACTCCAGGG
>JAUNHZ010000072.1 GCA_030523705.1 Bacteroidales bacterium
ATAAATTACGGAGATTCAGCTGTTTTTGTCACACGTTTCTTCAAATTGGAAATTATTGACGATGTTATCTCTACCTTTTTAGATGGCATGCTTTTCTTAAAGTGATTCTCCCCTGGGGAGAAAAGAACTGGCTTCTTCCTGAAGGGAAATGTCAAACAGAAGCTACAATTTGGATTATTGGCATTAAGGTTATATATTTGCAAAATAAAGTTGGTGATGTCTGGTACCAGCGAGGAAAAACGTGCCGAGATTGTAAAGATAATCAAAACCTGTTTAGCTGAATAAGAAAAAGAAAATGAATAGAATAAGATATACGGCCACATGGTTCCTGCTGCTCCTCCTAACTGCTGCATGCCAGCAGAAGGTGCCTCAGCAAAATGGCATCCTGGGTGCCTGGAGCATACGCAGTTTTGAGTACCCCAACGGCCAGATGCAGTATTTCCCTGTAGATGGCGAGATTTCTGTGCGCATATACGATGCCGACAGCACCTTGTATATCTGCCAGCTGCAGGCTAAGGGAAATGAAACAATTCTCATCCCTGTATCCAAAAAGAGCTACGAATATACGGATTCCACCTATTCAGAGAACAACAAGAAAAAGATGCAGGTCTCTGTGAGCGATTCCCTCATGGTATTAACGGATCAGGGATTCAAGGAAATCTGGGAGCGCGCCACCAGCATGACTGAGACACGCATGCAGGAAATACGGGATGTCATGAACGATGCCGACGAGAATCAAGTGGTGTATCGCTATGTGCTGGCTACTACCGAGCGTAAACTGCGCTCTGAGGTCAGTCTGCTGCAATGGCTTGCCTTTTTGCTGCTCTTAGTCGGCGCGGTCATAGTGGCCTACGCCTTGCATATCCGCTCCAGAAAGAAAAGCATAGAGCGAAAGCTGAAGGCCATTGCTGAAGAGAAAGCCCTGCGCCCTAGCCGAATTGATGACACCATCAGGCAGATGGAGGCAGAGTTCTTCTCCTCTGACTACTACCTGCAAATCCGCAAGCGAATAGAAGTTGGAGAGAACTTGAAGCAGAACGACTGGGACGAACTGGAGCGACGCCTCAAAGGATTGTATCTCAATTTCTCTTCTACCCTCTATGGCATGTACAACCTCTCGCAACTGGAGTATCAGGTGTGCCTCCTGCTTAAGATTCACACTGCTCCAAGTGAGATTGCCAATGTGGTGAACAAGGACAAGAGTACCATCAGCAACATCAGGAGAAGACTTTACAAGAAGGTTTTCGGCAAGGATGGAAGCGCCAAGGACTGGGATGAGTTTATCGACTCGTTATAAAGGAATTACACCCAGATTGAAAACTATTTGGAAACCCACTTTCAGCGACTTTCTGCAGAAGAAAACTATTTGAAAATTCATTTTCTTGCTGTGTTCCAGCCATAAGCCTATCTTTGCCTCAAAATTGAAAACCATGAGACGATTTCTTTTTCTCATCATGATGTTTCTGGCATTTCTTCCTGTCAGTTCACAGCAGAAAGCTCCAGCTGGTCTAGCCAGACTGGAGAGCAACTCCCTCAGATTATACAGATATGACCATCTGGGTAAGACCTACTTGCTCTTTGACTTTAAAGAAAGCGAGCATGAATTCCGTTTCACCATTCAGGAAGCAGACAGCAAGGACAAGGAGGTTCTCCGTGCAAGATACACTCAAGATATCAAGGGAAAAGACAAACAGGAAAAGAACCTGTTGCTGGCATTGTCCATGCTCATGAAGAACAGGCACGACTCTAATTCCGTCTTCAGTGGCGTATGGCATCGCAGGGGAGTATCCAAAAATCCCATCAGCGATACACATGTAGGCAGAATGGATCTGGATGAATACATTATCTATGACAACGGGAAAATACTCCAAGTCACCGATTATCAGTCGTCCTATCTGACCAAGGAGCTGAAGGCTACCATTATCTTGCATCCTTACACGGTGATTTCCGACAATGAGTATCATTCCTGGTATTCAAACGGAGAGGAAGCTACGCACTATGTCTATTGGATCAATAAAGACACCTATTCTGACATGTATACAATCAACAACCACCGTCTCATCATGATCATGGACCGTGGAGGATTGTCTCAATCCATGCAGGCACTTTGGGGAACGAATATCCCTGTCTCTCCCAAACAAAACTTTCCTCTGAAATAATAACACAAAAACTTACTGATATGAAACATTTTATGATGCTGTGCATGACACTGGCAGCCCTCTTTACGCTTACAGTTCAACATTCAAACGCTCAGGCATTATGGCCCATTGCAGGAGCCAAACCAGGTTCAAGCATCCTGGTGAAACCCCAGCAGAGCATTGACGGGAACGTGAATCCAGCAGATTTATACATCGCTGCCCCCGAAGGCACACCAGTCTTGTGTCCGGAAGATGGAACCATACAGCATTTCAGCCTGGGCTGGAAAACATTGTTTACGCGCGCTTCTTCCTGCGGCTCAAATGGAGGCTCCTTCAACAAGATGATGAAAGAAGCCACAGAAGAAGACGACTCTTTCCCTGTCCCCGTAAACTATGTGTCGGGAAGCATCAGCATAAAGCTCAGCGGAAATAGGGAGTTGAATCTGACGGGTTTGATGGGTGATGTGCCTATGAAGACCGGACAGACCATTCACAGAGGAGACACATTAGGCTATGTAACCTATGCAGTGGTACTCCTGGAATCACCTCACATGGGCATATCCCTTAGCACAAACGGAAAGAAAGACGATGTGATGAAGTACTTGGGCCTGGAAAGTACGTTTGTACCAGGCAAGAAAATGGAAAAGCCAACACACCTTACCCAGGTACAGGCACAGGAAGACATCCTGGTGCTGAAACAGGCATTGGAAGAACTCTATCCTTCCATGGATGAGATTGTCACGCCAGTGCAGTGGAATGCTTTCTGGAAAGACGCAGAGGAACGCATCAAGGCAGGCATGAGCTATACGGATTTCTATAACCAGATAGCCAAGCGCTCCGTCTCCGCTGAGTTGGTGCATGACACGCATGTATCCATTCAGACAGAAGCTCCAGACGAAGCAGAGCGCCTCTATAAGTCCACCATGCACTTGGGCATCGTCAATGACGAGCTCATAGCTGCACAGGTCCTATTGGGAAAGGAGACTTACCTGAAGAAAGCCATTGCAGAGATTGACGGAGAGAAGGCAGAAGCTATCATAGCACGGGTAAGAATACAGCATACAGAATATGACGTGGACAACAAGAGCGTCTGCTTTGAAAAAGAGCAGAGCATCGACCAGCTGGTTTACGGGGACTTCTCCAAGCCAAGAGAGGTGAAGATTGTCTTCAAGGATGGCAGCACGTACACGGACAAATGGATCAGCAGAGACTCCAATAACAAGTACACGCCTATCATAGGTGCAGAAGTGGGGCGCATAAAACTGGCATTCGACAGAGTAAAGCCTGTAAACTATTTCATGAAGAAACTGAACGAGAAGACAGGATTGCTCTCCATTACCCGCTTCAGAATGAGTCAGGTAGAACTGGATCAGATTGCCAAAACGCTACGTGAATGGGAAAATGTACCTAACCTCATCATAGATTGTCGCATGAATCCGGGAGGTGACGTGGAGGTGGTTGACACACTCCTCTCCTATTTCATACAGCAGCCTTCAGTGGCACTTCATCAGTACTCCAAGGTGAACAGCAACTCTACCTACAAGAGTTTCGGTCATGCACTGAACTACGCACCGGACATGGCTCCTTTCAGCAATTACAAACCTGTGGAAAACAAGGAGGGTTTCTACTTTGAATCCAATCTCACCAAAGTCATACGCCCTTCTGCCAAGGCCAGCTATAAAGGAAAAATCGCAGTACTTACCAATGGTAGCTCTATATCGGCAGCAACAACATTTCCCGCTCTGCTGGTCAAGAACAACAGGGCTGTGACCGTTGGCCGAGAGACTGGATCAGCCTATCACTTCATGTCTGCCATCAAGTTTGCGGAGATTATTCTCCCGAATTCACAGATACAGCTGCGCATACCGCTGGTAAAGGATGTCTTCGACGATGAAGTCTCAGAGCGCTTCCCATACGGCCGTGGTCTGCTTCCGGATTATGAAGTGCCAGATTCCTTTGAGGAATACTATGTGTCAAAAGAAGACCTTATCCTTAAGAAGGCCTTGGAAGTCTTACAATGAAATGGTGTCAAAACTGCATTTTCCGACGAAAAAAGTGCTTTTCCGACCAGTTCCCGACGAAAAAAGGAGGATCCTATTATGGAATTTCACTAAATTCTCTACTGTTTTTGCGTCTATTTTCATACTTTTGCATCATCATTAACAAATAGAGCGTAATATGAAAAAGATTCTTTTAACTGCTGTTGCAATTTGCTGTGCTTCAGTATCTTTTGCTCAGGCTCCACGTACACAGGGTCCTACCCCAGAGCAGAAGGCTATAAACACTACATCGACTACAGACCTGCAGGACTGGATGCGCTATCTGACCAGTGAGGAGTGCCGCGGACGTTTGACAGGTGACATCGGATACGACCGTGCCGCTCAGTTTGTGGCTGACCAGTTTAAGGCTTGGGGACTGGAACCTGGTGGAGACAAAGGTACCTATTTCCAGGATTTTGAGCATCCTTATACCATTGTCACCAGCACTGAGGGCTATTTCCATCTGCACATGCCTATGGGTAGCGACTGGGTGACCAAGGAGTATGATTATCCTGACAATTACATGGTTGGTGGAACATCGGACACCGGCTTGATAGAGCAAAGCGAGATGATTTACGTGGGTTACGGCATTACCGCGCCTGAGTTAGGCTATGACTCCTACAAGGGTCTGGACGTGAAGGGCAAGGTAGTTGTGTGCGAGCGCGATGTGCCTTATACCGGCCAGGATGAGGACAAGCAGCGTGCATGGATGCCTTATCAGTATCATTCCAACAAGATGACCAATGCCTACGAGCATGGTGCTGCCGGTTTGGTGTACATCTCTACCAGCGGTAATCCAAATCCGGGATTCAATAAGGGGTTCATCTACTGCTGTGTAGGTGAGGCTGCCGTAAAGGATATGTTTGCCGGAACCGGAAAGACTCATGAGGCTGTGGTGGAGCAAATGAAGAAGACCCTGAAGCCTATCTCATTCAAACTGAACACAAAATGCGACATCAAGGCATTCGGTGAATTCCATCCTGAGGGTGTTGGACATAACGTAGTGGGTATCCTCCGTGGTAGTGACCCTACCTTGGCTCCTGAATACCTGACACTTGGCGGACACCTGGACCACATTGGTTTCCAGCCTTATCTGTGTGAGGGTGCTACCGATAATGCCAGCGGCTCCGTTATCGTGATGGGTGCAGCAAAGAACTTGGCAACCAGCGGTTTCAAACCAAAGCGCACCATCATTTTCTCTCTGTTTGGCGGTGAGGAGACCGGTTTGATAGGAAGTAAGTGGATGGCAGATCATCCTGTCATGCCGAACGAGAACTGCAAGGCGCTGATTAACATCGACTGTCTGAGCGTGGGTTACGGCTTCAGTGCCTCTGTGGCCAGCAAGAACAATTCACTGTGGGAGTACATGGAGAATGCGGCCGCCAAGGTGGACCGTCCGTTCATGCGCCGCCAGGGACGCGACAAGATTGTCACCCGTCCTCGTACCGATGAAGCCAACTTCTTCCTGAAGGGTGTTCCTACCGTAGCTCCATCGGCTTACGGTTCTACCGTTCGTCCTCCTTATCACATCCCAGGCGATACTATGGATTATGTGAACTTTGACTTGGTACGTGATGCCGTGAAATGGATGACTTATGCCCTTATGGATTTGTCTACTGACAGCAATCTGAAGATCTACAAGAAGTTCTAATTCCTTTTCTCCCCTTGGGGACATACCCCAGGGGGAGAAAATATTTTAATCTATTTTCTTTTTCTTTACGGAAATCCAGAGTGGGTTCCGTTTCATGCCGCAGTCACCGCCTTGGAAGTACTTGGCTGCCTGCTGATCATTCTTGAGTTGCCAGGAGAGCCAGGCTACGGCTGCCTTGGCAAAAGCACCACCGTTAAGCTGGCGGAAAGTGCCTCCATGCGCATCGCCCGGAATCTTGCAGATGCCTACCACCACCGGAGCCTTGTCGATGTACAGGAAATCATCCTCCGCATTAGGGCGGGCCATATCGGTGTCGCCATCGAAATAGGCAATTGGCTTTCTGAACTTGGAAAAGGCCTTCATCTTCTGTTCGTTAACCTTAGCTATGCTATTGGTTTCCTGCTTGAACATACCGCTGTTGAACAGGGTCAGGCAGGTCACTCTTGGGTCGTCTTTCAGTTCCAGAGCCTGCAGGCCGCCCATGCTCTGGCCCATCAGGCTGATGTGCTTGGTGTCAATCTTCTGGTAGAACGGGCTGTCCTTGCGACTGTTCTCGCTGATGGCCCATTCTATGGCGTCGGTCATGTCCTTCAGGGTGGCCTTGTCCGGATTTCCCGGAATGAGGTCGTTTATAGGGCCAGTGGCTATCATCAGGAAGCCGTGCGATGCCACCTCGGTGTAGAACGGACGGAATGCACCAGCTGTCATCTCTCGACCTGGACCAGTCATAATCACAATAGGAAGTTTCTCGTTTTCAGAAAGTAAAGACAAGTCCGCAGGGGCAAATACAGTATGACGAGGCAAGAGTTGATCTGTGGCTTGAACGGCATATTTACCCGTAGGTGTCTCCCAAGTCACCGATGCCAGTTCCGGCAACGAATATGGTGCAGGGCTATGGCTGAATGGCTGCGCCAAGAACTCCACCGCCTTACGAGAGGTACCTGCTACATCTTGTGTGAAACCGTGATCCAGTCCCTCCAGATACTCCACGCGCGCATTCTTGTAAACCAGGGTGTAGTACTCTGAGAAGGTCCAAGGCACCAACGTGTCATCCAGACCGTGGAGCAGCAGCACCTCACCTGTGTATTTCCCTGCCGTATGATAAATGTCCAGACGCTGTGCGCTGTGGATGAACGGAGCCCCTAAGGTCAGTCGCCCGCCAAACAAAGGCACACCCTCCTCTGGCACGTTCAGCGGGTCATAGATATTGCCCTGTGTATTTCCACGGATAGCATCCTCTCTGAGCACGGCAGCAGGAGCCATCAGCACCACGCGGTCAATCTCCCCGGCCCCCATCTCGCCAGCCACCAAGCTGGCTATCACACCGCCCTGGGAATGACCCGCTATGGACACGCCGCTGACAAAATCCAGACTGTGCGCATAATGAATCATGGCCTTGGCATCCTCTACCTCGCTGAGCACGGTCATCTTGCTGAAATCGCCCTCGCTCTGGCCATGACCATCGAAATCAAAACGCACTACAGCCATCTTCTTCTCCAGCAGCATCTTCTCCATCACATCAAACAGTTGGTTCTCCTTGCGGGAAATGAAACCGTGCATGAGCACCACTACAGGGCATTTCTCTCCTTGCTTCAACTCTGGTTTAGCTACCAGCACATCCAGTTCACCCATAGCTCCAGGCACCCTGACGTGCTCTTGGGCCCAAGCCGATGCACCCAAAAGAAGGGTCATGGCCATCGTCATACAGATTTTTTTCATAGTAGTCCTTGTTAACAGTTTATGCAAAGATAAACATTATTAAGGGTTGATGGAGAAGAATGCGCATAAAAAATAAAGAGGAGTCGCATTTTTTCAAAGAAAACACACGGGGACCCTCGTGTGTTTTGGGGACATAAACTATGTCCACCTTGTCCACCCTAGGGGGCTTGGCATTCCTCTCACCTTGCTCGAATTTTTGGAAAATTCACCACTCAAAACATGCAAGTTTTTGCACTTTCGCTTGGAAGCCGTATGGCATTGTCGTATCTTTGCAATACCAATCAGAGGTGAGAAAGATGCCCCGAATGGGTCACCTATGAAGACAACGGCCGGTCTCCATTGGAACCCCAAGCCAGGCGTCTATGGAACCCCGAAAGGTACCCCCCAAAACAGAAGCAATGTGATTAGAACACAAATCAAAGGTATGAAAACATTTATACGTTGCATATTATTCATGGCATTCATGGCCTTCTCCTTGGGTGTTCAAGGACAGTATGCCGACCACAGGAACCGGAAAGTCGATTCCCTTGAGCAAGTGCTGAAGACGCAGAAACTGGAGGGGGAAGACTTGTACCGTGTTTATGATGGACTGATGAATGGCTACCTGCAGACCGATGCCGAGAAGTCGTCACATTATGCCAAGCTGGCTATTGAGCTGGCAGAGAAGCATAAGCTCTACAATGCGCTGACCGACTCTTGGCGTGTTCTGGGCTTGCAGGCTTATGGCGCTTGTCTCTATGATTCTGCCCAACATTGTTTCGACCATGCCCTACAGGCAACGGAACTGATGAAGCATGAAAAGCAGTACAACGAAAAGGATATCGATGATAACTTGTCGGCACTCTATGGCACGTTAGGCAATCTGTATAACATTCAGGGTAAGCTTCATCTGGCTCTTGACTACTACCAAAAAGCCCTTCCTATATTCCAGAAACACGGATGGAAAGAGAGCGAATGCATACTTTTCTACAATGTGGGCGAATTATACCTAGAGCTTCCCAATTATAAGGCAGCTGAGGACAACTACCAGAAAGCACTGAATGTGGGACAACAGACAGGCGATTCGCTCATGGTTAGCGGTCCGTATTCTGGACTGGCAATGACTGCGCTCAATGCAGGAAAATATCAGAAAGCGCTTGAATATGCCCAGAAAAGCATTGTTTACTACCAGAATCACGCAGACGAAGAACTTGAAAGCCTGCTGGACAGCTATGTTCTCTTCTCCAGGATTTACCACTTAGGCTTTAAAGATTTAGACACAGCACAACAATACATGTCGAAGGCTCTGGTGCTAGCAGCAAAAACTGATTCGCCAACCAATGCGAGTGATGCCTATGCCCAGCAGGCATCGCTTTGCCTGGAACGCAAGGAATGGAATTTGGCTGTAGAATGGGCAAGGAAAGCTCTAGACACCAACGACCAGGATCCACAGCATAACATCGGTTTATACAAGACACTATCCCAAGCTTATTCAGCTTTAGGCAATACGGCCGAAGCACAACATTACATCAACCTTCTTCACGACACAATGGAGGAGCAATCTACAACCAAGTATCAGTCGGCTCTATCGGAGATGGAGGTTCGTTACCAGACACTCGAGAAGGAGGCTCAATTGCGAGACTTGGAACAGCGTCACCGCATGTCACAACTGCAAAACTGGCTTTATATCATTCTCATAGTCATACTGGTGATTGCTGTAGCTGTAATTATGCAAGTAGGAAAGCAACGCAGGCGTATCAGCAATATGCAAGCCCGAATGGAAGGTGAAGCAGAAGAACGTACCCGACTCGGACGCGACCTTCACGACCGTCTTGGCGGACTTCTCACATCTATCCATATGCAGTCGGAAGATGAGAATATACAGGAGCTCTCAAAACAGGCAACGGAAGAGATGCGGCGTGTGGCTCATCATCTCATGCCAGCATCGCTCAAGGAGAAAGGACTAGCCACCGCATTGCGAGACTTCTGCCGTGTGAATCCTATCGTCAGTTTCTCGCATCACGGTCAAGACCTGCGCCTGCAGGAGCAACAGGAAGTGATGCTGTATTGCGCCACACATGAGTTAGTTAACAATGCCCTGAAACATGCACAAGCCTCGCATATCATGGTGCAGCTCATGATGGATGAGGAGTTTGCCGCTGTGATTGTGGCCGATGACGGCAAGGGATTTGACCCAGAGACCGTAGAGAAGAACATGGGGCTACGCAACATCCGTGAGCGTGTAGAACTGCAGCAAGGCAGAATGAACATTAGCAGTTCGCCTTCGGGAACAGAAATCAACATAGAAATCCCACTCTAACGGCATCCCCCCAAATGGGGGTATTTGAATATCAAACAATGGGAATGCAAAATAAACTCGCTATCTTTACTTTCGATATGATAAAGATAGCCATTTCAGATGACCATAAGGTCATTACGCAGAGCCTGGATACCATGCTGAAACAGTGTGGTGATTTTGATGTCATTGCCCATGCCACTACGATTGCAGAGTGTGAGGCCATGCTGGAAAAGTATGGTGAGATAGATGTACTGCTGCTGGATGTGGGCATGCCCGACGGCAACAGTCTGGATTATGTAGAAACCTGGAAGGACCGATATCCGGATGTGCGCATTTTGGTGATTTCCACCTATGCCGAGGCTGCGGTAATCAACCGTGCCTTGTCGTGTGGAGCAGACGGTTATGTGCTGAAATCCAGCGGTAAGGAAGAACTGCTGGAAGGTATTGCTACCGTCATGAAGGGCGAGCAGTATGTATGTCCTGAGGTGGTGCAAATCCTGAAGGACCATCCGCAGATGGATGTGGTGGAACTCACCCCCCGTGAGCGTGAGGTGCTGAAACTCATTGTGGAAGGTTACAGCATCAAGATGATTGCCGACAAACTTTGCCTCGGCTTCGAGACGGTGCACTCGTATTATAAATACTTGAAACTCAAATTAGGCGTCCCGAATACAGCTGCCCTCGTACGCGTTGCGATGGAGCAGAAACTCGTATAAAACACCCATCTACATAATAAAACGTGAAGAGGTGACATTGCAAAATGCCACCTCTTTTTAAATAATATTTTATCTTCAACGAGATAATAGTATTTTGCTTTCTCGGTTATTCCATAGGCTCGTTTTCTGCTTCTTCTACATTAAGCCACTTGCCTTCTTTCTGCATCCAAGTCTCCCATCGGTTCAGTGGATGATTTCCTGACACTACCTCGCGATAGAGCATAATGACAGGTTTGCCATCAATAGTGTCATTCTTTATCTGGGTGTAGTTAAGCGGAGTCTCCGGTTTACCTGTCTTCACGCTCCAGATACCGCCCTTGGCAGAGCGGGATTCGGTCAGATCAAAACCGAACACATAGGTGCTGTCTATCTTTTCCTTGATAGTCAGGTCCTTGATGTCCTGAGCATGTGCAGAACCGCAAAGGTTAAGCGCCAATGCCGAAAGACAACATTTCAAAAATTTTTTCATACGTTGAAATGTTTATTCATTACAGCTTTGCTGCTTATTTCTTTAAATATATGATTTTTCTATTTACTCTGTTAGCTACATGCTCCAGTGTTTCAAAGTCATACAGTTCATCGTGTGTGTCGAGCTCTCCTGCAATAAATTCACGATGGGTTTCACGTTCTACCACCCCGAAGATATAGTTGTATTTAAATGGAATAAGCACATTGTTATCCTTGTCCACCGCTCCCCAGCGATTATTGCCGTTCTTGGCGTCCCAGTATCTGCCATCAACGGCACGCAGTGTTTGGTATGTGAATCTGGGATTACCCTGAAGATCCAGTACAGTTTGGCTGCCATTGTTTACATTGTACTGTACCAGACAATCCATGCTATGCTCTATAGCCAGCTCATGCTTTTGGAAAGCAATAACCGGTGTGCCGTTGTAGTGGAATAGGCCATACTGACCTTGTGCATTTTTCAGCACGAAGAGATCAAGTTTCTTACTATACGATGGGGAAGCATAGTATTTCTCTTCGAACAGCTTGTTGTCGAGCAAGTTGATGATGCCCCATGAAGCGGCGCCGTTCTCCTCGTTACTTACATTGAGCAATCCCTTGCCCATGTTCACAATGTGCTTATAGGCCTTGCCGCCCACGGCATAGCGACACAACTCCTTGAGAAGTGCCTCTGTGTCATCAGGCATCGGGGTGTCTGGAATGTCGTTTAACAGGTCATCAGATTGCCCTTTCGCGGCTTTAATTAGCTCCTGCATTTGTTTCTCTGCGGCAGCACGTCTCTCTTCGTTTTGGGCTTTCCGCTTCTCGAACTCTTCTTTTGTTATATTCCCCTCGGCCAGGAATTGCTTATTAGCAGCCAGATTCTTTTCATAATTCTCGAGGATTTCAGCAAAAATATCCTTCTTTGCCTGTTCAAGCCCATTAACCGTGTTCTTGCGAGCCATGTGGTTCATCGCAAGCTCAGAATAGTCATGCACTCGTCGCAATAGCTCTCGTCCATGTTCACTTTGCGTAAAACTCTTTGACAAAGCCACCGAATATCGTGTTCCCTCTGTATCTCCCTTAATATATTGTACCAGAAACGAGACGTCCTCAATCACCGCCTCCTGGGCTTTTGATTGCCCAGAAAGTAGCAGCAGGACAAGAATGAAGATAGATTTCAGTTGTTTCATAGTGGTGGGTGGAAATAAAAATGCCTGCCCATTTGAGCAGGCATTTTCTATTAGCTCATTACTTCTTAATGAACTGACTCCGTCCATTTATCGTCGCTCTTCGGCATAGATTATAAACGAGTTTATAACACTCTGCTCTCATCGCTTGATAAATTCTACACGTCGGTTCTTTGCCTGACCTGCCTTAGTGCTGTTGTCAGCAACAGGCTCGTGACTGCCCTTACCTACAGCGCGGAGGTTCCACTCGTCTACACCTAATTTAACGAGAGCTGCAACTACAGCCTCGGCACGCTGCTGTGACAGTGGATCGTTAACTTTGTCAGAACCCTGGTTGTCGCAGTGACCCTGTACCTCGAAGCGAACCGATTTGTTCTTTACCATATAGTCAGCTACCTTCTGGATCTCCTCCATTGACTCAGGAAGGAGAGTAGCCTTGCCTGTCTCGAAGTTGATGTTGTTGGTTACGAACTTACCGGTCTCAGCCATTGCCTTCTCTACAGCTGTGAGATCCTGAGCATTGCGGTCATAGAGTTCCACTGCACCCTGTGCAATCA
>JAUNHZ010000073.1:0-1598 GCA_030523705.1 Bacteroidales bacterium
GGACTCTTCGGCTTCAAAGAGTCCTTTTGAAGTTTACTTGCGGATTTGAGGATTACTGTCCTCGCGGTAGGTTCCGATACGGCAGCCGAAGAATGGAGAGCTACCGGTAATCATCATCTGAGCAATGTGATTGAACAGCTGGTCCACGGTCTTGATGCTGGCAATGGCCTTCAAGTCGTTCTTCAGTGGAGTAGCTCCCTGCTTGGTACGGGTTTCTGTATCCATGGCCAAGCGATAGACATCGGCTACCTTCTGTGCTACAGAGCCCTGAGGATGCTGAGTCTTGGACAGTTCCTCAATCAAGTCGCGAAGCTGCTGGTTGGTCTTCTGCTCCAATACCTCGAATGAGCCATAACGGCCATATTCTGCTGGCAATGGATTAGCCTTTCTCCATCCACCAGTAGCATACTGGTAGAAGTCGTCGCCAGGGCGTACACTCTCATCGCGGTTCTCTTTCTTGATACCGCCGTTCTTCTCTGGTCCCTCATCGGTAGGAAGCACAGTGAAACTGGAAAGCAGCAGTGCAGTGCTTACTGCTCCCATTAACATTTTCATTTTCATACGATATAAATTATTCTGTTTCAGTCTTCTTGGTAGTCTCTTTCTTGAGCACACTGTTCTTATCTGGTCCCCACTCCCGGTAACGAATCCAGGCATGAAGCCATGCACGGGCAATAGAGTCGATAGCATCGGCAAAAATCATGCTACTGTACTTATCCAGATTCTTGAAGCCTTCGGACTCACGGAACTGCTCACGGGTCAACTCCTTCACCTCATCATTGGTCTTTACATCTGGAATCATGTACCATGACAGCAAGTAGGAATACTCGGACACAGCGCTCATGTAATCCCAGGTGCTGTAGTCGCTTCTACCCCAGTCGTATTGGAACGGACGGTTGATGACCTTCTCCTCCACCTCTTTCATCACCTCATTCATTTTCTTGGTTGCCAATGGATAGCCCTTTGGATCATAGTAGAAGCGAAGATTCTTGGTGTCAATCTCGTAGGACTGCTTGATCATGGAATCCCACAGGTCCTCAATATAGGCATGGATGGTATGTCCACCAGAGAACGGACGCTTATCGCAATGCAGTGGCATGTGGGTATCAGCTATATAATGGCTCATCATGAAGAAGCGAAGCGCCATGTGGGTATTCGTAGGCGCAATAGGGTTACCCTTCTCACTGTTGTACTGAATCTTGAAGTTATCTACCAGGGTATGTGCCATAGCTTCACAACGGTCGCACACATTTCCACCCTCAATGATGAACTCCTTGCCATACATCTTGGAATTCTCCTTCATGAAATTATACACCTCCATGTGCTCAGGGAGCGGCTTGAAAGCCTTTTTCTTCTTGAGGTCACCTGGGGTATATTTCACACCATGGCTATTGCCGGTATCACAGATGATAGAATCTGGATACCAGCTTCCTTCAATCACGAAATCTCGGTATTCCTTGAACCATCGCACCAAAGACTTGGCGTGTTTTTGAACCATGTGGACATCATAAATCTCAGGGATAGCTGCGTATTCCAGTCGCTTAATGGCCATGAAAGCCAGCCATGCATGTGTAAACTTTTTCATAATGGTAAAGTAT